>JAUYEE010000330.1 GCA_030691545.1 bacterium | reverse complement strand
ACCCATGTTCATCGGACTCAAAGCGATGTCGAACGCAGCCTGCGGCGCGTTCTCATCTTCCGGGAATTGCTTGAGGAAATCCTGCAACGCCGTCACCCCAAGATCGAGATAATGAGCATTCCCCGGACTCGGCAGACCATACGTCTTCGCAATATCGAACGCCGCCTTCGCCCAGAGATTTCGCTGTTCGCCGCTGAGTGACGGTTTCTCCGTCTTCGCGAACTCCTGCATCAGGTCCCGCCAGACCCGCCGCGATTCCTCCTGGTGTCCCACCTTCAACTGACACCAGCCTAAGTTGTACCGGGCTTCGTCCTTGTGCTTCCCGTCCTTCCCGAACTCGTTCAGATACGACTGATACTCATTCACCGCCTCGTTCCACTTCTCCGATAGCTCCATACATCGAGCAGCCTTGAATGAGACCTCATCCCTCGTCCCCTTCCCCACCTGCAACTCCAGAGCCTTCTTCAACAAACGATACGCCTTGTCATAATCCGGCTTCACCAACTTGTCCGCAGGAGACATCGCCTCCTCCGCGAACTTCACATAGACCGACGCAATCCGGTCCTTCCTCTGCCCCGACATCAGCCGTTCCGCTTCGTCCTCGAAAATCCGCTCAGCTGCGGCATAGTCCTTCTTCGATAGATACGCCGCCGCCTGACGAAACCGCGCCTTCAAAAACCACTTCCCCTTCGGATACGCCTTCATCAGTTCGTCGAGCGTCGAGAGGCACCCGTCATAATCCTCCTTGAGATACAAAACCAACCCCTTCAAATACAGCGAATACTCCCTCTCCTCATTCGCCTCAATCCGCTTCTCCAAAAGCGACAGCGCCTCCTCATACCTCCCATCCTGCACCGCCCCATTCACCGCCGCCTCCGCGACCTTCGCCTTCTCTTCGTTTCCACTCTCCCCGAACGCCGCACCAGCGACGCCCAACGCCATCGCCATCACAACCCAAACAACCTTCACCGCCTTCATCCTTCCCTCCTTTTGAATGACAGACACCGAACTATCTGTCGGCACGATTTGCGTCGGAGATTGTCGTCATAGGAACGCGCACCACGCCGCGAGGTACAATGCCGTCTCCTCCCGGCCTGTACGCTTACAGGACTATTCTACCTTGCGGCGGGCCCGATGCCTGTAAAAGAATCGTAACAATCCACCTTGATGATTCGGACACTTCTTTTATGGAAAAGTTCCACAGGAGCCGATGGCTGTTGTATGCCTCGGCGGCTGCGGCTCTCGCATGAGGGCTTGTCGAAAGGGACACGGTGAGCGTTTCGCCCGACAGGCAAAATGGTAGGGCTGTTCGGCGGCGGGTGTTCCTACCCGAGGTTTTGCCGAAGCTCCTGCCATCGGCTGCGGAGGTGAGCAAGAATCGGTTCGCATTTGCCGTGCGGTGCGAGGTTTTTCTCCTCGAAGGGGTCGTCCTTCAGATTGTAGAGTTCCTCGTAAGGCGGGTCCGGATCAAGGTAATGGACGTATTTCCACTCTTTCGTTCGGACACCCTCGCTTCTGGGAATTCTGCCGTCATGGCCGTAGAGGTGCTCGTAGAACCAGTCGTGACGCCACGGTATTGGGGCTCCTGCGAGAAGGGGGCGGAGACTTCGACCCTGAACGCCGGGGGGAACGGGAACTCCAGCGAGGTCGAGAAGCGTAGGGGCGATGTCAACGTTGAGCGTCATCTCCTCACATCGGCGTCCTCGCATCGGCAGGGGGAGACGTGGATCGCGGATAATCAGCGGCGTTCGGATGGATTCTTCGTACATTAACCATTTGCCTGCCAGACCGTGCTCGCCGAGGAAAAAGCCGTTGTCGGAAGTGTGAAGAATGATTGTGTTCTGGTCGAGACTCATCTCCTCGAGAGCCGCCATGATTCTGCCAACAGCCACGTCAACGCCGGTGATCAGGCGGTAGTATCCCTTCACCATTTCCTGGAACAGTTCAGGGGTGGAGAACCTGATTTGCCAACGGGTCCGCCCTTCGGACTGGCGGATGAACTCGGGAAGTGACTGGAAGTACCGGGGATCCGCTGTCTTGGGGACAGGGATGGTCTTGTCTTTGTATAACTCCTCGAACGCTGGATCGCAGAGGAACTGCTTGGGATGGCCATCCTGGACGTGCGGGGCCTTGAAGCTGACGGAGAAGCAGAAGGGTCGTTCTCCGGAGCAACCATGGAGAAATCGGATGGCTTTGTCGGTCAGCAATCGGGTCAAATGGACTGTCTTGCCCTCGATCGTGTGGAAATACTGACCCTGTCCGGGGAAACCGTCAAAGGAGTCGAACTCGTTTTCGGGAAGCGGCCCACCGAGTCCCCACTTGCCGACGAACCCCGTTCGATACCCGGCCTTTCGGATGAGTGCGGGATAAGTCTGGGCGAAAAGGTTATCAGGCAGCGGCTGGTCGAAACTGTTGATCTGGTGGCGTCGGGAGTACATTCCCGTGAATATGCTGGCGCGACTGGACATACAGATGGAGGTCGTGCAGAAATTGTTCATGAACAGGACGCCCGCGGCCGCCAGTCGGTCTATATGGGGTGTGTGAACGATCGGATTCCCCGTGCAGCCGAGCGTATCCCAGCGCTGGTCATCCGTGACGAACAGGATGAGGTTTGGCCGGGTGGTCCGCTTCCGCTCATCGGGCTGCTGCGACAGGGCTTTCGCTGAACGCCCGCTCGTCAGGAATGCCGCGGCCAGGCCGGTCTGGGCGATGAATTCTCGACGGGTGACATTCTTCGAGTAGGGCATGGTTCTCTTCATGTGTTCGGTTTTCCCTGGCCGCGGTCGCTCTGAGGGGGGCCTTGGGGCCCCTTCCAGATCGTGGGGCCTGCCGAGGCTGACAACCTGACCGGTCAGGCGCGCCGCGTTGCGTGGCGCCCCAGGAGGGCTTTTTGCTTCATGATAAGAGAAACTCTCTACCTTCTCAAGAGAGTACGGGAGTTTTCTCGCAGAGGCGGTGCAGAGTCCGGGCGCCGGGCGAAGGGTTGCCTCATTTGCGGTCCGAGACTGGCGTCGCTGGCTTCTGCCTGAGGGAGGGGGACAGATAGATTGTGAAAGTGCTCCCTTTTGCCAGTTCGCTCTGGGCGATGACCCCACCCCCGTGAGCCTCAGCGATGGTGTGGCATACGCTGAGTCCGAGCCCTGTTCCGTGCACTTTCCCGTCAAAAACCTCTCCGGTCGCCAGGGCGCCTTTGGTGGTAAAGAACGGCTCAAAGACCCTGTCGAGGTACTCGGAAGGGATTCCGCAACCAGTGTCTGTTACGCGGATGAAGGGTTTCTCTCCGTCGAATCCCGTCTCCACGGTCATTCTCTTGACCTCAGATCGTAACATGGCGTGCCTGGCATTGATGACAAGGTTCATCAGCGCTGATTCCAGCATGGGAGCGTCGCCGAGGACTATTACGGGTTCTTCGGGGGAGCGCACGACAAGCTCCACTCCTTCATCCGCCAGGTGTCTCTCGACGACCCGCAACACGTTTTCCACAATGGAGTCGAGGCTGACAGGTCGTTTTTGCCCGACTCCTTTTCTTGAGAAGGCGAGGAGACTTTGTGTCAGATTCGTCCCGGCAACCGCTGACGAACGGACGGCTTCGAGGTAACGACGTGCGATGGGAGGGAGGTCGCCCAACTCCAGGGTGAGATCAACAAAGGCGATGATCTCTCCGTTGATATTGTTGAACTCATGGGCGATGCCTCCGGCGAGGGTGCCCACGGCCTGCATTTTTCGGGCATGCGCCAATTGCTCTTGAAGTCGCCTTTTCTCCCCCTCTATGCGTCTCCGCTCGGTGATGTCCGTCAGGACGTGTACGGCTCCGATGAGGTTACTGTCCTTGTCGAAGAGTGGGTCCACGACGTCGTCAAACCACCGGTTAGCCATAGGTAGAGGCACGGACTCCCGACGTCGGGTCTCCTGCGTACGCAGGAAGGGGCAGCCTTCCGGGGGAGTGTGGGAATGGTGCAGCAGTTCCCAGCATGGGCGCCCGAGGATCTCGGGAAAAGGGCGCTTGAGGAGCGCGGTCATGGCTTTGTTGCACCGCAGGACTTTTCCGTGGACATCGAGGAGGCAGAGCCCGTCGCCGATGGCATCAAAGGTGTCCCGCCACTGCTGCGCAGCGCACAGCAGCGCGTCCTCGGCTCGTTTGCGTTCGATTGCGTAACGAAGGGCTCTGGTTAGAAGGTTGGCATCCACCTGCCCCTTGATCAGGTAGTCCTGTGCCCCTTCTCTTACCGCTGAGAGAGCCGTCGGCGCGTCGTCGAAAGCGGTCAAGACCACGATCGGCAAATGGTTTGCGTAGGCTCGCATACGGGTGAGGGTGGCGAGTCCCTGGCTGTCGGGGAGTGACAAATCCAGGAGGATTACGTCAGTCTGCCCTTGGGCTAAATGCTCCAGTCCAGCGGAAAGCCGGTCAAACCACACCAACTGAAAGTCCGCCGAGCCCGCCTCGTCCAGCATTTCTTTCAGGAGACGCGCGTCCCCTGGATTATCCTCGACCAAAAGGACGCGAGTCGCGCATGCATCCTGCTTATGCGGCCCAGCTTGGATATTCATCATTGATTTTCAAACCCCGCTTAGCTCAAGAAGTTGACAAGGAGCACCGCCTTGGCGCCCGACGACATCGTACCTGCTGTACGTTCCCCCGGCCCCTGTCGCATCGCGTCAATTTTCACTCTCACTGAGGCGGCAGCATCACAACCGTCAGCCAGAAATTCTCGATGGACCTGACCACGGAGGCAAATTCCTCAAATCCAACCGGCTTGGTCACGTAACAGTTCGCGTGGAGGTCGTAGGTTCGGATGACGTCCTCTTCCGCCTTTGATGTGGTGAGGATCACCACCGGGATGCGCCTAAGCTCTTCGTCGGACTTGATCTCCGCCAGGACTTCGCGTCCGTCTTTTTTCGGCAGATTCAGGTCCAGCAGGATGAGGTCCGGGCGAGGGGCCCCCGCGTGCTTCCCTTGCTGGCGAAGGAAGTGCATGGCCTCGACTCCATCTCCGACGACGCTGAGGTTATTGCAGACTTTGTTCTCCTTCAGGGCTTCCGTGGTGAGGCGCACGTCGCCCTCATTGTCCTCGACAAGCAGAATCTCGATGGGTTTGCCGAAGCTCGCCGCTTCCATACCTATAGGTCTCCTCTAAATGGAATTGTGAAGTAAAAGGTCGAACCTTTCCCCTGCTGCGACTCAAGCCAGATGCGGCCGCCGTGGCGTTCCACAATCTTCTTGCAGACGGCCAGCCCGATGCCGGTTCCGGGGTACTCTGTTCGGTTGTGGAGGCGCTGGAAAATCACGAAGATGCGGTCGTGGTACTCCGGTTCGATGCCGATGCCGTTATCTCGCACCGAGAAGAGCCATTCAGCGGCGGTTTCTACGGCCGATATGTGGACTCGGGGCGCCTCCGGACCGTGGAACTTGATCGCGTTGCCGATGAGGTTCTGGAAAAGCTGCTCGAGTTGGGACCGGTCGGCCATCACGGTAGGGAGTCGGTCGTGGGTCACGAGGGCTCCGCTCTCATGAATCGCCACCTGGAGGTTCGTCAGAACGCATCTCAGGACAGCCTCACAGTCGGTTTCCCGAAACGGTTTGCCCCGAGTGCCGACCCGCGAGTACAACAACAGGTCGTTGATGAGGGTCTGCATTCGGGTCGCCCCATCCACAATGTAACCGATGAAATCGTCCGCGTCCGCGTCGAGATTGCCTTTGTATCGCTTTGAAAGGAGCTGTGCGTAGCTCGCCACCATCCGAAGCGGTTCCTGCAAATCGTGCGAGGCGACGTACGCGAACTGCTCCAGCTCCGTGTTGGAGCGTGCCAGCTCTTCGGTTTTCTGCTGAAGGGCGTCCAGAGCCTCCTTCCGGTCAGTGATGTCCCTCGAGGCGCCAAACGTGCCGATGATTTTCCCGTCCTTGTCCCGGAGAGGCATCTTGGTCGTGGATGCCCATTTCACCCGCCCATCCGCCCACGTTTCCTTTTCCTCTTTTGCGACGATGGGGCATCCGGTCCGCATCACCTCCTGCTCGTCCTCGAAAGCTGGTCGGGCATGCTCCTCGGTGAAGAAGTCGAAGTCCGTCTTCCCAAGCGCTTCCGATGGGTCGGCGAGGCCAAAACATCTCGCGAGGGCTCTATTGATTTTGGTGAACCGGCTCTCCTTATCCTTGAAGTAAATGCTATCGGGGAGATTGTCCATGAGGCTGTCTATGAGATACTTCTCTTGCGCCAGAGCATCCTCTGTCCGCTTTCGCTCCGTCACGTCCCAGAACAGACCCTGGGTTCCGATGACCTCGCCTCTGGAGTTCCAGACGGGCGTCTTGAAAACCTGAACGTAGATCGTCTCGTCCCGCCCTTGGCGGGACTTGCGATGTTCCTCAATGTCCTCAAACACCTGCCCGGTTTCGATAACCTTCCTGTCGTCCTTTCGGTACTTCTCGGCGAGCTCTTTTGGAAAGAAGTCCCAGTCGGTCTTGCCTAAGATTTCGTTAGGTGGCCGGCCCAGCACCTCGCAGAACCGGCGATTGCAGAAGGTGAATCTTCCATCCAGGTCTTTGCGAAAGACGTTTAGCGGGATACTTTCCACAAGGGAGTGATACAGGGCCTCCGAATCTCGAAGTGCTTCTTCGATTCTCTTTTGTTCCGTGATGTCCCGGCTGCTGCCGACGATTCCGACGATTCTTCCGTCGGCATTCCTCAGGGGGACCTTCGTACTGAGGAACCACATCCTATTGCCAAATCTGTCCACACCGACTTCTTCTTGATTAATGCGCGGCAGTCCGGAGTTGATGACTCCTCGTTCATCGGCATCGAATTTGGCCGCGAGGTCCGGCGGATAAAACTCAAAATTCGTTCTTCCGACAAGTTCTTGAGGTGACCGGATACCCATGTGGCGCGCGAGCGAAGCGTTGGCGAGAACGAAACGACCTTCGGCGTCCTTGATGTAAATATGGTCTGGTACGTTATCTACGGCCGTGTGGAGAAGGCCGCGCTCCGCCGCTACAAAGTCATCTTCCTTTCCTCGCTTCTCCGTAGTCCTTGGTGCTCCGCACCTCGATTGCGCGTCCATAAACTCATCCCTGCACCGAACTTCCGCGTCGGCTTCGCCTTGCATCCGAAAACGCCTCCATACTTGACTGGTTTTATCGGCAAGCTTCCTGCCCTTCGTGTCCTTCGTGGTGAACATACGGCCGGGCTCCAACCACGAAGAACACGAAGACCGCGAAGAGCGGAACAGGGGCGGCCTGTGGCCGGGAAACATTGCGGGAGGTTTACTCAAGATTTGTGCCAGGCGTCCTGCAAAGGACACGATTTCCATATCTATCTGGTCCGCAACGAGATGAGGTGCGCACACATTCGCTCGAGTCCGCGCCGCGGGACATTTTTGTGCACGATTACCTTCCCACGGCTGCCAGAAAGTACGATACTGCGCCCACGATTTCGGATTCGGTGGTTGGATCCGGCCGTATGTTCACCACGAAGGACACGAAGGGCGTGGAGCACAAGATATATCCCCCTTCGTGTTCTTCGTGGCAAGTCGTTCGCCCTGATGGGGGCAAGGGCGCGCACGGTGGGAGGCGCGGGGTCCGAAGCCTGTGCGCGGGAACCCTGGCCGTTCGGGCAGACGCCGCCCAGGAGCGCGGACGGTCCCGCGGTCCCGCTCCGACCGTCGCGCGCGCCCACGGGCAGGCGGGCAGGCGAGGAGCACGAAGCACGGCCGCATGTATCCACCTCCGTGGCCTTCGCGCTCTTCGTGGTCGGACTCGGGCGTATATTCACCACGAAGGACACGAAGGGCGCGAAGCTTAACGGACGGCAGGGTTCACGCCAAGCTGATAGAACAGGAAAACTAATTCGTCGGTCAGGTCTTCGATTTGTTTACTGAGGGGGCGTCCGCCGGAATGTCCTGCTTTTGTCTCATACTGAAGGAGGATTGGCCTGTTAGAAGCGGTCGAAGCCTGGAGACGAGCCGTCATTTTCCTGGCGTGAAGTGGGTCCACGCGAGTGTCTTCGTCGCCGGTGATGAAAAGAACTGCGGGGTATTTCGTACCTTTCTGTACGCGATGGTAGGGAGAGTAAGCATGGAGGTATTTGAATTGCTCGGAGTCCTCTGACGAACCATACTCAGGTACCCAGAATCGCGCAAGGAGGAACTTGTGGTAACGGACCATATCGAGGAGGGGATATGTGCACACAACCGCGCGAAAGAACTCCGGCCGCTGGGCCAGGGCGGCTCCAACGAGAAGACCCCCGTTGCTACCGCCGGAGATTGCGAGCTTCTCCGGGCGCGTGTAGCCATTAGCGATAAGCCATTCGGCAGCCGCGAGAAAGTCGTCGAAGACGTTCTGCTTGTTCTCTCGCATGCCGGCCCGATGCCACTCCTCGCCGAACTCTCCGCCTCCCCGCAAGTTTGCCACAGCAAAGACCCCTCCGCTCTCCGCCCAGATCGCGGCAATGGGCGAGAACCACGGCGTCAGCGTCGCGTTGAAGCCCCCGTAGCCGGTCAGGAGCGCCGGGTTCGAGCCATTTCGGTGAAGACCCTTCCCGTGAACAAGGAACATCGGCACCCTCGTCCCATCCTTTGACTTGTACCAGACCTGTTCGATCTCAAGGGAGTCGCTGTCCATGGGGACCTGCAACCGCCACCAGACTTCCTGCCTCCCGCTGGGCAACTCGTATCGGTAGATCGTGGACGGAATGTGAAAAGACGAGAACATGAAAAACGCTTCATCGCTCGCCCACCTCCCTCCGATTCCCGAGATGCTTCCCATCGCCGGAAACGCAATGTCCTCCACGCGGCGACCGTCTGCCTCGAACACGCGGACTCGTGACTTCACATTCTCGAGGTAGTTGACGAAAAGCCTCCCGCCTCCTAAGGAGAATCCATCAATGACCGCATCGGTTTCGGGGACAATCTCCCGCCAGTTCTCGCGCGCGGGCTTTCTCAGGTCAATCCGGAGGATACGTCCCTTTGGCGCCTTCCAGTTCGTGTGAAGGAAGAGAGATTCGCCTCCGATCTCCCCTGCGAACCGCGCGTCAATATCGTTCGCCACTGGAACGATGGGGCCGCCTTCGGCGAGGTCCTGAAAATAGACCTCCGTTTTCTCGGCCGCGGAACCGTGCCACACGGTCATGAGCAAGTATCGCCCATCGTCGGACAGGTCAACGCTTATTCCCTTGTCCGGGCCGTAGCCCTCCCCGAAGATTTGCCGGTCGCCCTCGCGTCCCTTCCCCATCGTAGCGCAGGCGTCCCCGCCTGCATTCGTGAACGCGTGATAGTAAATTCGCGTCCCTTCTTCTCCGTGCCGCGAGTAGTAGGCTCCGCGTTTGTCGGGCGCCAGGCAACAATCGAAGTAACGGGCTTTCGGGAGACTCTCTGGCAAAATCTCCTTCCTCTCCGCGTCAAAAAACTTGACGGTCACCTCGTCCTGCCCACCTTCTCGGACACTGTAGGCCATCAACGTGCCGTCGTCGGAGACGTCGAGTAATCCGACGCTCGTGGTGTGATCCGGGCTGAGCGGATGCGGGTCAAGCAGCACTTCTTCTTTTCCTCGAAGCCCATTCCTGACTGAGATGACCGACAGCTCCTGCTCACGGTCTCTTTTCACGAGGAAATACCGCCCATTTCTCACCCAGGGCAGTCCAACCGAATCAACCTTCATCAATTCGGTGAGCCGTTGCTTCACTTCCTCCCTTCGGGGCAGCGAATGAAGGACGGCTTCTGTATATTCATTCTGTGCCTTGATCCATGCCTCTGTCTCCGGGGAAGTTCGGTCTTCGAGCCAGCGGTACGGGTCGCTGACCTCGACGCCGTGCATGACCTCCCTCACGTCATCCCTCCGCGTCTCCGGCGGTTTCTCAGGGAACATATCGCCTGTCCTTGCCACGTCAGCTCCGAACGCCATATTCACGAACAAACCTCCGCATGCACAGCCAAACAAACTCCTGCCGAATCGCTTCCACATTCTCGGTGCTCCGCTTCCATGCCATTCATTCTCTAAACCGCTTTTCCCGCGGGAACGTTTCACCGTCTCTTTATACCGATAGTCCTCGCACAAGACAAGTCCAACAAGTCCGGCACCTTTCGCGGTTCCGTCCGCTCCTGCGGAACAAAACGGCAGATGAACGCGGATGGACGCAGATTGCCTCCCCCTGACCGCTGCCCTCACCGGCATGCATCGGCAGTCGCAATCACTCTAACAGAGCTCTGGCGAAAAGACGTCTCGATTGCGCGAAGAAATGCCGACAGAACAGCATATAGGTTTATGAAAACAAGGAACAAACGAGCAAAACACTGAGTCACATATACGAGAAAGGACCTCAGATGTTATTCCGAAAAAGAGCGCAGGAGAGCTGGAGAGAAGAGATGAACGTCAGAAGTTGGATGAGGAATTGGCAGGAGCAGTTTGGCTCGTTGGGAGTGGAGGTCATTGTTGCCGATGTGGGACAATGCTCTGTAGTTTTGGACGCTGCGGCAAGAACCGTCGTGTTGGCGCCATCACTCAGATTGTCGGCTGCGGATCGAATGCTCCGGAAAATCTACACTTGGTGGCAGCGGCAGGCCGACAGCGTGGAGGGACAACGGTGCTGCTTGGTCACGTGCTGAGATCCATCTGCTGCAAGCGTCTTTCAAGCGCCGCGGATCAATTTCGCCCCGAGGTCGCGCGCGACCCGATGATTCTCCACCATTCTCCCCGTCGGTGTCGGCTTGTGGAGACCTTTCTTATCCTCCAGGGAAATACTCCGCTCTGCCCGGCGCCTGTAATCGCGCTCGACCCGCCAACGCCGCTTTCCCTTCTCCTCAGCCTCTTCATCACCTCAGCGCTCAGGTAACTCAACCTCCCATACCCCTGTCTACCTTCTACATGTACAGTGCATTTCTAAAGGCGAATGCGCTTGACACATGCTCCCTCCGGCCGCATTGTTTCTGACAGCATACGATTCGCAACTATGCCCCCGGCTTTACGAGCAACCAGCGCAAAATCGGGAGACAAACCATGACACGGAGGTTGAGTCGCCGCACGACAAAATCGCACAGATGGTGTCAGAGCAACTGGCTGCTCTTGACTTTCATGGGCCTCTTCGTTTCTGTCATCGAGGTCGCGCCGCCAGCCGCCTCGGTGGTTACCCCGGACGCGGACACGCACATCGCCGAACGGCTCGCCGCGACTTCCGCCAATCCCGCCATCGAAAAAGCCATGCAGAGTGTAGCGGCTGCCGTACGGAAGGCAGAGGCAGACCCCACGCGGCCCGTTTGCCACTTCCGCCCTCCGGCTCTCTGGATGAACGACCCCAACGGCACAATCTATTACAAGGGCTATTATCACGTCTTCTATCAACACAATCCCTATGGCGACCAATGGGGAAACATGCACTGGGGGCACACGCGCAGTAAAGACCTCATTCACTGGGAACATCTTCCCATCGCTCTCTGGCCGTCGAAGGAGAAGGGAGAAAACCATTGCTTCTCCGGCTGTGCCGCTCTTGACGGGGAGGGGCGTCTCCTCCTGTTCTACACGAGCGTGGATGGAAATCGGCGGCCAAATGAGCAGTGGGCGGCGTTGAGCGACGAGAGCTTGCTTGTCTGGCAGAAACACCCGGCAAATCCAATTCTGACCCTGGAGACGCAGGGCGGACCGAGGTTCGGCGGAAGCTGGCGAGACCCGTTCATTTTCCGCGAAGCCGGGCGAACGTTTCTTGTTGTCGGAGCGGACCTCGGCGACGAAGCCGTTGTTCCCATCTACGAAGCGGAAGACCCCCGTCTCACCCACTGGACGTATCGCGGCATCCTCTTCCGGCTGCCAAAGAGCGACACGCAATTCCCCGAGTGCCCCAACTTCTTCAAGCTTGGAGAGAAATGGGTATTGCTCTGCTCACCGTACCGCCCGCTGGAATACTTCGTCGGGTCGTTCAACCTGGAGAGATATGCCTTCACCCCAGAGAACCGAGGGCGTGTGGACCACAGCGGCGACTACTACGCGACAAATGTGCTTTTCGATGGCGCCGGGCGATGCGTGTTGCTTGCCTGGGTGCGGGGTTTTCACGAAGGCAGGGGATGGAACGGCTGCATGGCTCTGCCGCGAATTCCTTCGATAGGTCCCGACGGATACCTCATCCAGAGGCCGGCGCCTGAGCTGAAGGCGCTCCGAGGAAAGCATCTCGAGTTTTCAGGAATCCCGCTCAAGGATGGTCACCTGGTGCTTGAGAATCTCCGCGGCGACACAATGGAGATCAATGCTGTGTTCCGACGGGATGATGCCAGAGCGTTCGGGTTGAGGGTGCGGCGGTCCGAGGATGGAAAACGCGTGGTCACCGTTCGCTGCGACGGCGCGACGCTCGATGTGGAAGGTGTGAAGGTCTCCTTGAAGCGGGCCGATGAAAAAGCGCCGCTCACTCTCCATCTCTTTCTGGACAAATCGGTCATGGAGGTGTTTGTCAACGGCGGTCGGGCGTGTGTGACGCGAGTCATTTACCCCGGCGACGAGGACAAAGGGGTTGAGCTCTTCGCCGAAGGCGGCACAGCCCTCCTGGAATCGCTCGAGAGCTGGGAACTGAAGCCCATTTGGTGAGCGAGACAGAGTTCCCCGAACAGTCCGAGAAGTGGCCGAGGTAGAGACTCGACGTGTTCTTCGGTGCTTTCGATACGGGAGTTCAACACGCGAAAGGAGGACAATCGTTGAAAAGCACAGCTTTCTCACTGGCTTTGGTCATTGCGTTGTCTCTTTTGGTCGGATGCGGAAAGGACAAGGGCGAACCCGAGGAGCTCACATCGCCGCGCACTGACGTCGGGGCCCGAAGGCAAGCCTGAAGGCGGGCGCGACCGAAGCTTCCAAACCGATCGGGATATTCTTCAGGCGCACTGTGACCTGGCGGGCATCTTCGCCATTCACAATGCCTCCGCGCTCGGCGCCGTTCTCCTCGACATGCTCAAGAAGCGCACTTGGCGGCGGTTGCACCAGCTTGATTTTAGGCTTGCCTTGTAGTATTTTCTGAATCGAACGCTGGGCGCGGCAGGTTCTCTGCCTGACAGCCCGCGCAGCATGCAAACGACCATTGCCTTGAGCTACTTCGCCCGAGAGGAACGCACATGGACAAGTTCCGCTGTACTTTTGACAGAATGGTAGATTGCGGCGTCATCGCTGTGTTGAGAACCGACTCGCCCGGCCAACTTGTCTCCACGGCGAGCGCACTTGCGGAAGGGGGCATCGTCTCCGTCGAGGTCACGATGACGACGCCCGGCGCCCTGGACGTCGTCCGCGAGGCAGTACGAGAGCTGAAGGGAGGCGCGATCATCGGCGTGGGGTCGGTGCTCGATGCCCAGACGGCGAGAGCCGCGATCCTCGCCGGAGCCGAGTTTGTGGTCAGCCCCATACTCGACCCTGAGATGATTCTCCTCGTGAACCGCTATGGCAAGGTTTCCATTCCCGGCGCCTTTACCCCGACTGAAATCCTCGAGGCGTGGGAAGCCGGGGCCGATGCCGTAAAAATCTTCCCGGCCAGTGTCGGCGGACCGGATTACCTGAAAGCCATCAAGGGTCCGCTCCCGCAGGTGAAACTCGTTCCGACGGGCGGAGTGACCCTCGAAAATGCTGGCGAGTTTATCAAAGCAGGGGCGGAGATGATTGCCGCAGGAGGAAACCTCGCTCCCCCGAAAGAAATCAATGCCGGCCAGTTCACTGCGATAACGGATCGCGCCCGGAAATTTGTCGAAGCCGTCGCCGCGGCACGCTCACGCTGAACCAGGGGCGCGGCCTTTGCTCGGATTGGGGGAAGGGCTTGTACTCGCCAGACGCAACTATCTGGCGGGAATTGCCGTGGACGCGGCGTCTTGCCGCGTCGCCAAGCGGCTGGAAGCCGCCTCCACTATTTGTGTCTTTGTGTCTTGGTGGTTTGCAGTCGCGGTTTAGTCCTCACCGCTTACCTTTTGGCAAAACGGTGAGCAAGGATTTTTGTCACGAGCTTCGCGGCAATGATGTCGCAGCCGGGTGGATGAGGGCTGGCGACGTATTCCACAACGTCGGCTGCGAGAAAGCGGCAGAGCCTTGACACGGACAGTTCGTGAGTAATCTCCATAACCCGCGCCCAGCTCAAACCGTCCGGTTGCGGAGTCCCCGTGTTGGGCAGCACCCCCGGGTCAAGACCATCAACGTCAATACTGAGGTAAACATCCCCTCTTAGACGCCTCAACGTCTCTCGAAGCTGCTCCCATCCGGACTTCAGTTCGTGGGCGAAGAAGCATGCGATTCGTTTCTCCCTCTTGACCAGGTCATACTCCTCGCGCGAGACACTGCGCACTCCAACCTGCACCAACCGAGCCCCCTCCTCAAACAATCGCCTCATGACCGTCGCGTGAGACCAGCGCTTCCCGTCGAGGACATCCCTGAGGTCGGCGTGGGCGTCAACCTGCACAATGGTAAGGTTCGCAACGTTCGAGGCTAACCCCCTCACCAGGCCATACGTCACGGTGTGCTCTCCGCCCAGAGAAAGGACGAACTTCCCCCTCAACCGGGCTACTGCCTCTTTGACCCGCTCAAGGTATTCTTCGACCGCCGCATCTCCATCGTCCAGAATGGCAGGCGCCGTGTGGATGCGGGGGCTGACTTCGAAATCCACGAGGGTCTCCTCGTCGAACGTTTCCACCTGGCAGCTTGCGTCCAGAATGGCGCGAGGCGCCCTCCAGGCACCCGTCCCGTACGAGGCTGTCCTCTCGAACGGCAGTGGAAGAATGACCGCGTCGGCGTCTTCCACGGTGCACGGTGGTAATCCCAAAAACTGGTCCGGGTACACGATTGCCACGGCTTTCACTCTCCCTTGGAAGTCTTCTTTTCCCGTGACTCAAGAATCGCGCGAATGAGAAGGGGCCATGCGATAGTCGCGTCGCAGTGGACCTCCGCGAAACGCCCGCCCTCGTCTGGCGACATGAACTTCCCCCAGGAGACCCCCTCGGAGTACGTACATCCGCTCAAACCGCCCCAATGCGCTGGTTCCGGACAGATTCTCACCCCATAGCGGATTCGTGGAGTGGGGAGGTCAAGACCGAGCCTCATGTTGATAATGTCCACAAAGGGACCCACCTGCTGTCCCCAGTTTCGCGGAACGCCGCCGCCGATGGTGAAGATACCGAGCGTTTTCGCCGCACAGACCCTCCGGGCAAAATCGTACAGGTCCAGAAACGGATTGAACGGAGGAGGTTGCGAGGAAAACAGATTCTCCGCTTCCTCCCGACCCTCGCCCCCCGATTCCTTTCGCGCACCCTTCTTGGTGGCTTTTTTGAGGAAGTGCGTCGCCAGGTCCAGGGCGAGCTCCGAATCCGTGAAAGCGGGGACAAACACGGGCACACCCTTCCGGTACGCGCAACCCAGTATGCTCGGCATCAATCCCTTCTCGGCAAGGTGCCGCCCGATCTCCCGGTTGATCTCGTGGGAGCACGTCGGACGAGACCAGTCGTAATCTCTGACGACTTCATTGATGAGGTCGTCAGTCGCGGCGAGGTTTGTCTCCATCTCCAGCGTGTCGTACACACGGTTGTACCCGCGTTCGTACAGAACCCTGTCCGGCGTACGCCCGTCATACTTGTAGTGCACTCCACCGATGGACTCCGACAGCCCGTGGGCCAACAAGGCGCCCGTGCTCACCACGATATGCGCCAACCCGCTGTCAATCATCTCGCACAGCACCCTTCCCATCTTCGCGATGGTCATGGCTCCGGAGACCGTCACGATGATGGTGCACGAAGAGTCCTCAGCCATTTCCCGGAGAACGAGGTAGGCTTGCCCCAGTTGCCTTCCCCCAAACGCCGTCTTCGACATCTGCCGAAGCATCTCCGCGAAACTGCTGGCGGACCTGACGTCAATCGCTTCGAGGCTTTCCAGCCCATCGTTCTTGCCGTTGCGCATCTCTCTCTTCAATGGTCGAGCCTCCTGAAATCGTCTTTATGCGCCGAAATCGCGCCTATTGTCTCAGAGGTGCCCCGGGCCGCGCCGGAACAATTGCAGGCCTTCGTGCCGAGGCATCGTTCGTCACTTCCGCAGGGAGCTACCCTGCAAATGCCCACAGGATCAATTTTAGCCGTGTTCAGAGCCGATGTAAACATGTCAAACCGTCAAAGGGAAACTTGTTCCGTGGCGGGGACTTAGCTCCCGCCCATCAATCCCGGCGCCGCCTCCTGAGACTATCGAACAGCACCGCGGCAATGATGACCGCCCCAAACACTACTTTCTGCCAGTGTTCGCTGACCTCCCGAATGACCAGTCCTTCCCGCAGCACACCCATGATGAGGGCGCCGAGAAACGTGCCGATGACCGTGCCTTCTCCTCCCGACAGGCTTGTCCCACCGATAATGACTGCCGCAATCGCATACAGCTCGAAGGCTTCCCCCGCGAGGGAACTACCGCTCCCCAGTTTGGTCCAGTAAAGGACTCCCCCAATCCCTGCGCAAAACCCACAGATCACAAACGCCATGATTCGGACTCGGTCCACGGCGATGCCGGACAGCCTTGCCGCTTCCACGTTTCCGCCGACCGCGTAAAAGAATCGCCCAGACTTGAAATTGGTTAAGAGAAAGTGCGCGAGGACCACGGCCATGACCGGCACAATGACCGGCGCCAGAGGAATCCACGCCCGCACAAAGGGCCGGCGCATGATCTCTGCGTTGGTGGTAATTGTCTCGCCGCTCGAGAGCACATACGCCAACCCCCAGCACACCATGTACGTCCCCAGTGTAGCGATGAAGGAGGGAATTCGACCTTTCACGGTGATGACGCCGTTGACCAGGCCAACCCCCGCCCCGCACAGGAGAGCTGCCGCGGTTGCCAGGACCAGACTGCTCGTGGCATTCAGCACAAGCGCGAAAAGCACGTTCGCCACAGCGAGGCATCGCCCGACCGACAGGTCAATCCCCCCGGTGAGGATAGCGAACGTCATCCCCGCGCCGAGAAGGATGTTGAAGGTGCAAAAGCCGAGCATCACCACCAGATTGCTCTTGCCCAAGAGGATCGGAAACCCATCTGGCCCCTTCGGGCTAATGGCAGCCATCATGCCGAAGATGACCACCAGCCCGATCGCGAGATTTATGATGTTGGCGTATTGACCCTTCATATCGGTGGCGATGCTCCCGAAACCCTAAACCCCATCCCCTGAACCCGACACCCCAAGTACGAAGCCCGGGTTTGGGGTTTGGGGGATAGGGTTTGGCGACCCGGAATGGTCAATCTATGCTCCCCTGCCCCCGAAACCCCATACCCGGAACTTCTGGCGGCATGTCCATCATCTTTCTCCCTTTCTCGGCGCTGAGTTGCCGCAATCTCTCCACGGCGCGGTCACAGCTCTCGTGGCAAATCTCCTCCGTCGGCCCGAACGCCATCACCTCGGTGGGCATGCCAAACCCTGTTTTGTATCCTCCCACGAGCGCCTTGATGTAGGTCCCCGGCACCTCCTGCATCACCTGCGTCACTAACGGCGTCAGCTCTGACTCGTGCATGTCAACGACGACCCGCCGGGAATGGCTGTGATAGCCAGTAACCTGTTGCACTCGTTCCGCCAGATGCTCCCCGAAGCACGCGTACACTTCACGCGGCGGTCCGGGAAGGGCGATGATTTCCGTGTCTCCTTCCTGGATTATGCTCACAGGGGACACGCCAGCCGGGTTCGGCAAAACCACCCCTCCCTCGAGCGACGAGGTGGAGATGGCGAAATGCGGCGGAAGGTCCTTCACCGAAACGCCCCTTTTCTCTGCGATGTACTGGAGGATGTCGGGGCGGGCCACGATTCTTCTTCCCGTGGTCGCGGACAACGCCGCGCGCGTCAGGTCGTCCTCCGTGTGCCCCAATCCTCCCGTGATGAAAATGAATCGGGGCTTGCGGCTCATAGCGTCCTTCAAAGCCGCGGACATGTCGGCAACGTCGTCCCGGACGCAAACGATTCTCCGCACAAATACCCCTCGCCTCGTGATTTGATCCGCAATCCAGAACGAGTTTGTGTCATACACCTTCCCGTAGCACAACTCATCGCCGATGGCGATGATCTCCGCCTGCACGCTCAATTTGTTCTCTGACACCCCCTCAGTTCCCGCAACCCGTGGCGCCGTCTCGCTGCGGGGCTGGGCAGGACCACGCCCGGAGGCCTCTCCCGCGGCTTCCGTCGAAGTATCTGTCCGTCCCGCGGCAAACACGGCCGCCATTGCTGACACGAACAAAATGCTGAGCTTCTTCATCATCCGCTCCTGACATGATGCAAATTTGCCCGGAAAACATGTTGCCATTGTACGCTATTGCTGTGGAATTGTCGCGTATCTCGACAATCAGGCAGGGGGGCTGCCCCTGCGTTACGGTTAGCCCAGCGTGTCGGGCACCTGCAACGGCGACGGCCAGGGAGAGCGCAGAAGAAACCCTGCCCGGCATTGAGCTGGGCAGGGTTCACTCATTGCAGACGTCTCGGCGTGCTCTGCGTCCTCTGCGGCTGCAACCCGACGCGACGGGGCGGACAAAGGTTCAGGATCCGGCGTTCCCCTTCCTTTGGACAGCGTTTTGCTTGTCTAAGCTATCTCCGGACCCCAGGCACAGGCATGGGTACCATGACCGGCCGCGGCACCTCGTCCGTGATTACGACGGCGTGGTCATCAATCCGGAATCCAATGTCTGCGACCTCCGCGACGTAGCGGATGGCGTCGTAGAGCGGGATGTTCCTCAGTCTGAGAGTGATGTTGAAACCGCTCTTCTGGACCACCTCGGTGACAACGATATTCACCTCGCCTTGGGCGGAAAGAAGGTCAACCGCATCCATAATACCGGAACCCTCGAGGAAGAGATCGGGGATGAGGGTCTTGCGAAGTCTTTCTTCGAGATTGAGTTGCTCGCGGGTC
Organism: bacterium; assembly: GCA_030691545.1. Taxonomy (GTDB): domain Bacteria; phylum Auribacterota; class JABMQX01; order JABMQX01; family JABMQX01; genus JAUYEE01. The sequence continues at coordinate 117,502 of JAUYEE010000330.1, read as the reverse complement.
CTTTCTTCTTCCGGTGGAGGCGCGAGTCCAACCACTTCAAGGTGATACTCTACCCCGCCCACTGCGATCGGCCCACCTGTCCGTAAGGGAAAAGGTCCGTACCTCACCCCTTTTTCGGGGTCAAACAGGGTGAACATGACGGCGCCTTGACCACCAATGGCATGCCATGGTGTTCCGGGAGTCATTCCGTAGCCCGGGGCTTCGGGCTGTGCGGGCGGTGGAGCCTCCATCATTCCAGCGACCGGGCCCGGCGCGGGGCCCAAAACTCTCCTGACCGCGGGAGTCGAATGGATGGGGGGAGGAGCAGCTTCGGGCGGCTGTGCTACGGCAGGCTCCACAACCACGACCGGAGCAACTCCCGGGCCGTACGTGGGCAGACCGCTGGGTAAGGGCGCTTCAGCCACCTGTCCGTAGGCGACGGTCAGTGTCGCCAACAGTAGAACAGGAATCCAGACAATCCTTTTCATGACTCTGCCTCCTTCTCTTCTTTTGGTTGAGTTGGTTTTGGCGGTTTTGTCGCGATGATTTTGAGGTATCCATGAACGCCATTTTTCATCTCGACGATGAGCCGTCGTTCGATCCAATCGGTCTTTGTTTCGTCGGCATACATTGTCGCCATGCACATGATATAAGATTGCGGATGCTCGGGCACGGACTGGGCGCGGCGAATGGGGTGCGGTGGTTGGTGGTTACGAAGCATTGCGAAGACTACGGTCACCAGGACGGCAGCGACTCCCAGCGCCAGAGCCGGACGCAGGAAGACTTTTCTCCGATGGCCTGGGAGACTCGGCGACGGGGCGCCGGACTCCAGCGCAGCCTGAACCTTGGGGAGAATATCGGGATGGAGGCTCATCGAATGAACACACTCACGGAGGAGCTTCGTGGCTGATTCTGAGAACGCCCGCTCCTGAGCGAAAGCCTTCCGGCAATCATCACAGGCTTTGAGATGTTCCTCGGTGGAAGACTGCAGCCCGGACGGGAGAGCGTCGTCGAGGTACTCGTGAATCAGTTTCTGACATCGCTTGCAGTTCATGGCTTTCTCCGGTCGTATGTGCCATTGGCGGAGAAAAGGTTCAATTCTTCGGGAATGAGTTGGCGAAGGCGGCTGACGGCGTAGTGCAGGCGGGATTTGACCGTTCCTTTCGTGACACCAATCTGCCTCGCGATTTCGTGGATTTTCATGCCCTCGTAGTAACGCAGGATGATGACCTCGCGGTGAGATGGGGAGAGCTGCTGGATGGCATCCATGAGGGCAGAGGACGCGACGGCGGCATCCGGGTCACGCGAGAGGGATGGCTCAGGACTCGCGAGGTCAGGCGGTTGGTCTGTGTAAACCACCCGCTTTCTCTTCCGATGGTAGTGCCGGGTGAGGTTGAGAAGGATTCCATGCAGATAGGTGTAAAGGGCGGATTTGCCGCGAAATCGGCGGGCATTTCGGAAAGCGAGGATGAGGGTGTCCTGGACGAGGTCCTGGGCATCCGCTTCGTTGCCGCAGAGGAGATAAGCAGACCGGAGCAGTCTGTCCCCATAAAGGCAGACGAGTTCCTCGACGGCGGCGGCGTCTCCGCCCTTCATCGCGGCAACAATGTCAGCCTCATCCATCATTCTTTAGTGCCGTCCGCCAGCAAAAGGTTCAAAGCATCCACGTAGCCGCCGCGGATGCGAATGGTGGCCCCCATCTCAGCCGGGGCGAAGACAACAACCCCCTGTGTCACAGGCGTCTCGCCCGTGATTGACACCAGGCATGCCTGACATGAGCACGATGCCCATGCCACCAAGATAGAGACGCAGCAGCGAGTCCTTGCCCGGCGCGTGGGGCGGTGCTATATTCGCATAGGGGGAAAGGAAAATCCGGTGAAAAGTGTTCGGCGACCCATGAAAACTCGGTGGCATCTTATCAGACTCCTGTTGCCTCTGCTTCTTCTCGCAGGCGCCCTGGCACTTCTCCTCGAACTCCGATACTGGCGGAGGCAATATTACAACCCTTATGCCTCCTGCGCGAACTGCCGGAGCTTCGTCAAACATTACCTGCTGGATTACGCGCAGGAGCATGACGGGTGGTTTCCACGAGGCGGAAAGACGCCACTCGACTCCCTCGGCCAATGCATCACAGAGCGTTCGGAGACGGATTTCTTCACATGCCACGCCCTGCAAAAGAAGGCGATGGAGTACTGGGAGAGGCACCGTTCGCTGTCCGAGGATGTGTCCTGCTATCGCTACAACGAGGGGCTGCGGCTGGACAACTCGGACGATCTGATTGTCATGTACTACTACAAGCCCACGCGGTGGGAATGCAATATCCACAAGATGAAGTACGTGGGCCGACCTGTGCTGTTCGGGTTCACCTATTGGAAGTTCATATCGGAGGAGGAATTCCAGCAACGTCGGCGGGAAACGCTTGACTTCATCCGGACACGCAAGAGAAAGGCTGATGGCTATCGGGGCATCTGGTACACTGGTCAGCCTTCAGGCGATGAGTACGTGTACAGGTACAGCGGGGGACTGGGGACCTCTTGCGCGGAGCGTCAGCCATTTGCGGTCTACTGCGATGCGGTGAAAAAGACGTTTTTCTGCTATGGCGGGACAACGAAGGACAGCTATCGGCACCCCCTCCATATGGTCTCGTACTACGACCATGAAACCGGAATGGTGCCGCGGCCAACGATCCTGCTCGACAAGAAAACCGATGACCCGCGCGAAAACCCGGTCATTTCCGTGGATGACAAGGGGCATATCTGGGTTTTCTCCAGCCCGTACATCCATCGAAGCAAGAAGCCGTACGACATCGGCGAGTTTGAGTTTGTCCCCGCGACGAAGATGGGGTACAACAAAGAGTACATGCAAGCCTGGCACGTTGCGGGAAAAGGATTCGTCTGCTTCTCCACACAGGACTATCCGCCGCGGACGATCTACTCTGCGACGAGCGCGGACGGAGTGACGTGGTCGGAATGGACGCGGCTCGCGGCGATTGACGAGGGGCATTACCAGATCAGCGCCCCGTCCGGGAGGAAGGCGGTTACAGCGTTCAATTACGGTCCCCAGGGGAAGGGGCTGTACTGGCAAACGAACCTGTATTACATGGAGACAAACGACTTCGGCGAGACGTGGCAAACGGTGGACGGGCAGAAGCTGACGCTGCCATTGACGGAGGTCAACAATCCGGCGCTCGTCCATGACTACCAAGCGGAGGACCTGCTTGTCTATCTGAAGGACATTCGGCTCGACAAAGAGGGGCGACCGGTGATTCTGTTTCTGACCAGCAAGGGGTACGACCCCGGTCCACAGAACGATCCGCGAACATGGACGACGGCTCGATGGACGGGAGAGAAATGGGAAATCCGACCCGCAATGACCTCCGACAACAATTACGATATGGGGTCGCTGTACCTCGAGGAGGACGGCGCGTGGCGAATCATAGCCCCGACGGAGACGGGACCCCAGCCCTACAACACCGGCGGCGAAATGGCGATGTGGGTCAGCAAGGACCAGGGGCAAAGCTGGCAGAAGGTCAAGCAGCTCACAAAGAACAGCCAATACAACCACACGTATGCGCGGCGACCTGTGAACGTGCACCCGGAGTTCTATGCCCTATGGGCTGACGGGCACGCGAGAGAGCCGTCCGAATCCACGCTCTATTTCTGCGACAAGGAAGGAAATGTCCGAGTCCTGCCGCGAGAGATGAAAGCCGAGTTCGAGACACCGCGGCCTCCAGTTGACCACCCCGACACGTGACCGTCCCGCCCGAGGCGGGGTGGCTAAACACAGCAGCCCGCTGCCTGCCCGTTGAGCCTGGGCCTGGGGAGCTGGCAGCAAGACAAGCCGGGCTTTGGGGCGCCGGGGGAGCGCCGGGGTGACTCGCAGACCGCCAGGAGAAAGGACCCCCTCGCGTTCATGAAGCCGGCTCTGTTGTATTGCCGCGCAAGGGTCAGTAAATACTCGGAACGATTCTGCCGGACTTCGGCGTTTGCCTACTAAGAATGAACGCCAGAGTAAAAAGATGGAGGACAAAGGATGGAGTTGAAAGAGTATTTTGAGACGGCGAAAGGGACGGGAGTGCTCGCGACGGCGGACTCGAAAGGGCGAGTGGATGTGGCAATTTACGGGCATCCTCATGTCATGGAGAACGGGACGGTCGCGTTCATCATGGCGGATCACCTCAGCCACGAGAACCTTCAATCGAATCCGTATGCCGCCTATCTGTTCGTCGAGGCGGGCGGGGGATATAAAGGCAAGAGATTGTACCTGACGAAAGTGAAGGAAGAGACGGATCCGCAACGGATCGCGGCTTTGCGGCGAAGAACCACGCCCGCGGGCTGCCATCCGTCCGAGGGGGAACAGCGTTTCCTCGTGCACTTCCGCCTCGATCGTGTCGGCCCTCTGGTCGGCAACGAACCGGAGTGAGTGGCGGTCCCGCCAAGAAGACGCCGCGCCGCCGGTCTCGACGCGTTTTGGAGTGCGGGAGCACAGCTCCCGCCTTCAACAGCGGCAGTCCCGCCACGGCGGGACCGCATTCGAGAGGCTCGGCCCTACCAGCGTGAGATACACGCAGGCTCATCCAGAAGCTCTATTGGGCAACGTCGGCGAGGTCCCATAGCGCCGGTGTAATCGCGAGAATATGATTGGGGCGGCCGCCCCGATACTTACAGCGTCCAGCCCTCGCGGTACTTTCGGTGCAGGTATTGATTGACTTCAGGGACGTTTGTGACCTTGAAACTCGGTCCGTCCCAGTGAAGTTTCTTGTTGCCGGCTCGCAAAGCGACGTTGCCGAGGAGCATCGCTTCGGTCACCAGCGCTGAGAACTCGAAGTTGGCGCCAGCAGGCTCGCCTCCTTTGCACGCCTGAATCCACTCGCTGTGATGCCCGATGGAACGCGGCAGGGTTTTCGGCGGTTGTTTGTAGGCTGCCATTTTCGACGCCGGGACAAGCCGCGGCTCGTCCCCACCGAAGCGCGACATCAAGGCGCCTTTATCTCCCACGTAGTAGGCACCTTCCTCGCCCAGGTCTTGAGCCTCATCGAGGTCCTTCGGGCGAGGCGGTCGCAATCCGCCATCGTACCAGACCACAGTCACCGGGGGCGCATCCCCCCGAGCGGGAAATTCCCATCGAATCAGTGAAGCGCGAGGAAACGTCTCGCGGTTCATCTCGAGCCGGTCCCACATTTTTCGAGCGAAGCAGGAACCGCAGGCTTCGACGCTTGTCGGGTACTTGAGTCTAAGGACACGAAAGACCGTGTCGAGGGCGTAACAGCCCATATCGCCGAGGGCGCCGGTGCCGAAATCCCACCAGCCCCGGAAGACCAAGGGGAGATAAGCGGGATGATACGGGCGGAAAGGCGCCGGTCCGAGCCAGAGGTCCCAGTCCAATGTTGCTGGCACAGGTGGCGTGTCCGTCGGTCGGTCTATCCCCTGAGGCCAGAAGGGGCGATTCGTCCAGATGTGCACCTCGCGGACGCCGCCGATAGCTCCGTCCTCAATCCATTCCTGGAGGACACGTCGTCCTTCGCTCGCCTGGTTGGCTGTGCCGAGCTGAGTGGCGAGCTTGGTCTCGCGGGTCACCTCCGCAAGCCTGTGGGCCTCGTACACGGTGTGGGTGAAGGGCTTCTGGCAATAGACATGCTTGCCAGCTTTCAACGCGGCCATCGAAACGACCGCGTGCGAGTGGTCAGGCACCACCGCCAGCACGGCGTCAAGGTCCTTCTGCGTGGCGAGGAGCTCGCGGAAATCGTTGAAGGCGGCGCAGTTCCTGTCACCGTACTTCTTGTTCACCGTGTCGCGGGCGGCGTTGCGGTTATTGGCGTCCACGTCGCACACAGCGATAATTCGCGTGTCGTCTCGCTCGAGGAACCTCTCCATGTCCCGTTTGCCCTGATCGCCGATGCCGATGGCGGCAATTGTGACCTTCTCGCTGGGCGGGACGAAGTGCGTCGCACCGAGCACGTGACGCGGGACGAGCGTTATAGCGGCGGCAGTAACCGCGGCTCCCTTCACAAAGTCTCGCCGGGAAAGAGTCGGCTCACTTCTGAAATTCTGTTCGCTCATATCTGGGCTCCTCAGTCTCGGGTTAGGGAATGGGTGTTTGGCTTCAGCGCTGGGTTATATATCAAGCTCCTTGATGAAGATGTTCTTGAATTGGAGAAGACTGGGCGGGCCGGTCCACTGTCCGTCGCCCTTGCCGCCGTGATGCTGCAAGCCGATGGGTCCGCGCGGCGCGACGCCGGGCAACTGGGCGTCGGGTATGACGACCTTGCCGTTAAGGACGACTTTTACGCGGTCACTGCGCACGGTGATCTCGAACGTGTTCCATTCCCCAACCGGCGTATCGGCTTGCGTGCGGGGCGTCACTCCGGCGCGGACTTCCGGCGGCTGGGAGGAATCCGTGCGATAGCCGTAGAACTCGCCGGAACCAATGGGCCAGCACCAGATGTTCACCTGGTTCTTCCCGGAACCGCGGAGGTAGATGCCGGAATCGGAGTCGGGGAGCGAGAACCGATACTCCTTGCCGTGTATGTCGCGAGCGTGCGTGCCGTCGGGCAGGATGTACGGGACGTTCGGGTTGACGTAGGGCGTCTCCTTGATCCGCCAATCCACGCGAAGAACGAAATCGCCGAAATCTTCCGTGTGCCAGAGGCTCTTGTCGCCTTTCGCCTCGCTCTGGGCGTCGTAGTCAATCACGCCGTCAATGATTTTCCAGTGCCCGCCATCGCCCTCGGGGACGTTCCAACCTGTGAAATCCCGCCCATTAAACAATGCCCTGAATCCGGGCGGCGGAACGTTGTCGGCTGTTTGCGGCGGCTTGATGATTGTCACTTCCATGGAGTCGCGTTTTGCCCACGGAAGGTTCACGTCGAACCATTCCTCGCGGCTCTCGTAATTTGTGCGGACGTGCTTCAGGTAGTTCCGCACCTGCCGCGGGGAAACCCCGACGTTATCCGCAACAACCACCGCGCCCGGCGAGAGATTCTTCTCCATTCCCAGAAAGCAGGGGAGGTAGTTTTCCCCATTGCAGTCAATGAAGGCGAAGTCAATGGGTCCGGCGATTTCTTTGACGAGTTTCGTGGCGTCCCCGACTTTAAGCGTTATCAGGTCCGCGAGGCCGGCTTTTCGGAAATTCTCCTGAGCCTTCTGTGCGGTTTCCGGATCAATCTCGATGGTGATGAGTTTGCCGCCGCCAACGGCCTTAAGCTCCCGCGCAATCCACAGCCCGGAGTACCCGACGGCGGAGCCGCACTCGACGACGAGTTGCGGTTTTCTCTCGCGGACAAGCTCCGCCAACCGTTTCGCCTTGACGATTCCAATCGTATAGACGTACGGCGGGGTCAGGCACTCTTCCTCAACTGCGTCAATCACCGTCTGAATGCGGTCTCTCTCGGCGGGACTCAGCCCTTCTCCATTCGCTGCCGGGCTGATGCAGAGGATGAACACCGTTGCGAAACATAGCGTTGCTTTCATAGGCGCCTCCTGAGAAATGGTTTCTTGCGGCTTGGCTTTGTTGATGACGCGAGGCCCAGCCGCAATAGAACGGCCTCATTGTAGCCGGGCGGTTCGTCTTGTCAAAGGATAAGACTCACAAGGGGACGAGGCGCCCTCAGCTCAGAGCTTTCTCGACGGACGTTTTCATCTTCTCGAGCCCGGTCTTGGCAACGGTCAAGGCGTCCTCTCGCCAGTAGGCGGGATTAAACAGCTCGAGCGAAAGGACTGTCCCGGCGCCGTTGTCGTAAAGGTCTCGAAGAATCTGGGAGAGCGGGGCGATGCCGTCGCCGGGGAAAACGCGGTCTCTGTCGGAAATCCGCTCACGCGGCGGGTCAGCGGGATAGTCGTTCAAGTGAAAGACGGGAATCATCCGGTTGCTGACGAGCTTCACCCCGTGGAAACCCGAGCCCCCTTTGTACATGTGAAATACGTCCGGGATAATGCAGGCTTTGGGATGTCCGCTCTCGATAGCCACAAACGCTGCCTCCGACAGGCGACCAAGATTCTTAGAGGAACCCCATATCTCGAGGGCAGGCGTCACGCCGACTTCGTCGCCAATGCCCAAAAGTGCGCGGTAGCGCTCGGCTGCTTTCGTCAGGTCGAGCTTCGGGTCGCCGGTCGCTCCGGCGGGGGGCGCCGCGATGCGCTTGCCCCCCATTTCCGCCAGCATGGCCATTTCTCGCTTATACTGTTCCAGACCCTGGGCACGAGCCGCATCGTCATCCACAATCCACCGAGTGAACCCGATGGCGCCCTCGACTGTCAGCCCGAGGTCGCGGATTCGCTTTCCGAGGTCTTTCAGGGAGCCGCCGCCGTTACGGTACTCCTCGATCTTGCGAATCCACGGCTCGACGGCGTCGTAGCCTGCTTTCGCCGCGATTTCGATCTCCTGCTCGAGGCTGAGCTTGTGCCCCATGACCGTCCCCATGTTCAGGGAGTAGCGAAACGGCGTGGGCATGCCGCTTCCGCCCTTCGAATCGCCCCGTGCCGCAAACGGCGTCAATCCCGCAGCAACAATGCCGGAGGCACTGGAAGCCAGGAACATCCGTCTCGATATACAGCGATCACTCGTCATCTTTGTTCGTTCCTCCTTGGGGTTTCAACGCGAGAAACTGCGAGTTTCACAGAATCAATCCCCCGGTTGTCCGCCGGGGTCCACGGGGCCCGGTGCTTGCGGACATTGACTTTGCAACGATTGCGACTCCGGGGGCGCTCCGTGGACTCTGCACGCCGAAACTCAGCCAAAGACGCTCCACAGACCGCAAATGAGCCCATCTCCAGGTTCATTCTTCTTCAGTCATCATATCGAAGAACTTGGCCAGGTCGCCTCTGTCCTTGGAAGCGTTGAACTTCATCGCAGCACGGGGATGCTGATTGAGAAGCCCCGTGATCATGTACGGTATATCAAATCCCCAGAGAAGGTCCTTGCGAAGAGGTTCGATCTGCTCCTGGATACACTGAAGCACAGGTCTGAGGTGAAACTTCGGGTTGTGAAGGAAACCAAGCAGCGATTCGATAGGGCAATTGCCCGCACCGCGACCAAGGCCTGCCATGCTGCCGTCAAGCATATTCGCCCCCATGACAATCGCCTCAATCGTATTCGCGTACGCCAATTGCTGGTTGTTGTGGGCGTGCATCCCGACCTGTTTCTGTTTTGATTTGGCGTAGTGGAGATACTTCCGCATGTAGTATTGGACCTGCTCACTATAAAGGGCGCCAAAACTGTCCACCAGATAGATGACATCCACTTCCGAAGACGCCAGCAACGCCAGCGCCTCATTGAGTTCGTGCTCGTTAACCGTTGAAACCGCCATCAGGTTAATGGTCGTCTCATAACCCTTGTCATGAGCATCCTTTATCATATCCAGCGCTGTAGGTATCTGGTGGATATAGGATGCGACGCGAATCATATCCAGCACGCTTTCCTCTTTTGGCAAGATGTCGGTGTGGTAGTCGGTTCGCTCGGCGTCTGCCATAACAGAGAGTTTCAAGGACGTATCGTTTTCACCGACAATGCGTCTTATGTCCTCCTCAGCGCAGAACTTCCATCTGCCAAACTCGTCCGGGGAAAAAATCTTCTTGGACCCCTTGTATCCCAATTCCATATAGTCAATGCCAGCCTGAACGCAGGCGTTATACACCGCCTTCACCGTTTCGTCATTGAAGGCGTGATCGTTCATCAGTCCCCCGTCACGAATCGTGCAATCCAGCAACGTGATCTCCGAACGGAAGGAGACCCACCTCCCTGCCGCGGGGATATCGGGTTCTTTGGTTTTTAAATCCGTCATCGGGACTCCTTTCTTCTCAATGATTGCGTCTCATAATAAGCCAGAAGCCTGTTTGACCAGAACTGATACGAGCTCAGGGGGCATCCGCGTTCTGTCTTTCGGCCGGTGCGTCTGCAGCATAATCGCGAGGAGATGCTCCGCCCGAAGCACTCTTGTTGTGCACTTGTAACGCATTTCTTTGGCGGCCGCAACAGCTTATTCGACCAGAGGGTTGTAGGCCGGAATCAACTGGACAGGCACCCCCTCGATTACAACGTGTTCGCGGTGAGGGCCGTACAACTGGCAGATGGGACCCGCTCCTGAAGCAGCGGCGACACAATCATGCCGCCGCCGGACGCGGCGACCATAAGTTTCTATCTCCCCCCCCACCCGCACTCTTTTGAGTTCGTGCAACCATGGGTCGGCCCCAAGTCCTCCGGGGCGTGCCGGTGTGGGGTGCGCCTCCGGTCGCCGGGGGGCTGTTCGACTCGGCGCTGCTTGGAAAGGAGTGGGGGATCGCGATACTTCTGCGAGACGCGAAACGGGCATCGGAGTGGGAGTTCGGGCACATCTTCCTTCTGAGGATTCTCCCGTGAAAGTGGAGCTTACACTCTGGGGAGACTCTTGCCGCGGGAGCGGCTCGGCAGGTCGCAAATCTCCGATTTCATCTCCTTCAACTTCAAATAGAGGGTGCTTTCCGCGATGCCGAGGAGGCGAGCGGCTTGCCTTCGGTTTCCGTTCGTGTCGCGGAGAGCCGCGAGGATTGCCTCACGCTCCAGCTCGCGGAGACACTTCGCTCCCGCCAGGGGAGTGTGAACTCGCTCCTTGCGGCGAATTCTCAGGGGGAGGTCGTCAACGTCAATAACCGGGGAGAGGCTCAGGGCAACAGCCTGCTCAATGCAGTTCTCAAGCTCACGGACGTTCCCGGGCCAATCGTATTCTGTGAGTGCGGATAACGCGGCCCCGGAGAGAGTGCAGGGTTGCTTCTTGGCGACACTGAAGGTTTGAATGAACTGACTGACCAGGACGGGGATGTCCTCCTTGCGATAGCGCAAAGGCGGTACGGTGATGGGGATGACGTTGAGACGGTAGAAGAGGTCCTCGCGAAAGGCGCCCCGCTTGACCTCCGCCTCAAGGTCCCGGTGAGTGGCGGCGATGATTCGGGCGTCGAACTCGATTTGCCTGGTACTGCCGACGGGTTTCATCGTCCGCTCCTGGATGGCGCGGAGGAGCTTGGTCTGGATCTCGAGGGCGATTTCGGAGATTTCATCGAGAAAGACCGTCCCTTTTCCGGCGACTTTGAAGAGCCCATCGCGGTCTCGTGTGGCGCCGGTGAAGGCGCCCTTGAGGTGTCCGAACAGCTCGCTTTCAATGATGTTCTCATTCAAGATGTTGCAGTCAATGGGGATAAAGGGCTTGTCCGCGTTGGGCCCGCAGGCATGGATCGCTCTTGCGACCAGTTCCTTGCCGGTCCCGCTTTCGCCCTGAATCAGAACGGTGCTGTCCACATTGCCGAGCCTGCGAATGAGACTGTAGATTTTCTTCATGCAGGAAGACACGCCGATGATGCCGTGAAACCCCTCGGAATCCAGGTCGTCAGCCGCCTGGATGGAAGAGGATTTCTCCGGATGGCGTCGGGCAGCGTTGCGAAGAAGCACAATCATGTCCCGCGTGCTGAAGGGCTTGGTGATGTAATGATAGGCGCCCATCTTCATGGCGTCCACGGCGGACCGGATGGTCCCGTAGGCGGTGATGACGATGACTTCCGTCTGGGGGCTGTTTTCCTTGATCTCTTTCAGGAGGTCGGTCCCGTCGCCGTCGGGAAGACGCAGGTCAAGGAGAACGAGGTCGGGCTTGGCCTGTCCCAGGAGCGTCCGTGCCTCGACGGTGTTGGAAGCCGCCCGGGGGAGAAAGCCAACATTGGAGACTATGGCGGCGCACAGATTGCGAACCTCATCATCGTCGTCAACGATCAAGACCGAGATTTGAGTTTTCACCGTCGCCTCCTTTTTTGACCTGAGAGACAGAAGAACTCTGGGCGCCGCGGATCGGTCCGGCGGCGCCTTTGTAGGACGCACAGTCTTATTCTCTACGGACAGGTGAGGCGACTCTTGGCATGAGTGTGCCTATGCTCTTAGAAAAGACACAGCGCGTGGGCTGACGCGAAAAGGATACGAACGTGCCGCGCACACATGCGGGCGAAGCCAAGTCGGTAAAACCTGGCAGAATGTGACTGGCCATGGAAGGATTCTACTGTCAGAATTACTATGCCACAGTTCATGGAAACTGTCAAGATGCGAATTGTCGCACAGAATCCTTCGTTCGTCAGAGCTGTTGCCGCGGGGTGCGACTCTTTTATAATGACGTCGCATTACTGCGCCCTTTCCCTGGCCGGGCAGGCAGGGCTTGGTCCCTGAGGAGATGCCAAGCCCCAACGGGGCGCAATACCATAGCCCAGGGCGCCGCCCTGGGTCCCAATCGAATCGAATCATCCAAGCCCTGAAGGGGCGCAATAAGCCATGCCACTATAACAGAGCCGCACCCATTGGGGCGGGAATAGGCTTTGACACAGGTGCCCGGCGCGCGGTACCTTACAGTGCAGGAACAAGTCGGTCCGGAGGACATTGTAGCGGGTCCTCGGGCGCATGGTTCGTTCATTGCCTGGAGAGTGCACATGGAATACGAAGGTGTGATTGGGCTAGAAGTCCACGCGGAACTGAAGACGGAGACGAAGCTGTTCTGCGGATGCTCGACGAAGTTCGGGTCGCCGCCGAACACGCAGACGTGTCCGGTGTGCCTCGGTCTGCCGGGCGTTCTGCCGGTTATCAATGAGAAAGCGCTGCAATTCGCGGTGAAGGTCGGACTGACGGTGGGTAGCAAAATCTCCGCGTTCAGTAAGTTCGACCGGAAGAACTACTTCTACCCGGACCTGCCGAAGAATTTCCAGATTTCGCAATACGACGAGCCGCTGTGCGAGGGAGGCGCCCTCGAATTCGCCTCCGACGGGGAGTTGCGAAAAGTCGGCTTGATCCGCGTGCACCTGGAGGAGGAAGCCGGCAAGTTGATCCACTTTGACGATGGCGAAAGCGGCGTGGATTTCAACCGAGTCGGGATTCCGCTGCTCGAGATCGTGAGCAAACCGGAGATTCAGACGCCGGACGAGGCGTATGATTATCTTATTGGGCTGAAGCAGTTGCTCCAGTACCTCGACGTGAGCGACTGCAACATGGAGGAGGGAAGTCTCCGGTGCGACGCGAATGTTTCGGTGCGCCCGAAGGGGTCGGAGAAGCTCTGGACGCAGACCGAGGTCAAGAACATGAACAGCTTCAGCGCCGTTCGCCGGGCACTCGCATTCGAAATCGAACGGCAGATCGAGGTCGTCGAGAGCGGCGGGAGGGTCATCCGGGAGACGCGGCGGTGGGAGCCGGAGACGCAAACGACAAGTCCCATGCGGAGCAAGGAGGAAGCCCACGATTACCGCTATTTCCCCGAGCCGGACCTCGTGCCGTTTGTGTTAGAGAAGGACTGGATTGACAAGGTGAGGGCGACCATACCGGAGCTCCCCATAGCGAGGAAGAAGCGGTTCATGGCGGAGTTCGGGCTTTCGGAGTACGATGCCGGGGTGCTCACTTCGCAGAAGGATTACGCGGACTATTTCGAGGAGTGCACCCGACTCTACGAGAATTACAAGGCGGACTGCAACTGGGTCATGGGAGCCGTCTTGCGGGAGCTGAACGACCGGAAAATCACGCTCGACGCTCTGCCGATTTCGCCGAAGATGCTGACCGACATGATCCGGATGATTGACGAGGGCAAAATCACCAGCACCATCGCCAAGACAGTTTTTGCGGAGATGGCGCAGACCGGCCAGTCCCCCGAGCAGGTCATCAAAGAGAAGAATCTCCTGCCTGTCACGGACACAGGAGAAATCGAGAAGATGGTCGAGAAGGTCATCGCGGAAAATCCCAAGCCAGTTGAAGAATTTCGTGGGGGGAAGGGAAAAGCCCTCGGCTTCCTCATGGGGCAGGTCATGCGCGTCGCGAAGGGAAAAGCCGACCCGCAGGTGGTCAATAGAATCCTGATAGAGAAACTGAAAGGGTGATGGGCCGGCGAGCTTTCTGCGCCGGAAAAAAACTCACCGCAGAGACCGCAGAGAATAAAGGAGCACTTACCACAAAGACACGAAGCAGCACGAAGGCAGGAGCCAATTGTGTCTTGGTGTCTTCGTGGTTGAGGGAATGTTCAACGGGAAACCGACACAGGCGGCTCGTTGCGGACTCATCACCGCCGATGACACGGGCTGTGCGAATTGCGCAGATGAGGCTGTATTCAAGGGCTAAAGCTCGCACAGGTAACGCCGCCGTCTCGGCGGCACTCCCGAGGGCGTCTCGCCCTCGGATTCGGGGGCAGGATGCCCCCGAGACAGCCGGCAAGATGCCAGCGGTACACCCGGGCCCAGGGGAGAGTGGCCTAACCGCCGCGCTTGCGTGAGCATCAGCCAGGCCTCATGGGCAGCCCTGAAAGGGCGCAATATCATAGCCCAGGGCACCGCCCTGGGTCCGCGCACACCACAGCAGCCCCAGCCCTGAAGGGGCGAAATAATGCCTCCCCCATGTGCAACCTCAGCGAGCAGAGTTTCGCTTGTAGCATATTGTAGGATTTTTTTGTATTATTTGGGTTGAGCGGTGAGGCAAAACGGGCGATGGTCCGCCGCGCAGGTTCGCGCGAGGTGCCCCCCCGGGTGAAAGGCAATGGACCGGACGCGGCGAAGTTGAGAATTTAACAGCCATGGCGCTTTTTGGAAAACCGAAATATTCCGCGATCAAGGTCAAGAAAGTGCAGATTCCCACCGGACGCTGGATGAAGTGCACGAACTGTCGCGAGACCGTTGACGCGAAAGCCTTCGAGACCGCGTTCAAGACCTGCCCTCGGTGCAAGTTTCACTATCGAATGACCGCCTGGGAGTGGATTGGCTTGCTCCTTGATAAGGACAGCTTCGTGGAGATGGACCGCGACATGCTCCCGACGGACCCGCTCGGCTTCACGGACTTCAGGAAATATACCGACCGCCAGAGGGAAGCCACGCAGAAAACGAAGCTGAACGAGGCGATTGTGACGGGAATGGGGAATGTCACCGGGCATTGCGTCGGGCTTGGGGCGATGGATTTCAGCTACATCGGCGGGAGCATGGGGTCGGTCGTCGGGGAGAAAGTCACGCGGTTGACCGAGCGGTGCCTCGATGAGCGATGCGTTCTCATCATCGTCACATCGTCCGGCGGCGCCCGGATGATGGAGTCCACGTACAGCCTCATGCAGATGGCAAAGACCTCCGGGGCACTCGCGAAATTCCACCAGGCGGGATTGTTCTACCTCGCGCTTTTGACGAATCCGACGACGGGGGGCGTGACGGCGAGCTTCGCGTCATTAGGGGACGTCATCATTGCCGAGCCGGGAGCACTGATTGGCTTTGCCGGTCCGCGGGTCATCGAGCAGACCATCCGCCAGGAACTCCCCCAGGGCTTCCAGCGCTCCGAGTTCCTCCTCGACCACGGCATGATAGACATGATCCTCCCCCGCAAAGAAATCCCCGCAAAAGTCCAGGAACTCGTGACCTTTTTCTCCGAATAGCCTCCGGCGAGAACCAGCTTATACCTCCCACTGCACAGGCTCTCCCGCGAGCGCAAGCATTCTCAAGCAGCGCTCTTTGCGAACAATATTGTACGCGGCAGAATCTCCGACTATCGCATGTGCGGGGAGGCGACTCACCGCAATCTAACCCTGTCCGTCTGGCACGCCCCTTGCTTGGTAAATCGGTGCACGTCTTGTCTACCGGGATACCGCACGCTCCAGGGGGGCTATCGCACTGCATTTTCGCGTCACGAATGAGGTGAAAAAGAGGAGAATCCACTCATGAGGCGGGCGATCTCTACAGCAATTTTCGGGGCCCTGTCTTGTTTTTGCCTTTTTCTGGTTTTGGCGGCAAGCCGCGAAGGCTTCGGCGAGCCAGTTGACCCATCGCAGGCGGCAATCGCGGCAAGAGCATGGTACAAGCTCCGGTTTCAGGACAACGCGCAGGAGCAACCTCTTGCGGCGGGGCCTGAGTCGTTCATCACGGGGCAGAATGCGAGGCCCATCGTCGCCAAGGAGACGACAATCGGTTTTGCCTTTGATGTTCCCGAGGGCGGCTGCATTGCCATCGTTGCCGATGACGAGCTGACTCCGGTGCTCTACTACTCTCGGGATAACACGCTTCACGTTCCCGAAGTCCCACCGGCACAGGTGATTATGGACGCTTTCGCCGACCGAATCTCCGAGCTTCGGCATTCCCGGTATCCCAGGACACGGCCGCCTGATGCCCTTTGGGCGTTACTCGTGGAACGCACTGATTCCCCAGACGGCATTAGGCCCAGCACTCCCACCTCCTCAGGCCCCGTGGGGCCGCTGCTGACAACCTCGTGGCTTCAGGCTACCCCTTACGAGGACAAGTGCCCTCAGTATCAAGGCGAGCGTTGCACCGTGGGATGTACAGCCATCGCGATGGCCCAGATAATGCGGTACTGGCGGCATCCCGAAAAGGGCACCGGTAGCCACTGTTACCGGTGGTCACTCGGTGAGGAGACCTTGTGCGCAGACTTCGGCTCGACGACGTATGACTGGGACAACATGACGGACCAACCCAATCCTTCCAGCCCCCAAGTTGTGAAAGATGCCGTCAGCACCCTCTGCTACCATTGTGCGGTGGCCGCGAACACCGAGTTCTCGCCCGATGAATCCCCGGGGTACATGCACTCTGGCGCGATGACACGGTACTTTCGCTATAAGCACACTCGCTATGTCGAAAAATCGGGCTACACCGATGCTGATTGGTACGACGTGATGCGCGAACAGGTCAGCAAGGGTCAGCCCGTCTTGTATGGGATGGTAAATCACGCCCTCGTCCTGGACGGTTACGACATTCCCAACCTTGTTCATCTGAACATGGGGTGGGGAGGAGGGGGTGACGGCTGGTACCCCGTTGGGAACTTCCCATACGGGTGGGAGTCCTGCAACGCTGTTCTGGACATCGCGCCTCATCGCGAAACGTCGCCAAAGACCTACTACGTCAACGGCGGGATTGGCCGAGATGATTGGGATGGCACGGAACCCCTTTGGCGCGGAGGGACATCCGGCCCGAAGAAAAGCATACAAGCCGGGATTTGCGCCGCAGGCGCTGGCGACACAGTGATTGTGGCGGACGGCACATATACCGGCGCAGCCAACAGGACCCTTGACCTCGGGGGTTGTTCCATCACACTGCGGAGCGCAAACGGCCCTGCCGGCTGTGTAATTGACTGCGAGCGCGGCGGACGGGGGTTCCTCTTTAAAAGAGGGGAAACTGAAGACGTGTGGCTAAGCGGGTTGACGATCCGCGGCGGGCGGGCTGATGACTGGGGAGGGGGCATCGCTTGCCTTTGGGGCAGCAGCCCAACAATCGCAACTTGTGTAATTACTCAGAATTCCGCGCAGTGGGGCGGGGGCATCTATTCTGTGGAGTCCCACCCCACGATCACCGGCTGCGTTATCTCAGAAAATTCTGCCGTTGTGGGTGGTGGAGTTTTTTGTAAAAGCGGCGATGCGACATTAGCCAAATCCGTAATCAGGGGGAATTCCGCGCAGTGGGGCGGTGGACTGGGGAGGTGGGACGGCACGGTTCGTAACTGCGTCATATCAGGGAACACCGCCGAGCAGGTCGGAGGCGGGGCGTATGAATGCAACGGGGCTATCCAGAATACCACTATCTCCAAGAACTCGGCCCAGTGGGGCGGTGGACTGGGCGGGTGCACGGCCAATCTCCAAAACTGCATCGTCCATGCGAACACATCAACATACTACGGAGCGCTCTACGACTGCGCTGTACCCATTTTTTCGTGCATCCAGGATTGGGCCGCAGGCGGCGAGGGCAATACCGCCCGAGACCCGGGATTCGCGGACATCGGCGGTGGTGATTGGCGCCTGCGGGCAGATTCGCCGTGCATTGACGCTGGCAAGAACGAGGACTGGATGTGGCGCGCGACAGACATGGACGGCAACCTTCGGGTCTTTTACGGGGGCAGTTCCCTGACAGTTGACATGGGCGCCTACGAGTTCGGCTCGCTCCCGTTCAGAGTTCTCAGTGTCGTGAGCGCGACGGGGGGTGGGACCAAGCTGACCTGGTATAGTCGGCCTGGGGACACCTATGTGATCTGGTCGTCCGGGAGCCTCCTGGGCGACCAATGGACGAGCGTCGCCACCATCCCATCCCAGGGTACCACGACGTCATGGACGCATAGCGCCCCTTCGGGCCGGATGAAGCTCTATCGAGTTGAAATGAGATAAGCCGAAACAAAGGAGGCGTGAGCGGAACATGAAGCGCGTTGACGTGCACTTGAGACCCGTTGAAGGAAAAGGCCACAGCCCAGGCATCGACCTGGAACTCGACGAGGCGGAGTACGAGCGCCTTAAGGCGGATTACGCGACCTATGAGAGCGGTGCGCTCAAGGCGCATGGCTCCGTAGATAGGTCGTACAGGTGCCACAGTGTCACCTTGCATCTCGACGAGGTTGAGAACTTGGTGGACGGAGAGGCCTTCCCGCCGGACAGGACGTTTCTGGAGTAGCGCCGCGCAGGCGCCAGCGGCCCGGTTCCCCATACGCCACGTTCCGGCACCTGGCCCTCCCGGACAACTCGTATTACTGGCGCGGCGCGAGCGAAGGGAAGGGGGAGAGGATTTCGGAGGTTATGTGGCCCAAGGCGGAAAGCTCTGTGGGCTCCCCTATCCCGGCAGAACGGGGGGCGTGCCGGGGACATCAGGGACGAAACCGTAGGGAACGGCTGGGCACCCTCTGTGTCCCGACCGAACGAATTGCGTGGAGGGTTATGCCATGGATACGGACTCGCCGATCGTCGCTGTGCAGATTTCGCGCTGCAAGCGGGTGTCGTTTCTCGCCGAGGCGCTGGAGTACAAAGGGCGGCGGATCTACTACCGCGACATCACGGACGTCGCCTACAGCTCCAGCGCGAGGTATGTAAATGCCATATTCACCGGACAGAGCTATAGTGTTAGGGTCCGGTCCGCCTCGGAGACCATCAAAATTCGCTTCTCCTGGGTGCCGTTCGGGACGCGCAACGACAAGCTTGGGGAACGCTTCGCGCAGCTGTGCGGCGCGGTAGCGTCTCTGATCGAGCCGGTGGTTATAACCAAGCAACTTGAAAGTGTCTACGCAGGCCCAGGCGTCACACGCATCGACGCCGTGGAGATCACCAGCGAAGGCATCACCCGGCCGCGACTACTTCGGGGCCCCGCCTTCCTTCCCTGGCACCGTTTCGCAGGCACGACCCTGTGGGACGGGTTCGTGAACGTCCACGAGACCGGCAGACGGCGACCACGGGTCTTCATACGCGTCTATTGCGAGGCGTGGAACGCCGTGCTTCTCCCAAGATTGCTGACGATCTGTGCGCAGACCTCGCGCGCCATGGCGGCAAGACCCGAGGACCTGCGCTGCCAGCGGCGTTATGCCCTTGTGTGCCACAGAGGGCAGGGCTGACGGCCAGGATTGGGGCGTTTGGTTATTAGCCGCTTGGTCAAGGAGGGTAAGATGACATGGCTAAGGGTGCTCTCCGGCGCCGGTGCCGCCATCGCGCGCACTGTGGCAAGCTGCCTCACCGGGGCGTGGCTGCGCGACGCAGGCATGCGGCTGCCTCGAACACAACGCAAGATCCTTCGAATGCTAGGCCGACATGCTGAGAAGAGTTGCAGGCCCATGCGCATAGAGCAGGTGCGATCGACCCTGGCGCTCACCATTCCCGCCCTTGATCTTGAGATCATCGAGCTGGAAATGCGGGGATGCGTGCTCATATCCTCCAAGGTGGGGGAACCAGATGTTCGAGTGAGCCCTCGGGACCCGGACCCGCGCTACGTGGCTATCACGGATCTCGGGAAGTTGGCGCTCAAGAAGAAAAGACACTTGCGTGCCCCTCGGGCGTCGTAAGAGCGACACCTGTCCCCGCGGCCCGGGGTTCGGAGCAATGGTGGCCCGGGGTGAGGCTCTCCATCGCCCGGGCGCTGCCCGCCCTGCGACGCCTACCCAAGGCAGTCGAACGCGGAGAGGATTTCGGAGGGGGTGGGCCAGCCGGTGGTGCCGAGTTTCTTGACGGTGGTCCCGGCGGCGAGGTTGGCGAGCTCGGCGGCTTCGATGACGTCGGCTCCCGCGGCTATCGAAAGGGCAATCGCGGCGGTGACGGTGTCGCCGGCTCCGGTGGCGTCCACTTCGCCGGTGCAGGGAGTGGTTGGCACGTCAATCGGTCTGCCGCCCCTGCTGAAGACGGTCATGCCGCGTTCCGCGCGAGTTATCATCAGGGTCTGGCAGCGGGTGATCTCGCAGAGTTCTCTCCCGGCGACAAGGACGGTTTCCTCGCTGATGTGTTTGCTCTCGTGAGGGCGATAGACGCCCGCAGCCATCGCGGCTTCGTAGTCGTTAGGAACCAGCACGCTGAAGTCGCAGAACTCGCCGATGCGGTCGCGGGAATCGCCGGTGGAGATGAGGTCTTTCGTGCGGGTCAGGGCAGCCACCTTTTGCAGAATCGGTTTGGCAGCGACGCCGGTGCCGGGGATTTCGGCGTAGTCGGCAGCGATGATGCCAGCGCATTCGCTGGAAAGCGAATCGAGCACTTCAATGACGCGCGACTCGGCTTCTGAGCCAATGGGGGAATCATTTTCCTGGTCGAAGCGTCCGACCTGCTGCATCCTGCCGTGGTAAGACGAGGCGTAGATTTTGTTGAAGGTGGGGGTGTGGCGGGTGGCGATGGAGATGAGGTTGTCGGTGTTGACGCCTCTCTTGCCAAGCTCCTTCCTCATAATGTCCGCGCTGAGGTCATCTCCGAGGACGCTGACCGCGAAGACCTCCGCTCCCATGGACGAGAGGTTGCATGCGGTGTTGCCAGCGGCGCCGGGAGAA
Organism: bacterium; assembly: GCA_030691545.1. Lineage (GTDB taxonomy): Bacteria > Auribacterota > JABMQX01 > JABMQX01 > JABMQX01 > JAUYEE01. Next base: position 96,793 of record JAUYEE010000330.1, on the reverse strand, counting down.
TAGACATCGCTCTGTATGCGAACCACCGGCACGGCCGCCTCACGCGAGATGGATTCCATGCTGCCGGAGATGTATCGGTCGAGATAGAAGTCGCCCACGACGGTGACCTTGAGGCCCTGGAATTTTTCGAGAAGCTGTTCCAAGCGTTGTCGTGTCAGTTTCAAGCGTTGTCCCCTCCTGGTAAGTGCGCCAGTCCACAACGTCGGTAAAGCATTTTTGAAGACAGGATAACAGGATTATCAGGATACATGGAATCCTGTCTCCCTGCCTGAGCATGCTGCCTGTCTTTTTCTCCTGTCAGATGGCGAGAACGTCGCCGGAAGCGACGCCCTCGCGGTTCACCATTCTCTGTGCAGAACGCGGGAAGAATATCACACCGTCCACTGAAAAGTCAGCAAGGAGCTTGTAATTGACATTGCCCATGTTACGAAGTAGGTTTCTGCGTGGCGTCGGGAAACCGCCGGCGACATCCTGTTGTTGAAGATGGCGAAAACATTCAAGGAACACGAGAAGTGGAGATGTACGATGCGCTGTATGACAGGCAAATGGATTAGAACAATCGCGCTATCATTGGCGGCACTGGTTCTCGCGGCGACGTGTCCGCACGGGGTTGTGAGCGAAGACCTCGGCAAAACCGCGGCAAAGAACCCCTTTTACATCGCCCCGTACCTTCAGAACGCATCCCCCACAGCGATCACAATTATGTGGGAGGCGAAGAAGCCTGTCGCGGGAAGGGTGGAATACTGGGAGCTGGCGCTCAGCGCCGGCGGAGAAATGAGGTCAATCGGGAGTCCGGCTGCGAAGATTCACAAGGTGCGGATTGGCGAGCTGAAACCGGACACGCGGTACGGCTATCGGGTGAAATGCGCGGATAACATTGCGGAGGGGGATTTCGCGACGGCGCCTGCCGAAGACCGCCCCATCCGCTTCGCCGTCATCGGGGATTCGCGGTTCTGGGGCGAGTACTGGCAGAAAAGTTCCCTGCCCGAGCATTTGATGTCGCGGCAGCCGGAGTTTGCCCTGCACATGGGTGACCTGGTCACCGACGGGCGGAAATACGAGCAGTGGCCGCAGCATTTCGGTAGATTCGAGTCTGTTCAGAAGCGCATCCCGATCTTTGCCGCGAGGGGAAACCATGAGCGAGACGATCCGAAGGACAACTGGTTCTCAACGTACCACGAGCTCCCCGGGGGCGAGCCGTATTCCTCGTTCGACTGGGGTAACGCGCATTTCGCCATTGTCTCGTACACGCACATCGAGAAGTGCGCGTCTTTCTTAGATGCTGACCTTGCGGCGACAAAGAAAAAGTGGAAGTTCGTGGCGTTTCATTATCCGGTCTATTGCACCGGGTACGAGGGGCCGTCCGACAAGCGGAAGGCGTCCGGCAATCCGAAGGTGGAGGCGATTCTCGACAAGCACGGCGTGGACATGGTGCTTGTGGGGCACACGCATATCTATGAGCGGTCGTTTCCAATTCGCGGCGGAAAGCGAGACGACCGGAATGGCACGGTGCATCTCATCCAGGGAGGAGCCGTTGGGGGCAATTACCCCGATTGGTGGACGGCGACGATTGCGAGAGGAATGTCCCTGCCGCACTACAGCTTTCTGGAGGTTGGCGACGACAGGATTGAGTTGCGCTCCTATGGGCTGGAAAAAGGTGGACAGAAGAAAGGCAAAAACGCACGGATTGTCGAAATAGACCACGCAATCAGATGGAAAGACGAGAGAATTCCAAAACGGCTGTTGGATGGATTACCCGAGAGCAAAGGGGCGGCTCTCCTCGATGCCATCGAGAACCTCGGGGCAATGAGTTACGGTCCGGCGGCTCCCGCTCTGCTTCGCTACCTCTCCGTCAGCGACACAACGACCCAGCGCGCCGCGGCCCTCGCCCTCGAACGCATCGCCAGCCCCGTTGTCGCAGGCGGGCTGGTCCCCTTGCTGAGAGATAGCGATCTTGTCGTAAGACGACACGTTGCCCGGACACTGGAGGAGGCGATGCCGCCGGAACTGGCAGACCGCATCGTCCCGGAGATTCTAAACCCACGGCAAGATTCGCAGGTGCGGGTTTGCTTGCTCGGAGCGTTGTTCCATCGTGCTCCGCAGCGGGCTTTCCGAGTAGCAATGGCGGCTCTGAGCGCAGGTGATGGGGAAGTTCGCGATCGGGCTGCCGATGTCGTGAAACGCACGGCCACAGCCGCTGACGCGCCGGCTCTCCTTGAGATGTTCCGAATGGAAAAGCGGCCTTACGTGGCGGGCTGCCTTGCTTGGGGGCTGAATCGAATCCGGAGCGAGAAGGTGGATGTGGACAAAGCCGGGGCATCGAAGCGCGACGAGCGATCGCAGTATATCAAGGCGTGGGAGAAAAGGGATTGAGCGAATTGCGCTACAAGTCGTACCCGACAGACCCGCGAAAGCGAGGATGAAGATGACAACCCGTGGAAAAAGTCCGGTGCCTCGACGGCTGACCGCTATCTTCGTAATTGCTGCGGCCGCCTGGTTATGCGGTACAGACAGCCCGGCACGCGAAGACGTTGACCTCAATGGAGACTGGCAATATCAGAAGGTCGCCGAGCTGGCCTATCCGCCTCCCAGCGCATGGCAGGCGACGACGGTGCCCGGTTACCTCAGCGGCTACAACTACAAAAAGGCGTGGTTTCGGAAGATGTTCACCTTGCCTGCTTCGATGTCCGGCATGAGAATCAAGCTGTTGTTCGGAGGAGTGAAATACGACAGCAAGGTCTATGTGAACGGGCAGCTCGCCGGCGGGCATCTCAACGGATACAATCCGTTTGAGCTGGACATTACGAACGCGGTGCAGTTCGGAGCAGAGAATGAGCTTCTAGTGGGACTGAGCGATTGGACGGCGTTGTTCACTTCCCCGGTTGATTTCTCGAACCTCCAGCCGGGGGAAAACCCGCGAGACCGCCCAAATGACGTTATCATCGCGCCGATCGGCGGCCGGTATGACCTCTATGGAATCTGGCAGGGCGTGACTCTGCGAAGCGTGCCCCATTTCTCCATCGAGGACGTGTTTGTCATCCCGTCCATCAGAGAAGGCAAGCTGACTGTGCGGGTCACCCTGCGGAATGAGGATGCGGTTGAACGAGCCGGCGCTCTCAGAAACCAGGTGCTCGATGGGCAACAAATCGTGCTCACGCCTCCGGAGGCGGAGGTAACGCTCGCACCGGGAGAGAGTGTAGTGAAGGAGGTTGAGGCGAGTTGGCCGGACGCTAGCCAGTGGTCTCTCTCAGACCCTCACCTCTATCACCTCGACACGACGCTTGAGCCGCCCAGCGGCTTAGCGGACGAGGTCGTTACACGATTCGGCTTCCGCGAGTTCTGGCGCGAGGGAGACAGCTTTTACCTTAACGGGACGAGGATCAATCTTCTGGCGACGTCCTGCTGGCCCCCGAACAATCTGATGAATGCCGAGGACATCCGGAAGGTTCTCCAAGATGTGAAAGCGGGCAACAACGTCGCGTACCGGCTGCACACGCAGCCCTGGGACGAGACGTGGTACGAGGTCGCGGACGAGGTAGGGCTCCTCATCGTCGATGAAGGGGCGGTGTGGTGTGATCCCGCGGCGTACCGCCTGGCGGACCCGAGCTTCTGGGCGAATTTCGGCGACCACCTGACAGCGGCAGTCAAAAGAGACCGCAATCATCCGTCGCTCGTGATGTGGAGCCTCGAAAATGAACTGCTCCACTGCGGCGCAGGGAACATTTACGCGGGAACGGAGGCGGAACTGGCGAAACTCGGCAGACTCGTGAAAGAGCTTGACCCAACTCGGCCGATCACTTACGAAGCCGACCTCGACCCGGGCGGCGAAGCGGACGTTATCGGTCTGCATTATCCCCACGAGTTTCCGAATTATCACCTCTGGCCGAACACGGCCTATTGGATGGACGAGCCAATTCCCATCGGCTTCGCTCCGGGCGGCATGTGGCAATGGGATCGGCAGAAGCCGCTGTACATCGGGGAGTTCCTCTGGGTGCCAGCGTCCTCGCCTGACGGCTTCACGATTCTGTACGGGGACGAACCGTACGCCGACCTGTCCTACTACCGAAACCAAGCCAAAGGCTGGACGTGGCGAATGCAGATCGAGGCGTATCGCGATTACGGAGTGAACGGTATGTGCCCCTGGACGATGTTCGAGGACATCGCCACTCGCTGGGGCGCCCTCGACCTGAACACCGAGGAGAATTATCTTTACCAGGTTCAGAAGGAAGCCTATCACCCGAACGCCGTCTTCGTGAAGGAATACGACAGCCGGTTCTTCATCGGCGAGACGGTCGAGCGGTCGCTCAGCATCTATAACAACACGATGCGGCACGGTAATTACACGCTCCAGTGGAGTGTGGGAGGTCAATCAAGCACGCGAAGCTTCCCGATGGAGCCCGCCGACAGAAGGCGGGAGACGATTGCATTTCAGACGCCCTCGACGCCGGGCAATTTCAGACTGACCATCGAGCTTCTCGACGGGGAAACGACAGTCTTTTCGGATGAGAAGATGTATGCCGCTTGTGCAGCGCCTCTTCTTACACTTGCTGAGGGCACAAGGCTCGGTGTCTTTGACACGGAAGGAAGCACGGCTGCGCTTCTCACCCAGCAGGGCGTTCCCTACACGCCAATCAGCGACCTCGCGACGGCGCCCTACGACCGGCTCGATGTGCTGATTGTCGGGAAGAATTCACTCCGTGAAGAGCAGGCGCTTCAGGTCGGGGCGGAGAGCATTGGAGCGAGATGGGAAGCATTTGCGGAAGGCGGCGGATGGATCATCGTTCTCGAGCAATCCTCCTACCCGCGCTGGATGCCCCTTTCGCTTTCGGTTACAGACTACCGGGCAAACTTCGCGTTTCCACGAGCCGCGGACCACTCGATCGTTTCAGGAATGTCGGCAGAGGACCTTCGCTGGTGGCGCGGCGACAACCTGGTGACGGCAGGGAATCTGCCGAAGCCTTCGCGGGGGAATTTCCGCGTGTTGGCGGACGTTGGCTCGGAGAACGGGCTTGACCACGCCACGATGGTTGAGGTGCCGCGCGGGAAAGGCGGATTCCTTTGTTCCCAGATGCTCATAGTGACGAAGTTCTCTTCCGAGCCGATGGCGGGAATCCTGCTCCAACAAACTCTCGATTACTGTTCCCATCAAAGCAATCATCTCCGTTATGCGGGGCTTGTCGCAGAGCCAGATTCCGACGCGGCGAAGGCGCTCTCTGAACTCGGCCTGCTCCACGAGAACCTCTCCGGTCGCCTCGCCACGCAGAACGTGGCAATCTACCCTCTGCTACTGATCGCAGGCGGCGACAGCGCCTGGAATGAGGCGCAGGCATTTCTCGGGAAGTTCGCTTCCTATGTCGAGCAAGGAGGAAAGCTCCTGCTCCATCGTCCATCCGACGCGTTCCTTTCGGCAGCGGCTTCGACGCTGTTTCCGGACCTGGAGGCTGCACCCAACGTGAGCGTGCCCATTCTCAAAGGGGAGAAGACGCAGGACGTCTCCTCTCTCACAAATTACGACCTGTACTGGATTGATCAACCGGGAAGCTGGGACCGCGAGGCGACGCTCTCTGAGGACATCGCCGAGAGGGTTTACCGCAAGCGATTCACCTTGACTCATTACGAGGTCATCGAGGTGGAGAACATGCCCGTGAAAACGGGCGGCGGTCCCGTGGCTGGCGGCTGGAACATGTACGTCAACGGCTACGTGGCGCAGAACATCACTGTCGCAAAGGGCGGCACGTATCTCTTCGGCGTCATCGCGAGAGGGACGCAAGCCTATGGCGAATATCCCCGAATGGTCCTCCGAATTGACGGGAAGTTCGAGGACGCGCTTGTTGTGAAGAGCGAGACCTGGCAGTTGTACTCGCTTGGCGCAAACCTTTCGGCGGGACAACACGAGATGGCTCTCGTGTTCACCAACGACGCCTGGGATCCACCGGACGACCGGAACCTTTACATGGACCAGGTGAGATATGGCTTGGCCCGATCGCCCCAGGACGAGGCTTTTCTGACGCGCCCGGGCGCCATCGTGCAGGTGAACCGGGGAGATGGGGTCATTCTCCTCGACGAGATTGCGTGGGAAACCGAGCAGAAAAACCGCGGCAAGGCGGAGAGAATCATTTCAACGCTCCTGACCGACCTGGGCGCCACGATCCGGACGCCGTCCGGCTTGAGAATCGAGGCGGAGGAAATGGAGCCGAAGGGCTTCGGCTACTTCCGCATCGCCAACGGAATCGCCTTCTGCGGAAGCAATGGCCGGCTCGAAGCATCCGTTCTTTTCACTAATTCCGGAGATTACTCGTTCGAGGTGACAGGCTACGGCACACCCGCCCTCGGAGTGTATCCGCTTTTGGAACTGAGAATTGACGGGGTGAAGCAGGATGAGGAGACCGTGGACAGCCAGTCCCCCAGCCGCTTCCTCCTGTCTGCGACAGTGACGAAGGGCGAGCACATCGTCGCCCTGGCATTCGTGAACGACTATTACGAGCCACCCGAGGACCGCAACCTCGCTCTCGATCGGCTCATTGTGTCGGAGATTCAGAACACCACACCGAGAGTCCTTGATCTTATGCTCGGCAAAGGGAACAAGACAGTCACTGTCGTGTGGGAAGTCGAGCAGGGGAACAGCTACGAAGTGGAGTTCGCTGCCCACTTCACCGACAGGAGATGGTTGTCCGCTGCGAATCTCCTCGCCAATGGCAACGTCCTGAGCTGGACGGATGATGGAACCACTACGGGGATTTCTCCCGGCGACCCGTCCGTAACACAGCGCTTCTACCGCATCTTTGCTGCCGCTGGAGACTGAGCGTCTTTCCTTGGGAGGATCGGTTTGCCCTGTCTCGGGCCATGACCAAAACGCGAGAACGAAAGGTCGGCTCGGCACCCCGCGGCACGGGCGTTCCTGTCCGGACAGGCTCGCTGGTGCCACGACAGGCTGTCACCTGTGCGCCAACCTTGGTCCCCCTTCTGCATCTGCCGCTGACGACCAGAAAGCCGATTCAAAGCCACACCCACGGCCGCTGTCGCCTTGACAATCGCGGGAAGGGTGACGCAGAATGAGTTTGACATTCAGCCAAGCAGAGACCTGCGTTTCTTACTCCGGGCAAGGGCAGCACATCATGCGACAGCATGGTTGGAGGACAAACCGGCGCGTGCAGTTCATGGTTCCAAAAGTCGTCGGCCATCAGGTAATCGCCCTCGGGTTTGGTTGAGGGGCAAGAGGGATGTCAATCGTGTTCGAGAAGATCAAAGCCGTTCTGAAAGCCCAATGGGGCTATGAGAGCTTCTTGCCATTGCAGAAGGAGGCTATAGAGTGCGTCACAAAGGGGAGAGACTCGATTGTTGTCATGCCGACGGGGGGCGGCAAATCGCTCTGTTTCCAGGCTCCAGGGGTGGCCATGCCGGGAATGACCGTTGTTGTCTCGCCGCTCATCTCGCTTATGAAGGACCAGGTTGACGCATTGCTGGAATGTGGCGTCGCTGCACGACGTTTGGACAGCAGCATGTCTCCCAACGAGCAAAGCGCTGTCTTGCGACAAATCTATCACGGGGATCTCAAACTGCTCTACGTTGCGCCCGAGCGGCTCGTGACGCAGAAGTTCATCGGGCTTCTCAAAACAACGAGATTGTCTTTCATTGCCGTGGACGAGGCGCACTGCGTGAGCGTGTGGGGGCATGACTTTCGGCCGGAATACAGGGAACTGGGCGTTTTAAAGAATGCTTTCCCCGGAATCGCCGTCCACGCATACACCGCAAGTGCCACCGAACACGTGCGTCGAGACATTGCTTTGTATCTGCGTCTCGAGAATCCCGAAGTGTTAGTCGGCTCGTTTGATCGCCCCAACCTGGTTTATCGAGTTGAACGGCGCGCCAACATGATTGAACAAGTGTGCAAAATCCTCGATCAGCACAAGGGGGAATCGGGCATCATCTATTGCATCCGTCGCGCTGATGTTGACGAGCTGTGCGCGCAATTGACCGATAAGCGCTATAGCGTCGCGCCGTACCACGCCGGGATGGACGATGACGAGCGAAGGAGAAACCAAGAGGCGTTCATCGAAGATAAGGTCGCGACGATTGTTGCCACGATCGCGTTCGGCATGGGGATCGATAAATCGAACGTGCGGTACGTTGTTCATAACGGCATGCCCAAATCGGTCGAGCAATACCACCAGGAGACGGGGCGGGCGGGGCGCGACGGACTGGAAGCTGAATGCTGCTTGCTGTACTCGGGCAACGACTACAGAGTGTGGAGGAGGGTCTTGGCGGATATGGAGCCGGAAGCGAAGGCGATCGCTTTGCAGAAGCTGAATGACATGTATGACTATTGCGGGGGTGTTACTTGCAGGCACAAGGCGGTCGTCGGCTACTTTGGCCAAGACCTCGGCAAGGAGAATTGCAGCGCTTGTGACGTGTGCCTCGGGCGGCTGGACTGTGTGCAGAACTCTCTGGGGACCGCCCAGAAAATCCTTTCGTGCGTCGTGTCGCTCCATCAGCGATTCGGTGCGGACTACACGACCTCGGTTCTGATTGGTTCCCGCGAGGAGCGCATCATACAGAACGGCCATGACACTTTGAGCACATACGCCCTTTTGTCTGACTGCACAAGACGGGTCGTACGGGACTGGATCGAACAGTTGGTGGCGCAGCGATGCCTCACAAAGACCGACGAGTACAGCATCCTGAATCTAACAGAAATGGGATGGCGTGTCCTGAAAGGTGAAGAGGTTCCCCGTCTGCTGAAGCCGTCAAGAGTGCCTGCGAGAGCACCCCAGGTTGCCGCCGACTCGTGGGAGGGTGTAGACAAGGGGTTGTTCGAGACGTTGCGAAAGCTGAGACGGCGTCTCGCCGAGGAAAAGAACGTCCCCGCGTTTATCGTGTTCGACGATGCTGCGCTGCGTGACATGGCGCGCCGAAGGCCCAAAACCCCCGAGGCCTTCCTTGAGGTGAGAGGAGTCGGAGAGAAGAAGAACGAACGGTACGGTGCTGAGTTCATTGCGGTTGTCAAGGAATATTGTGCTGCAGAGGGAATTGAAAGGGATCCGAGCCCCATTTCAGGGACGTACTCCGCAACGTCGCGTCCCCCCGGACCCACTCAGAATCCAACTTGCGGCAATGTTCCCCATCACGAGCGGATGTCTGAGATCCGCTCCACACATCCACATGCTTACGAGGCCTGGAGCCAAGAGGAGGAGAAGAGGTTGAGGGAGTATGTTGCCCAGGGCAGGAAAATCAGTGAAATCGCGTCTCTCCTCGGTCGGCAACCCAGCGCCATTCGCGCTCGCATTCGGAAGACCGAGACTGGCCACTGACCAGCATAGCTTGTGGGTCTGAAGCCCAATCAAAATCACCCAGAACAGTCCAAGTCTTGAGAACCGTTCACACGAGCCTTGTCCGTCCCATCATCCATGCCTGAGGGGGCGTCCTCTTTCCGTCGTTTGAATGTTTCACGGGTACGCCTTCTCGAGTGCTGAAGCCATGCTTCGCTGGCCACTTACCCTGCGGGGGTAACAGCGTGCAGGCGGGCCCCTTTCGGGCTGTGTGGCGTTCTGCTCCAGTGAACGGGCGGGCAGCTTTTGAAGGCCGGAGCCATGCTCCAGCACTCCAAAACGGCAGGCAACGCTGTCAGCGCCGCCTACATGAAACGACAGCCCCGGACCGCGAAACCATCCGCCGCGCGGGTTTTCTCTGCCTCTTTTAGTGCTTGCTGTGTTTCAAAAACCACTCGTACAGCTCCGGGTCGTCGTATGCCGGGATGAAGGCGTCGTGACCGCGGTCGGGGTAGATGGTGGATTTGACGTTGCCGCCGACCTGTTCCAACGCGCGAATCATTCTCCGTGCAAGCTCGACGGGGACAACCGTGTCGTTCTCACCGTGGATCACCCAGACGGGAAGGCGACGCAGCAATTCCGCCGCCTGGCGGGGATTGCCCGCACCGGAAACGGGCGCGATGGCGGCAAAGCGGTTCGGATAAACCATCGCCAATCTCCACGTCGCGTGCCCGCCCATGCTCACCCCGGTCAAGTAGATGCGATTGCGGTCCACGCGAAACTGCCTCTGAATCCTCTTCAGAAAATCATCGAACAGCCTGACGTCCCACCCTTTTGCCGTCGCTGGGGCGACCACGATAAACGGGAAATCCTTCTGCTCGAGGGCGAACTTGAGGGGTCCGAATCGTTTGAGCTTCTCCAGGTCCTCATCGTTGCACGCCCCGTGGAGAAAGATGATTGTCGGCCAGAACTTCGCCTGAGTGTCATAGCCTGCCGGGAGATAGCAGAGGTACTTGTAAGCCGCCATTCCCTCGACGAGCCTTCCGCGAGCCTGATGGCCGGTTGCTCTGGACTGAGACCTCGATGCAGGCTCAGCGGATTGCGATTCCGCGGTGCCAGTCGCCGCGAAGATAGGACTCACCATGAAGGCAGCCACCTGAATGGCAGAAGCAACAATGACGAGCGCAATTCGGCATTTCACGAGGATTTCCTTTCGCACGCTGCCTTACTCGACACGCCGTTGCCCGAACAAAAGCGGGTGGGCAATGGTCGTTTCTCAAAGAGGATATGCGCGGGCGGGTCGTCGCGTCAAGCAAGTCCTGCGCCCTCCGGTAATGGCTCAGTTTCGGGTGGGGAGTCACCGCAGAGAACGCAGAGGGCGCGGAGAGGAAAGCGAGAGGAAGGAGTCACGCAAAGGCGCCAAGACGCAGGGCGGGACGCTATGGAGTGCGGGAGCGACAGCTCCCGCTTTGCGACCAGGAAGCGCAGCTTCCGGAGCGTCCCTGCACGCAAGCCGGGAGCTCCGCTCCCTCGCACGAAGGCGGCAGCATGGCTGCCGCACTCCATACCCTCTGAGCCTCCGCGTCAATGGGGTGCCGGCAATACGACGCCGGCCGCGACCGCAAGATGTGACGGGGGAGACCTTTCAGCTCCCATAACTGAGGCATTACGCCCCACGCAAGCGTGTGAGGAAGCTAAGCAATCAGCGCGAGGCGATGGGAATAGAGGCGGTCCCTACGGCGGACCTGCACGAAAGAGGCGATTTGCCTCTCGGCTGTCTGGTGCTCTCGATGCTGACGAGTTCTGGAAGATCAGGGGCTGGTCATCTCAATCCGGAAAAGCTGATAGTCGGGAAACGGTGCGATGCTGACCACAGTGAATGTGGTGGTAGCTCCATCGGAGGGGATAGTCGCACCTCTGGCCCATGTCTGGAACGCGGGGTCGGTGCAAAACCAGAGAACGTAGGTGTCATTCGGCTGGCTGTGCCAGGTTATGACGAGGGAGTCGTTGTCCATGAAGATTTGGCTGATGGCAAAAGGACTGGAGTTGTATTCGTAGGTGCCCATGTCCACGGTGAGAGACTTTCCTCCAAAGGCAATGCGCAGATTCCCTTCCAGGTCCAGGCTGGCCGGATCGAGCATCCAATTCTCGCCGGCATCAATGCACGGCGAATCGGGGAGGAGGTGGTAATCGTTATCTTGGTACGTGTCGAGCTTGTTGTCGGGCCCGTCAGGGTCAACGAATTGCGGGTCTTCCGCGGTATTTCCCTCATCTCCGCTCCAATCCTGGATGCAGGAATAGGTCGGCTCATTTGAGGAGTAAACCTGGCCTAAGTAATCGTAGGTGGCGTCGTTTCCCCAGATAACGCAGTTCACGATGACGCCTTGGGAATAGCAGATGCCGCCGCCTGCGGCTGCCCAGTTGTTGACGATGGTGTTGTTGACAATAATGCCCTCGCATTCTGAGATGCCGCCCCCGCCTTTTCCGCGGTTACCCGCGACGAGGTTATTGCCGATGGTCCCATCGCAGTCGTAAATGGCCGTCCCCGAGTTGCCTGTGATCGCGTTGCCCTCGATCAGGCCGTCGCAGTCCTCGAGCACGCTACTGCCCCACTTCGTTAGGGATATGGTATTCCGCTGGATGGAGCCATCGCAATCGGCTAACGCCGCCCCGATGGAGCCGGAGCATCCTGTGATCTGATTACCCGAGATCATGCGGTCGCACATATAAAGGCCGCCGCCCTCTCTCGTAGCCGTATTGTCCGACAGAACGTTTCCACTGATCGTTGCCTGGCATTTAGCGAGACCACCGCCGTGCCCGGCGGAGTCCCCGATTATCACGTTCCAGGCGATCAGACCATTGCAGTCGTACAGGCCCCCGCCCATGCCGGTCGCGCTGTTCGCGACGATTCTGTTCTCGACGATCGCGCCGTCGCAGTGTGCTACGGCCCCGCCATGGATAGACGCCGAATTGTCGCGAATTTGGTTCCGCTCGATTGTCGCCTGAGTAAAAAGCCCCGCTTTGCTGCCGGTGATCCCTGCTCCGTAGTCAGCGCCCCCATTTCGAATGGTGAAACCACGCAGGCAGCACGTTTCGTCCTCCGTGCCATCGAACGTGACGACGGAGCCGGATTGGTTGCCGTCAATGATTGTGGCGGCGACGATGGCGGGATCGAGGGGATCGGTGCTACGGAGGGTGATGTTTTTGCCGGAGAAGCGAATGTTCTCTACGTAGGTTCCCGGACCGACAATCACGGTGTCGCCGTCCGAGGACGCATCAATCCCTTCCTGGATTCTCTTGAAGGCGGTTCCCCAGGAGGCGCCGTCTCCGGAGCTTTCGACCGATTCGCTGACGTGCCAGGTTGCTGCTAAAGCCGGCGAAGACGCTGACACCGCCAGCGCCACTGTAAGAAGAAATACGATTTTCCCCATGGCTCCTTCCTTTCTCCGAAAGAGCCCTTTCATCCCGATGCAGAACACACCATGAATATATCACGAGAGAAGGAAAGAGGGGAGGGTGAATATTTCGGATTTCCGAATGCGGATTGAGGAGGGCACGGTCGTCACATGAGAAGTATTTCCCCGCCGAGACTTGGTGCAGGCATTGTGGCCGGAATTTTCTGACAGGATGCCAGGATTTTCAGGATTCTCCAATCAGCGTATCCGTTACGGCTGCGACGAGGGCCTTAGCAATGGTTTCCTTGCCCTTGAAGGGGCCGAGGAATTGTCCGTTGCGGTGCAGAAGATAGCCGCTGTGGGAGCCTTTCTCCACGGAGCGCAAGTCATTGGCGAAAACGAAGTCCGCGTTGGACGCTCGCATCAAGTTCTTAGCGGCTTCGCTCAACTGAGCCTTTGTGGCGCTGACTTCCAACTTGAAGGCGACCAAGATTGTGTCAGGCGAGAGTTCCCTGATGAGGTTAATGACCTTGGGCGTGCGCACAAGGCGAAGCGTCAGACTCTCTTTGACCGACTTGATTTTGCCTTTGAACTCTCTTGCCGGAACGTAGTCGAGGACCGCCATCGCATGGAAGAAGACATCATGGCGATCCCTTTTCAGAGTCGTTTTCAGCGAGCGAGTCAGGTCGTCCACGGTCTCGATCTCGATGATTTTCAGTGCGGGTCGGCGAACTGGCAACAGGCTGCCTGCGCCACGATAGAAGGTAACCTCTGCCCCTTGCCGGAGGCATTCCTCGGCGAGCGCAACGCCAAGCCCTCCCGTCGAGCGGTTGGAGATGAATCGCACCGCGTCAATCGCAGCCCGCGTCGGCCCGGACGTGATAGCGATTCTCTTGCCTTTCAAATGCTGTTTCATCTCATACAAACAGGCTCGCGTGGAGAGATACGGGAGAAAACTCGTGAGAGCTCCCCGCGTGATAGCTATGTGTATGATAGCACCCGCGTCCCAGTCACGGCAACCGCCCCTTGCGAGACTGCGATTTATTCGCCGTTAGAGCGAACCTGGCCTTCCGGAGTCTCGGATGAGTCGCGAACATAGCCTGTTTCATCCAGCGTTGTACGGAGGATGACGCGTTTGTGTCCTTTCTCGAAGACCGGGTAGCCGGTCACTTCGCAGGAGGGGAAATGTTGCCTCTGCACCTTCTTCGTTTGGAGAACGTCCAGCACGACGTGCTTTTCCTCGTCCGACAGTCTCTTTGAGACATAGAAGGGATAGCTGGACTTTCTTCGGGTGACGCGGTCGTCGTCCACGATTGTGATGATGGACTCCGAGAAGTTCAGGGTCCGTAAGGCGATGACCTCCCACGATGCCGTGGTAAAGACCTTCTTCAGCTTTGCGAGGTCAAAGCCGGTCTGGATGCACTGGTCGCGAAACCAGGGTGTCGGCATCAGGAGAAAGGAGGCGCCGAGATTCGCCCAGCGATGGGATTCCCTCGGGTCATCGAGGACCTTCTTCAGCTCCAGCTCCATGATCTCGTGAGCGAGAGCGAAGTTCTTCCGCTCAGGTCTATCCTTGCGGTGAATCTCAACGTGCTGGCGTCCGTAGCGACGGTAGCTCTGCCCGCGTCTCCCCTCGAGTTCCGTCTCGTCATAAACCAACCCGAGCGCATCGGCGATTTTCTTCGGTTCGATGGGCGGGCGGTCAATTCCGCATTTGGCGAGCAGTTCCTCGACGAGCTTGTCGAGGACTCCGGAGATCTCGTCAAAATCGTCGGGCATGTGCAGTCCTTCTCTGTAACGAAAAAGGCATTCACCGCAGAGGACGCAGAGAGCGCGGAAACGAAAGGATGGTCGGCTCTCAGCGCTTTTTCAGGCGGTCAAGGGCGACGGCAATGATAATGACGGCGCCAACTGCGATGTATTGCCAGTCTGCGGGAATGAAGAAAAGAATCAAAGCGCAGGGGATAATCCCTAAGATCGCCGCTCCAATGATCGTTCCAATCACACTCCCCTCGCCGCCCATGAGGCTGGTGCCGCCGACAATTACCGCGGCGATGACGTTCAACTCCGACCCAATGCCGGCTGTAGGCTGAGCTGATCCAGAACGCGCAGCGACCACAATTCCGGCGAGTGCGGCCAGAAATCCCGTGAGGGTGTAAACAACAAGCTTAACGAGCTCGACCCTTATTCCCGACAACGCTGCCGCCTGCTCGTTGCCGCCGATCGCATAAATGTAGCGACCCATCGTCGTGTGGCGGAGGAGGATCGCCCCCCAGACCGCCACCGCCGCCATGATGCAGACGGGCACGGGGACTCCCCACCATGTGCCCCGCCCCACGGACTCCACCAACGCGTCCGGCAGGATAGAGTAGGTGCTTTGGGTGACAATCAAGGTCGCCCCTCTGGCCATTGCCATCATCCCCAGCGTTGCGATGAAAGGAGGAATCTTCAGCTTCGTAATGGCCAGGCCGTTGAGGAAGCCGCATGTCGCGCCGATAGCCAATGCCGCAAGAACCCCCAGCCATACGTTCATCCCATGCTCGACGAGCTTTCCCATCGAACAAGCGGCGAGGGCTAATACGGACCCGATCGAGAGGTCTATCCCCGCCGTAATGATGACCATCGTCATCCCCACGGCGATGATGGCGATCCAGGAGAACTGCCGGACGACGATGAGCTGGTTGTCGGGACTCCTGAACTGCGGTTTCAGAATAAGAAGGAAAACATAGATAGCCAACAGGAATAGAAAAATCCAGAACTCTTTTGCCCGCCTTATCCGTCCGATGGCGGATAACGGTCTTGTCCGTGTTTCTTCAGGCATCTCGAATCTGTTCTCCCTGCTGGTTTACCCTCCGGTGGCCGCCATCATGATTCGGTCCTGGGTGGCCTCTTCCCTATTAAGCCTTGCCGTGATGCAGCCCTCATGAAGAACGACGATTCGGTCGCTCATCGCCATGATTTCGGGGAGTTCCGAGGAAATCATGACAATGCCGACGCCGCTTGCCGCCAGCTTGCACATGAGGGAGTGAATGGCGGCTTTCGCTCCGACATCAATCCCCCGGGTCGGCTCGTCGAGCATGAGGACTTTCGGTTTCACTCCGAGCCATTTGGCGATGACGACCTTTTGCTGATTGCCGCCGCTGAGGTTAGAGACTTTTTGCTCGACGCTTGGCGTTCGTATGTCCAACTCCTGAACGTGGCGACCCGCCTCTCTCCTTTCCTTGGCTTTGCTGACAATCCCGCTTCTGGCAAAATCGCTGAGGTGCGCGAGCGTGATGTTCTCTCGGACAGCCATAGAAAGAACCAGTGCCTGAAGTTTCCTGTCCTCGGGCACCAGTCCAAAGCCGCTGCGGATGGCGTCAATGGGGGAATCAATGATAACCTTTTTCCCCTCAACAAAGACCTCGCCGGAGTCTTTCGGGTCTATGCCGAAGATGGCGCGCGCGATCTCGGTGCGCCCCGCTCCCATCAGCCCCGCGACCCCGAGAATCTCGCCCTTCCTCACCGAGAAGGAAATGTCCGAGAACGCGTCCTTCCGGGAGAAATTCTCCACCCGCATGACCTCTTTGCCGATTGGGGCGGGCTCCTTGGGAAAGAGGTTCAGGGCGCGCCCGACCATCATCTGGACAATCTTCTCTTTCGTCGCGTCGGCGATGGGCAGGTCACCGATGTATTTTCCGTCACGCAGAACGGTGATGCGGTCGGCAACCCGCGAGACCTCCTCAAGGCGATGTGTGATGTAGATGATGGCGACACCCCGCTTTTTCAGCGTGGTGATAATTTGAAAAAGCGTCTCGACCTCGTGTTCGGAGAGGGCGGAAGTGGGCTCGTCCATGACGATGACCCGGGCGTCCGAGGAAGCGGCCCGGGCGATCTCGACCATCTGCTGACCGGCGACGCTGAGGTCTCCGAGACGAACGGAGGGGTCGAACCGGGCGCCGATGGTGTCGAGAGCCACGCGAGCTTGTTGCCGAAGGCGAGACCAGTTGACCATCGGAATACCCTGTCGCTTCGGCATGCGGCTGATGAGAATGTTCTCAGCAACGCTCATGTTGGGGAAGAGGCTGAGCTCCTGGTAGATGGCGACGATGCCGAGGGCGCGGGCGTCCTGAGGCGAACGAATGTGCGCCTTTTCCCCTTGAATGAAAATCTCGCCAGCATCGGCGTGGTAGGCCCCGCAGAGTATTTTGATGAGCGTGGACTTGCCGGCGCCGTTCTCGCCGACGAGTGCCAGAACCTCTCCGGGCCAGATGTTCAAATCTACCCCGTCGAGCGCCTGGACACCGGGGAAGGATTTCCTGATGTTTCGCATCTCCACCGCCGGCACGGCGGTATCCTGCCGGGGCAGAGGCGGAGTTTTTTTGCTCACTGATGGTTGCATGAAACAGCCCGAGGTGACTGGCTCAACACTGGCGGAAGCAATGACCCCTCTTCCCGCCCTCAATCATATTTCTGCTCGGTCTCTTTCAGGTTATCTTTCGTGATAACCAGAACGCCCGTGTCAATGATTTTGGTCTTCGGCTTGTTCCCTTTATTTGCCTCGACGAGGACTTTGATGGCCCGGTATCCCATGTCGAAAGGACGTTGAGCGACGGTCGCCTGGATGACACCTTCCTTGATGTACCCTCGGCATTCCGGCGTGTCATCAAAGCCCACGACAATGACTTTTCCCACTTTGTTCGCGTCTTTTACCGCACGAGCGGCGCCGGGCGCCCCCGGGGCCGACACTCCGAAGAAACCGGCGAGGTTCGGGTGAGAAATAAGAAGGTTCTCGGCAATTGCTGTAGCCTTCTCGGAATCGTCATCGTCCGGCTGCTCGTCGGTGGCTTCCTTCATTTCCGGGAAGTTCTTGATGGCCTCTCTGAACCCCTTGATCCGTAGGTTCAGGTTGTGGGCGCCGAGTCCGCCGGTGAGAATGACGAACTCGCCTTTTCCTCCCATGAACTTAGCCAACGTCTCACCAGCGACTCTCCCCGCCGCCTCGTTGTCCGTACCGATATAAGCCATGCGATTGCTCTCGGGGGAGTCTGAATCAAACGTGACTACCGGGATGCCCTGCTTCATGGCTCGCGCAATGACATCCTTGACCGCCGTCGGGTCGTTCGGCGAGATGCCGATTCCTTTCACACCCTGGACAATGAGGTTCTCGATAATGTCAATCTGTTTGGCGATGTCCGTAGTCGCGGGGCCGGTGAAATAGCCTTTGATTCCCTCCTCCTTCGCGGCTTTCTCCATCCCTCGCCGACAGCCTTCCCAGTAGATTTGCCCGATAGATTTCGGCACGAGGGCATACGTCTCCTTCTTCTTGCGGCAGCCGGGCATCAGAAAACTGACCAAAATAAGGATGCCGCAAAGCAGCGGGATACTCACTCTCCAAGCTCGTCGTACACGTGCAACAGTCATGACCTGTACCTCCCTGATTGAGCTGTTTTCAGGCGAACCGTGAAAGAGCGTTCGGCGTGCAAAGGACACAAAGCCTTTCCTGCATGATGGACAAAGCTTCAAGTCCTCCGCCCCACTCTTCGTTTGCTGCGCGGAATCGTACCAGAATCGCCACCGAAATAAAACCACTTTCGACCAATGGCTGACCGGGAAGGTTCACAAGTTTCCGCCCAGCCCATCTTCCGCGCGGCAGGAGTCTTGGCCTCCTGGCGAGGCAAGACCGAAGATAGGAAGCCTCTCGCAAGGGCGCGAAGGCGCAAAGGAGGAATGAAGAATCAGATGCAGGAGGTCTTGGGCGGCGGAGCGGTGGACCCAGGGGGCGCATCTCTATGGCGAGCCGCGCCAGCGCGACCGTGCCTGGCGATACCTAATCGCTCACGCAGGAGGCTCAGCAGAGAACTGCGTCGTCCGTCCCGACATGAAGCCGCGCGCCTGGCCTGACGGGTGAATCAGCCGCGGCGGTTAGGCGTCAGCCGCGTCCGCTTCTCCGCCAAGTACCTTGCGATGCCCTCGAAGAGCACGAGTTGCCCCTGCTCCGCCTCTCGATAGAGGACTTCTCCCTCTGCAGAGATCAGTTCGCTGACGTAAGCGTCGATGTCGTGTTCCAGTTCCGCGAGGAACCCCTCCTCCAACTCCAGATTTCCCATCCTATGCGCCTCGCACAGGAAGCGACCCATGAGGATGACTTTCACATCCCCGAGGGACACCTTGATGCCCAGCGTCTTGAGCGAGGATATCTGTTCCTTACCTAAAGATAGGGCGGAGAGAAGGTTACCACCCGCGGGATCCCCTGGGGTGTCGCGCGAATCCCTCTGACACACGAGAATGAGATCCAGATGGATCGGAGACCTGGCCTGCTGCAAGGCCACAGAAACGGACATCTCCGCTTTGATGGGGTAGGCCTGTATACAGATGAACCCCGAATGTCTGATGGCTCGATGGACCGCGGTCCATCCCTCGTGTCGTGAGTGATGGTACGTAAAAACGAGGAGACCGTTGTCACGCAGGACGCGGCGGCACTCGGCGAACACGGACGTCAGCTTGGTCGTGAACAGCTCAGGATCCGTGTCTTGGACTTCAGCGAGTGATCTTGTAGTCCTCCTTGGTGAGAGATCGAGAATCTGATTAAGCCAGTAGTAAAAGAAGTCCGCGAGCTGAGAGTAGTGCACGTTGTCGAAGAAAGGCGGATCCGTCACGACCGCGTCAACGGTTTTGTCCGGTATGTCGACACTGCTGGAATCCCCACAGCTGAGGTAAAGGCTGTCGGGCTGAGAGACGAACTCCGAGAAACTGCTCGCTATGCGTGTTGCGATGGGATGGTTGATGCCCCGGACCCTTATGCTTTTCGACGAGCAGACCTGCAGCTCGGTGGGATCAGACTTGTATGCCAGCGCTCTCTCCACACGTGAGCCGAACAAGGAGGAAAATGCACCCGAAGACTTGCTCGTGCCCCAGATGTTCGCCTCCACTGGCATCATTTCCGGCCTGAGCACATGGTGAGCGAAGATGGGGCGCACGGCCCCTGTTCCCTCTCCTTTGAAAGACGCGAACAGATTGTTGAACTCCAGCACCCCAGAGAAGAGGCAGGCAAATAGCACCCTCAAGTCCGGGTCCTCAATGCCCCTGATCGCCTCAATGATCTGCGCAATGCAGACTAACTGTCGGTCCGAGAACAGCTGGTGCCAGTAGGCGTAGTTGTGCTTCAGTATCTGGTCGGTGTTGCACCCGGGCTCGATAGCCACTGCCGGAAACGTGTTGGCGATAGCCGCAAACTCCTCTGCTACTTGTCTCTCAAGCTCCCTGTCGAATTTGTTCAACGCCTCGTAGCGCTTCTTTCCGTCTGCCGAAAGGATCATTTTCGCGTATCGACGGAGGCCTAGCGGTCCCTCCATGGACCTCATTCTGTCCACCAAACGGAATGATGCCTGACAGGCGGGGCACCGAACCTCTGGCCCCCTAATGTTCCCCTGTTGCGGGTTGTATAGGTGCGAACACTCTGGACAAACAGCGCGCTCCGCATCGTACCGGGTGCAACCCACAGCACCGCAGCGAGGGCAGAGCGCCCGCGCCGATGGATCCTTCTCGGGTACTGCATTCCTCGAGAAGACCCGTGTCTTGAAAAGGTCAACATGCGCGCCGCATTGCGGGCAGCCGACAACTTTGACTAGGAAGTAGTATAGAACAGTCGCATCCTCGCCTGACCGCGTCTTGGTTGCGAAGTAGCTGCCAAGCCTAGGGGCGAGCACCGCCTGCATGTGTTGGTACGTACGGAGAACATCGTGGTACGTGTACCGGGAGAACGCCGCGCGACATGCGAGATGGGCAACATGGTTAATGTCACGACCGATCGCCCTGCACCCGAGCTTGATTGCCTCACCAACTGTGACCCCACTTCCCATGAAAGGGTCGAAAACAACTGTGCTATCGAAGGTGTTCTTGCTATAGAAGAGTTTCCACAGGTCATCAGAATCATTCGCGCACACGCCCAGCAGGATCCCGCGAAAGACTGATCCGAGCCTTCGACCCCACCACTTGTGCAGGTAGTAGACAGGGCGGTGCAGCTCCTTACGCCAAGACTCTTGCTCGGCAACGACTGAAAGCCGCGCGAAAGGGAAGTCTTTCTCAATGAGTTTCGGCATATGTACTACTCCCGCGGTTCTAACATCGTGGGAGCACCGGGGCTCCCCAGTTCAAGCAGAACAGACCTCACGCGTCAGAGTCGTCCAGACGCTCACGGTGCGCGTTGCAAACCAGAGTGACGGCCGCGTCGGGGTCCGATTCGATTCGATAGGAGACGAAGCAGTGCTCCTTGCCTGCCGCAGGATTCGGAACCGCCTTCGCACAAATGCTGTTTGCCTTGAGGTCGAACTCGTACCCAACCACAAGGTCTGGCGCTTCTACCCGCATGATATCTCCGACCTTCTTGAATCCCTTCGGGGGTTCCCATGACGATGGTACCAGCAAAGTCCGAGTGCCCGTGAGGCCACGTGCAAGGGCAAAAGGGGTAGGTGCGACGTACATCTTCCTGTCCCGGATCATGATGTCCCCGTAGGTACCGAAGCCCTTGATTGCCTTGTTCTTGTGAACGTATTCGTGGTCCGCATTAAGGAAGTCGCCATGGCACAGCACCAAGTCAATCACCGGATACTCCCTTGCGTCGTCCTCCGCCTTCGGATAGCGCCCGAATACATAGAATATGTCACGTCCGTTGTGATACCCGCTCGGAACCTGACTGTTGCAGTCGTATGTTGATTCTCTGCCCGGCCACGCAAGTCCTTTCGTCTCGTACCCCTCGGTGAACTGCACCAGAGTGAAGTCCGGGTACGAATTCCTGCCGCTCTTGTCGAACAGAACTCCAGTACCCCGGAGGCGATCCTCAAACCAGTTCTGGAAGTGGAATTCCTTGTCGGTCTTGCTAACCCGATTTATCAGTACCGCCTGTATGATCGCGTGAGCGCAAGAGGCGAATACATCGAATGCTTTCGTTTTCTTCACGCCGAACGTCCTCGCTGGCCCTCAACTTCGCTCGGCCCCCGTTCTGCTTCTGGCCGACTATGCTCCACCCGGCTTGTTCATAACACGATTAGTCCGGGCCCTTTCGGGTCTGCCTCCCCGTTGCACGCCCACTGGCCGATACGCCTGGCTTCTTCCCTTTCAACCCTCGTGCGCTTGGTGACGGGGCCGACAAGAACTCACCCCGACCGCAGGCGTTTCCACCGAGGAACGGCCTCGTGCGCCCGGATATGAAGCCGCATGTTCGGCCTCACCTCGATCATCTTGTTGCGGCGGCGTGATCTTACGGCTGGCTATACCGCCCAAGACAGCATGAGCAGCCGCCGGCGCTGCAAACATGATGCCCAGACGCTCCCGATAGAAGTCACTCGCCTTTCTTAGGCTTCACGGGGATCCGCTCACCCACCGTTGTCCGCGGATGCTTTTTAGCGTCCCCGGGTTTCACAAATCTGCCGGTTATGGCGCTGCGGTAACCTATGCGAGTCTTGCCCATCGTGTCGTCTCCTTTTCTCAAGGGATTCCCCCGCCTCACGAGTTTCCGAGTCCAGTCACAATGACTAAGCCCAACAGTCACTATATTGCAAACCTGTGGCCGACGTCAAGCGCGATGTCCCTGAATGTTTGCGGTTGTGATGATGGGGCGTGGCCCCTTGGCGGCTTCGCCGCTTGGCGAGAGAAACAGGGCAAAAGACGCTGCTCCCAAAGACCCGAAGGCGCCAAGATGAGTGTAAGTTAGAAGCGCGGGATATTTGGGGTCTCTGCGTTTGGCTCGGACAGCGGGGCGCTACTTGTCCGTGTCCCCGAGCAAGAACCGACGAAGCGCGAAGACCTCCGGGTCAATGGGGACGTTCTGAAACCAGCCGCTGGTCAAGCCGAGCTTCTTCATCAGGTTTTGGACGGGGAGATATTCCGCCCTTGTGATTCGCCGGTTAATCTCCGGGAACTCGTCCGCCCGGTACTGTGGGAAGTACTGGCTCATGAGGCTGATGTACGTGCCGCGGGAGACCTTCTCGGCGATGAAGCGCATGACCTCTTCGCTGCCGGCGACGCCGTTCGGGAGAACAAGATGGCGAATGAGCAAGCCTCTTTTGGCGATGCCCTGCTCGTCCATCCGGAGGTCTCCCACCTGCCGGTGCATCTCTAAGACGGCTTCCTGATTAGCCCGCGGATAATCCGGCGCGGAGGAATATTTTCTCGCGGACTCTTCTTTTCCGTATTTCATGTCCGGCATGTAGATGTCAATGATGCCATCCCACAGCTTCAACACCTCCACGGAGTCATAGCCGCCGCAGTTGTACACGATAGGAATACTCAGACCTCTCTCGTACGCTTTGAGAAGAGCCTCCATGATCTGCGGCCCGAAATGTGTGGGCGTCACTAAGTTGATGTTGTGGGCGCCTTTCTTCTGCAACGCCAGCATCATCGCCGCCAACTCGTCCGTAGTCACGGGGTCCCCGTGGCTCATCTGGCTAATCTCGTAGTTCTGGCAGAAGACGCATCGGAGATTGCACGACGAGAAGAAAATGGTCCCCGAGCCGCAGTAACCTGAAATCGGCGGTTCCTCCCCGTGATGGAGGGACGCCGTCGAGACAATCACTTCTCTGCCAACCCGGCATACGCCGGTTTCTCCCTCGAGGCGATTCACGCCGCAGTTCCTCGGGCAGATCGAGCACGTCCCGAGGAGCGAGATTGCCTCGCCGACTCTCTCTCTAAGCAGCCTGACTTTTTTCTCAACGTCAATGCCCGGTTTCATCCTCGCTCGCGACTCAGAGTTAGCAGCATGACCTCCGGGGGGCACAGGAAGCGAAACGGAAAGGCACAGGTGCCGATTCCGCTGCTGATGCAGAGCGTCGCACTGCCCTCCTGCATTATGCCCTGGCAGTAACGCCGGGAGATTTCTGATTTCACGACCGGCGCCCCAATCAGCGGCAGGCGGATTTGCCCGCCGTGCGTATCGCCACACAGAATGAGGTCGTATCCCAGCGCATTCGCCAGCCGCGCTACGTCCGGCCCGTGCGACAGAAGAATCTTAAAACTCCCGTCGGGGATTTCGGATGTGACGGAAATCAGCGCTCGCGCCAGCCGCTGGAGGCTCAACGAATCCACACCCGCGAGCCAAATATCATCTTTTCCCCGATTGACTCGCTTCGCCCTGCCGGAAAGCATCTCGATGCCTGCCGCTTCAATCCCGGCGGTCATCCCGGCTTTGTCCTTATTTCCTAAGACCGCGAGTGGCGCGAGGCGGGATCGAAGGCACCGTGAAATCTCTTTCAGCGCCGCGGCTACCGGAGCCTCCTTCGTTGCCTTCCGGCGCTTGAAATCGCCCGCAAACACGACCATGTCGGCTTCAATATTACGGAGCAGTTCACAAAGCCGTTTCTCCCGCCGACCGAAGTAGGAGGTGTGCAGGTCGGCCAGAAGGGCAATGGTGAAGCCTTCGAACGCACGCGGAAGTCTCTTGAGGACAATCCGCTCATTTCGCAGTCGGATGGCCTGCGCCTCACGGTAACTGTACAACAACAGCAGCAATGCAGCCCATAGCATGATTTCGCTTAACTCACGTATTGTCCGGCGCCGACAGCGGGGCGACCGCCATGTTCCACTTGTCCGGGGTCGCTGCTCTTCTCGCACTGCATCCGCAGGATTCAATGCATTCGGAAAACCTCTATCGGGTCCAGGGATGCCGCCCGTTTCGCTGGCAGGATGCTCGAGACAATCCCAACCGCCACAGAAAGTCCTGCCGCAATCGCAATCGCGGAAGCCGAAAACGCGACCTCCCACCGCAGGATGGTCGCTTCGATCACCATCGCCATGACGATGCCCAACCCGATTCCTGCCAATCCCCCGGTCGCGCAGAGCAGAGTACCTTCCAGTCCAAACTGTAGCCCGATCGCCTTTTTCGTCGCCCCCTCGGTTCTCCGAATGGCGATTTCCGTGTACCGTTCCCTCACTGACAGAAGGTTAATCGTCTCAATCATCGCGGCTGCTACGCCCACCATAATAATCCAGATGATGTTGCTGTACCCGGTGAAGTCGTGCACGGATTGAACAGTTTCCAGAATCCAGTCCTTCTGCGACACCACGGCGACATATTTCTCTTCCGGCGGAAACAGCTTTTCCAGTTTTTCCATGACCGCGTCAACACGGTCGGTGTCGCGGGCTTTCACGAGGATGGTGCCGATGCCCTCCCCTTCATCCTGTATTAGCCCCAGCGGCGCGTAGATGTTCTTGAACTCCAGGCGGCTTGCGAAAATCGTGCGGGACATCGCCACTGTGTCCAATTGTCCCCGCGGCTTCCGCAGCTTGTAAGGGTCTTCGAGCACCCCGACGACGGTCAACCGCAGATGCGAGTTGCCGCGGACCATTTCGATTTCTTTCGCGATTGGATTTTCATCCTTGAAAACCTCGCTGACGATTGCTCGGTCCATCACGCAGACGGGGCGAGGGTCGCGGACATCTACCTCGCTCAGAAAATGCCCTGTTTCCAGCCGGAGGTTAAGCATCTGCCCGAATTCCGCCGTTACGCCAAGCACTGTGGCGGTTGTCCACTCCTCGCTCGGCGGGACGCAAACCGAGTACCTCCGATAGGCAGTCGGAGCGACCGCCTCGACCTCCTCCGGCAGCTTCTTCTGAATCTGTTCGGCATCAGACTTCGTCAGTAACTTTGACTTCAGC
Source organism: bacterium (assembly GCA_030691545.1). Classification (GTDB taxonomy): domain Bacteria; phylum Auribacterota; class JABMQX01; order JABMQX01; family JABMQX01; genus JAUYEE01. Next base: position 71,502 of record JAUYEE010000330.1, on the reverse strand, counting down.
ACCTGCCCAAAACTCGGGACCATGTTCTGCACGACGATGATATCCAATCCCAGCCTCGATAGGTCCCTCTCGATTCGTTGCCTGCCGCCTTTCAATATGGCCATGGAAGCCACGACCGACGCGATGGCAATCGAAGCCGTCACCATCGTCAGCAATGACCGCAGCGGACGCTGAAGCACGCCCGAAAATGCGATCCGGAAATGCCAGGACACTGTGCCCATGAACAGAAACTTCCGTGAAACAGGGCCATCGTTCAGTCTGACCCGCTGGGAGATCGGTTTGCTTTTCAAGAGGATACAAGACTTCGTTTGCTTATTCAAGCTGAGCTTCCCTTACGCAAACTTTGGGAATCGCTGCCGACGGCTGATAGGAATTGACGGCCGCCGGTGAGAAGAGGTAAACTGCTGCGGGATCCCCTTGAGCCCCAATCATTGAAAAAAGCGAGAGAAATGGTTAAGCCCGGCAACGACCAAATCCGGATTTTTGCGAATGCGGGTCCGGACATGCGTCTGTACGCTTGTGAGGAGGCGCTTTTCGATGGCTCGGCATCCAGCGGGAATGGCCTGCGCTATTGCTGGGATTTCGACGAGTCCGATTCGACGCAGAACGACGCCTTCGGGAAGACGGCGGCGCACATCTACCGGAGGTCGGGCGGATATGTAGCGCGGCTGACAGTTCTCGACGAGGAGCGGAACGTCTCGGCGGATAGCTGCTTTGCGGAGGTGCTAACGCCTCCCTCCCGCGGCTTGACCCTTTTGGACCGATTCCCGAAAGGGTACATGGGACAAGTGCACCAGTCGGGAAACAGGTTTACCTGCCATCTCATCGAGTCCGCCGCCTGGTATGGTCGTCTTGACAACTGCGCCGGGAAGGAGATAACGCTCGAGATTTTCGGATTTGGCAAACACGTCCCTCCTCCTCCCTCCATCACCACTGCTGCCGGAGACCGCACATTCTCGAAAGGCTTTCGGGCGGTCTGGACGGATTCGTACGTGGATGGCGACTGGCGGGTGCTGGAGAACGCCGAATACCGGTACGACGCGGACCGCGAGTCCATGGAGATCGCCTTCACCCCCACGCGAGACCCGTTTTACATCGCCTGGTCAATTATTTACACGCCCCAGCACCTCCAGCGATATTTGGGAAGAATCTACCTGATGGATTGCGTGCGAATGGAGCGGATCGGCAACAGCGTCGAGGAGCGTCCCATTTTCCGGGTGACGATCGGCTCTCCGGACTTCCTTCAGAAGAAAGAAGCCTGGCCGGAGAGGCCCGCCGTTTGGCTCGTCGCCCAGCAGCACGGCTATGAGATGGGCGGTGGAGCAGTCTGCGAGGGAATCATGGACTTTCTGCTCTCGGATGACCCCGTGGCGGAGCGAGCGCGAAAGGAGCTTGTCTGGCACATCGTGCCGATGGTGAATCCGGACGCCGCCAGCCATCCCTGGTTCCGGTACAATGCTCATGGGATAGACCTGAACCGGAATTGGGATTTGTCCGACAACGGGTCCGGGCACGACGCGGATGTTCCCGAGCCGGAGGTGCGGGCGGTCAAGGAGGCGATCTCGGCTGGGGTCAACGGCGGCAGAAGCATCATTGCCGCGTTCGACATCCACAACTACCCCGCGAGCGTCACCGGCATCGAGCTCCTGATTCCCCCCGGTCCGCACATGCAAACACAGCTTTCGCAACATCTTTTGAGGCAGTTCGATGCAAGCAAATACCCGCACGCGGTCGCAAAAGCGAATAGCGCGCGCGACCCCGGCATGTTCTGCAACTGGCTGCTCTCGGCGTGTCCAGGCGCCTGCGCTTTCACGCTCGAGGTCGCCCTGGGAGGCTTCGGGCCGCCTCGCAATCCGCGGAAATACCCTGCGATTCCCGAAAACCTCCGCTCAGTCGGCGAGTTCCTGGCAAGGGCCATCGTCACGGCTCAGCAGTCTGCGGGAGGGGCGACACGATGACAAGATTCAGGGGATCGTCCTCAACAGCCCGTCAATTCTGTGATTCTATTGGGTCTTGGACCGGCAAGTCTGCCCGTCGAAGGAGTCTCAAGGTGAAAGAAACGGATTCAGTCAATAGGCGAGAATTCATAAAGACCATCGCGGTTGGGGCTGGGCTTGCTGTTCCTTTCGTCATCGGGTTCGCAGCGGTCGCGAAGAAATGGTTCTCTGTGAGGCCCCGCCGTTCGTTAAATGCGCCGCAAGGCGTGCCCCTCTGCGAGAATTGCCAGCGTCGCCCTTCGTGCCCTGCCGAACTGCAATCGCGCAGTTTGAGAGCAAACCTCTGCTACGCAGATCGCCCGGCGAATTCCGGCGATGCTGCCTGAAAGAATCCCCGCCACGGCGATTGAGCTTCATCCCTGCCCGGTGAGGGCATCCTGAGTCCTTTCGAGGTCGCTGGTGACCATTTCCTTCACGAGGGATTTGAAATCAATTGTGCTCTGCCAGCCAAGCACCTGCCTTGCCTTTGTCGCGTCCCCGACAAGCTCGTTCACTTCGGATGGCCGAAAGAGTTGCTCGTCAGTCTGGATGTACCTCTCCCAGTCCGCGATACCCGCCGTGCGGAACGCTTCCTGCAAAAACTCGCGGACGGAATGCGACTTCCCTGTCGCAATGACGAAATCATCGGGTGTGTTCTGCTGAAGCATTAACCACATCGCTCGGACGTAATCCTTCGCGTGCCCCCAATCGCGTCTCGCGTCGAGGTTTCCAAGAGAGAGCGTCTCGCGGAGTCCCAGTTTGATCTTGCTCACGCCGTCGGAGATTTTTCGGGTCACGAACTCAAACCCCCGCCGCGGGGATTCGTGGTTGAAGCAAATCCCGCTGCACGCGAACATGCCATACGCTTCACGGTAATTTCGGGTCAGGTGAAATCCGGTGAGTTTCGAGATGCCGTAGGCGGAGCGCGGGCGAAAGGGGGTGGTCTCTTTCTGAGGCACCTCCACGGCGTTCCCAAACATCTCGCTGGAGGCAGCGAAGTAGAACCGACACGTCGGAACCACACTCTGGATCGCGGAAAGAAGATAATGAGTTCCGTTGATGTTCGTGTTCAAGGTGGAGAATTCGTCGTCGAACGAATAGGCGACAAAGCTCTGTGCGGCGAGGTGATAGCACTCGTCCGGGTGAACCGTCGTGACGGTCTTGTGCAGGCTCGCGTAACTTTCCAGGGAGGCACAGTGCATGTGGATCGAGTCTTTGATGTGCAGAACCCGGCTGAGGCGATGCAGCGGGTCTTCGAGCGCCACTCGCCGAACCATCCCGTGCACCTCGTATCCTTTCTCAAGAAGGAACTCCGCAAGGTAGCTCCCGTCCTGTCCCGTGATTCCGGTAATCAACGCGCGCTTCACTCCGGTCCTCCATTACGCGTGTACCGCCGGCATCCTGCCGGCTGTCTCGGGGGCATCTTGCCCCCGATTCCGAGGGCGGGACGCCCTCGGGACTGCCGCCGAGACGGCGGCGTTACCTGCCTATTGTTTCGTTTTTTTTGTTACCCGTTTCGGATTGTCGGCGTGCCCGGACAAAAGCGGGGAGAGACGAATTGCCTACACGTTCACTCGACCGCGAATTTCCGGAACGTCCTTGTTTTCTTCAAGAATCGGCTCGACAACCTCCTTCATGAATTCTTCTACCTGCTGGGGGGCTCGTCCGACAAACTGCGCGGGGTCCATAAGTTCCCGAATCTCGGTGCGGCTCATCTTGAACGACTTGTCATTGGCGATCATCTCGAGAAGGTTGTTTTCGCCGCCCCCTTTGACCTGCGCCGCCGCTTGCCAGGCGTACTGCCGCATTTTCTCATGCAGGGTCTGGCGGTCTCCTCCGCGCTTCACCCCCTCCATGAGGATATTCTCCGTCGCCATAAAGGGCAACTCCCGTTCAAGCCTCCGCTTGATCATTTCGGGATAGACCTCCATCCCCGCGACCACGTTGAGATAAATGCTCAGAATGGCGTCGCAGGCCAGAAACGCCTCCGGAATCACCATCCGGCGGGCGGCCGAATCGTCAAGGGTTCGCTCCAGCCACTGGGTCGCCGCGGTTGTATGGGCCACGTGCGTCAGATGCATGAGATACCGCGCGAGAGACGTCATCCGCTCGCACCGCATCGGGTTTCGCTTGTAGGGCATGGCCGACGACCCAACCTGCTTTTCCTCGAAGGGCTCCTCCATCTCCCCCAGGTGGCTCAGGAGTCGCATGTCCGTCGCAAACTTCGAGCCGCTCTGCCCGATCCCGCTCAGCACGTCCAGCACCTGGCAGTCAATCTTCCGCGAGTACGTCTGGCTGGCCACAAGAAGAAGGGTATCGAACCCCATCCCCCTCGCGACGAGTCGGTCAAGCTGGCGCACCTTCTCCTCATCCCCCCCGAAAATCCTCATAAAGCTTGCCTGCGTGCCGGTCACGCCTTTCGCGCCGAGGAACGGCAGGGTCGCAAGTCGCCGTGTCAAATCCTCATAGTCGAGAACAAGGTCCTGCAACCACAGGGTGGCTCGCTTGCCGACCGTGGTTGGCTGCGCGGGCTGAAAGTGCGTGAAGCCCAGCGTCGGCAGCGAGGCATGCGTTCTGGCAAATGCTGCCAGCTTTCGCATGACGTTCACCAGAAGAAGCTTCAGCCGCTTCATGCCCTCGCGCATCTGAATCAGCTCCGTATTGTCCCCGACAAACGCGCTCGTTGCCCCTAAGTGGATGATGGGGCGTGCGTTCGGGCATTGCACCCCGTACGCGTGGATGTGCGCCATGACATCGTGCCGCAGCTCTTTTTCCTTCTCCCACGCGACGTCATAGTTAATCTCGTCCTTTTTCGACTCGAGTTCCTCGATCTGCTCGTCCGTGATGTCCAGACCGAGTTGCTTCTCCGCTTTCGCCAGCGCGACCCACAGCCTTCTCCACGTCCGGAACTTGAATTCCGGGGAGAAGATGTACGACATCTCCTTGCTGGCGTATCGCTCGAGCAAGGGGTTTTGATATTCCTTCATCTGCGAACCTTTCCTTCCGGCACGAGAAATCACAAGGACTCCGGGGGAAATTGTCAGACCTGAGAAGCCTTTTTGCCCCGGTCAGGCCATGATTCCGCTGAAGTTTACCATAACCTCCCATTCGGGTTCTCCCCTTTCTTTCACTGAAGCCGGGGTGTGCACTTCGATTTCACTTTCCATGGAACTGCTGCAAATTCAGAATCTCGCACAAAATCGAATTTCAGTCTTGGCACCGCTCGGCCATAGTGGTAGCATATCTTTTGATAGGAATTTTGGTTGAAGATGAACTGCCGCCGGGGGGAATCCGCCCGTATATGATGCGGGCCGGATGACCCTTTTTTTATGCCCTGGGGGGAACTTTCTGAGGCCCGTGGCGACTCTGGGACGCTTTGACTGGTGACCCGGAAGTCAGCTCCAACCCGCTGGACGGCCAATTCGACGGTTTCATGACGATTGGTCCATCTTCATGGGTGTTTCTCATGACCATAACAGCGAGGGTCAGGACCAATGGGAAACGTACTGGTTGTAGATGACGAGCGAGAGATAAGGGAGCTTCTGGCGACCATCCTTCGTCAGCGGGGACATGACACCTCCGTTGCGGCCGACGGGCAATCGGCTCTCGAACGGGTCAAGAAAGTATGGCCCGACCTCGTCGTACTCGACTACAAGCTCCCCGATGGGGACGGTATCGAGATACTGCGCCGACTCAAAGAAGTTCACTCCAGCGTCCAGGTGGTCATTATCACCGGCTATGGCGACATCGAGCTCGCCGTCGAAGCGATGCGCTCCGGAGCCTACGATTTCCTGTGCAAGCCCATCGAGCGAGAGACTTTCATCATCCGGGTTGAAAACGCGCTGGGCGCCCAGCAACTCAGCCGCCAGGTCGCGTACCTCAAGGGCGAGCTCGGCAAGGAGGTGAATCTCGAACGCCTCATGGGGAACAGCGAGAAAATCCAGGAGGTCTTTCATCAAATCCGAATGGTTGCCCCTACGGACGCCACCGTCATCATTCAAGGGGAGAGTGGGACCGGCAAGGAACTCGTCGCGAAGGGCATCCATCACTACAGCAACCGAAGAAATGACCCTTTCATCGTGGTGGACTGCGGAACGCTGCCCGAGACGCTGATCGAAAGTGAGCTGTTCGGTTATGAAAAGGGCGCCTTCACCGGGGCGACGGAGAGAAAAGCCGGACAGTTCGAGCTGGCGGAGGGAGGGACCGTCTTCCTCGACGAAATCACTAACCTCTCCTTCCCCGCCCAGCGGAAACTCCTCCGCGTCCTCCAGGAGAGAGAAATCCAACGGGTTGGCGGCAAGAAGACTGTCCCCGTGAACGTCCGCATCCTCGCCGCCACGAACGTGAATCTCCGGAAGGCGGTCGAAAAGGGGACCTTCCGGGAGGACCTCTATCACCGCCTTAACGAATTCCCCGTTTATGTCCCCGCTCTCCGGGAAAGAAAAGCTGACATCCTGATTCTCGCCAGACGCTTTCTCGAGGAGGCGAATTTCGAGTTCAACAGACAGGTGGAAAGCATCTCCCCCGGCGCCATGAGTCGCCTGATGAGCTACTCCTGGCCCGGAAACGTCCGACAGTTGAAGAACGTTATCAAGCGAGTTGTCCTCCTGGCCGACCATGTGGTCCTCCCTCGCCACATAGGTCAGAGTCTCGGAGCGGACGCAGCCGAGGAGGAGGCGGAAACAGAGATGGGCTTCGACAAGGACGGTGTTTCCCTGAAAGAGGTGTCCCGCAAGGCCGCCGAAAGAGCCGAGAAACAGGTCATCACGAAGGCACTCCGTGAGGCGGGCGGAAACAAAAGCAAGGCCGCGAGGATGCTCAAGATAGACCGCTCGGCCCTTTACTACAAGATAAGAAGACTCGGCCTGTAAAGGCTTTTCCCTCCCGGATGCCCGCGGCCGCGGGGCTCCCCGGTGTAGAAACCGCTCCACATCTCTGAGAGCCGATACTCCCAGGAGGTCCTCCCGTGATAGACCGGCCTCCGAGTCTCGCTCCCGTCTCCAAAACTCGCTGATCCCCCGATCCGGCGGAAAGACTTGTCGCGCAGTTCGCTCGGGGGCGAATGGGCGCCGAGTTTTCACAGCGCTCTTGTTGAAAAAATTCTGCGCCCCGGAGCGAGAAGAACCTGCGGTCACCCCGGAGGGCTGAGCCAAGAGACAGAATCTCGCTTTTTAATGAATTGACCCGCCAACGGTTAGGAGATATGTCACCTGCATCTGTTTCCCCATCCTTCCCTTGGCACGCTTGTTGTACACCTCACACACGTTCCTATGCTACTGGTGCTCATAACGTCGAATTTACACCCCCCGAACCCCCCCGGCGACGTCATGCCCAACTGGGGAGCACTGAGCAGCATAGGACGCTTTTTCTACGTACTGTTCTTTGACATTTTCGGCGCGGGATGTGGTTCGCGCGGTCAGCCAAGCTGCGACCGACGTTTCCGATCGTGAGTGAAGCGGTGCGTTCCGGCGACTGCCACGAACGAGCGGCTCGCAGACCAACGGTGGGACCCGAACGGGCAAGGCCGCATTATTCGCGGCCGGGGGCCAGCTCCATCCGGCGAGGGAGAGATGCCGCTCGTGCCGCCCTTAGGCCCCGGTATGTGCCGGGCCGCGCGAACCAATCCCGCAGCGGGTTGCTGGAGAAAACGGGTGCGCACTCAGAGCCTTAGACACGGGCTTTCACCCCCAGCCGACCGGCAAATGCTGCTGGAACCGCGCCGAAGGCAACTTGCGGGAGAGGAAAGGCAGAACGGATCAGGAAGGCAACTTCAGCATGAAGGCCAAAGTCAGAGAAACTCACAGCTTGACGTTGGGCTGAAGGAATGTGATTGGCAGGAAGGCAAAACAATACAGTGCCTTTCCCCTCCCGCGCTACTTCATGAGGCGCCCGTAGATTGCTCTTGGGCGCCTTCATTCTTCCTCCCACAACCCACGTGCCGAAGCGCTCCCCTGAAGATTGGCGTCAGGCGGGCAGCACTCTTTCGCACCCCTGAGTACGGACTTTCGCAAATCCAGTCACCTGCCGTACAAGACGGTCCGGGTCCCCGCGACTCGGCCTAAACGTCGCCCTGGCTTGCCGGGCTTTAGCCGGCATCCCACTTTAGCCACCGTCTTCAGGCGGTGGTATGGGAGAAGCGAACCTTGTTTGCCGGAGCCGGCTTTAGCCGGGCTTCTCGATGAGCGGATTCATCCGTCGCCCCATCATCCGTAGCCACACCCTTCTCCCATGTACAGTATTGACTTGTTTTAGAAATGTGCTATGTTGGAAACAGGTTGGAACTACATTTGAGGGAGGGACTATGGATAAGCTGAAACGTCGAACTTCTCGGAAGGAGACGGACCGCGCGCCCGTCGGAAACAAAGCGGCGCGCCGCGCTGCCTCCACCAAACATCCACTGTCCGCGGAGACAAGTCCGGCAAGCATTCCTCGCGGCATCGAAGTCCTCGTCAAGAAAGCCTCCGTTGACCCTGCATTCAAACAGCTTCTGATCGAGAAGCGGGCCGACGCTGCGCGAGAGATTGATCTCGATCTCCATTCCGCCGAACGGATGATTCTCACGACCGTGCCGAAAGAGCAGCTCGAGGGGATTATCGCGCGGACGAAGGTGAACTGGAAACACCGAGCGGCGTTTCTTGGGAGAACCGCGGCGGTCATGCTCACCGCTCTCGGCACAATAACGCTTCCCACAGGCTGCGGTAAGGGCATTGACCCGGACCGCGACTTCGCCGCCAAGCGAGAACTCGAAGCCCCCGCAGACGACGAGTCCGGCCCGGATTCGGAGAGCTGAGGAAAACAGGGTCCGTTGGATGACGCGGAACCGCATATGACCAGCGCGCCGCTGTCGCCGGCGCAAGGAAAGTTCCGGAGTACGCATATGGCCCTCCGGGAAGACGCTGGAGCCAACGTCAAGCATCCGATTGAAGCCAGACATCGCAAGTTCCGTCCCGGAGTCTTGGGATGGGTTCTGGGCATATTGTTGACCGCCCTCGCGGTGATTCTCTTTTCGCGGCCGATGACGCCGACATCGTTGGGTCGGAGGCTATACATGGGGAACTATCTGGTCTCTCTACACAGAGCCCAGTTGGCTCTCAGAGATAAGTGCATTTTTGACGAGGACGGCGATGGAAAGGCGGAGTTCACGACTCTCGCCAATATCCTGGCGATGGCCGACCAGCTCGGATGGTCACAGGTCAGCGAGGATATGACAGAGTTCAGGTCGGAAGCAGGCGAGGGGAAGGTTCATGAGTTCTATCTCGTGAAGGTCTATGCACCAGAGGATGTGTCCCTGCGAGAGGAGGCGTGGTGCGCCGTTGCGTGGCCCGCAAAATACGATAGGAGCACGAAATACACCATCGCGGCTGCAACGCCTTACGTTGGCAAGCGACTGCGGTCTGATGGCATAGTATACGCGTGGACACAAGACCGTCGGTATTCGGGCTGGGGAAAGGGTCCTACCCTCGAGGACGTATTTGTCGGCGAGCCATTCAAAAGCAACCTGCGATGGAGGAAGTAGGAGAGAAGCCGCCCGTTGACGGAGAGAGGCGTATCACTCAATTCATCCTTCCGTCAGCCAATGGCAGGCAAATTGCCAATCTGCCAATGAACTGGTGGAGCGGCGAGGAGGAAAGCGAACTATGAAAATTGACAAAGCTGGGCGAAGGCCGGCGGAACAGGAGGCGGTGAGGACAACGATTGTTGGGGCGAGGCCGCCGGGTTCTGGAAAGAGCATCGGAGACATTCCGCGGGGGATTGAGGTGTTGGTGAAGAAGGCTTCGGTTGATGCTGAATTCAAGAAGCTGGTGGTTGAGAAGCGTTCGGAGGCGGCGAAGGAGATCGAGCTGGAGCTGGATGCGGCAGAGGTCTTCATGCTCAACAATGTGCCGAGAGGCCAACTCGAAGCGATTATCGCCCACACCAAGGTGAGCTGGAAGAGCAGGGCAGTGTTTCTCGGCAAGGTGGCCGCCGTTATGCTGGCAGCATTGGGAACTGGAACGATGGGCTGCAACGGATGCGGCGGTATCCGGCCGGACGAAGTAAATGCCTCGAAGTCGCAGATCGAAGCTCCGGCAGACAAAGACACCGAACCAGATCCGGACGCTTGAGTAAAACTAGAAAACGAATGGATGGAACCGGAGGAACAGCCATGGCGAGGAAAGAGCACAAGGGAAGAACACCGGAGCAGGAGGCGGTGAGGACGACGATTGTTGGGGCGAGGCCGCCGGGGTCCGGTAAGAGTCTCGGGGACATTCCGCGGGGGATCGAGGTCCTCGTGAAGAAGGCTTCGGTTGACGCTGAATTCAGGAACCTGCTGGTTGAGAAACGTTCGGAGGCGGCGAAGGAGATCGAGCTGGAACTTGGTCCGGCGGAGGTTCTGATGCTCAACGCGGTCCCAAGGGGCCAACTGGAGGCGATTATCGCCAATACGAAGGTCAGCGAGACGAGCCGAAGGGCGTTTCTCGGCAGAGCGGCGGCTGTCATGTTGGCAGCGCTGGGGGCGAGCACTCTGGGCTGTCGTGATGACGATGGAGAAGAAGTGAAGGGTACCCGGCCCGACCGGCCGGAGGACGAGAAACCGGCGGCGGAGACTCAGGTCGAGGAGAAGGAACAGGCTTCGGACGATGACGAAGTGGTCAGGGGCATTCGCCCGGACCGTCCGAAACCGAAGGAACAGGCCGCTGAGGATGTGAAATCGGAAGGTTAGTCTCGCCTGTTGCGGCGAAGGAGGATGCAGAGTCCAATGCCATCGGATATAACACTGGTCAATCTGAATATGCTGTTCATGCGGTACGGCGAGGAGATCGAACGAGAGCTCCACGTGCCGCTGGGTTGCCTCTATCTCAGTCGGGCGTTGGAGAACGCCGGGTTCGCGGTGGATTTCCGCGATTACCAACTGTGCCCGGCGGATGATCCGTTCGACATGAATGCGTTTCTGTCGCTCCTCGACGACCCGGCGCCGGTGATTGGGTTGTCGTGCATGGCGAATCTTCTGCCGTTCACCATCATGGCGATGAAGGCGCTTCGAGAAAGGTATCCTGACAGAACTCTCGTGCTGGGCGGGGTCGGCACAAAGTCTGTCGAGGACAGAATCCTACGCCTATTCCCGTGGGTGGATGTGATTTGTCGGGGTGAAGGAGAGCTCACCGGCCCTGACTTGCTCGATGTCCTGCGCAATGGGAACAACCTGTCAACAATCAAGGGCATCTCTTACCGAAGCAACGGCTCGGTTCATCACAACCCCGACCGCGATAGGATTCAGGACCTCGACACGATTCCTTTCCCCGCGTTCACGAAGATTGACCTCAAGCAATACGCTGGCTACGGGATGATGACCAGCCGCGGCTGCCCGTATCCCTGCACATTTTGCTCGGTGGCGCCGGTCTGGAACCTGGAGAGCCATTTCCGAAGCCCGAAGAACATCGTGGAGGAGATGAAGCTGCTGCAACGCGAAGCCGGAGTGGACCTCTTCCTTTTTCAGGATGAGTTTTTCGTTTCGGGCAAGCGCCAGGTAATGAACTTCTGCCGCGAGCTACAAGCGTCCGGGCTTGACGTCGAGTGGAAAGCTTTTGGGCGGGTCAACCTGACGGACGTGGAGATGATGCGAGCGATGGCCGACAGCGGCTGCATCGAGCTGCGCTTCGGCATCGAGTCCGGCTCCGATGCCGTGCTGAAACGAATCAAGAAAGGATTTACGGCAGCCGAAAGCCTCGACCTGATTCCGAAAGCCGTCGAGATTTTCCCGAGAGTGGACGCGTTTTTCGTGTGGGGCTTTCCGTTCGAGACGATGGAGGACTTCAACCAGTCGCTCTTCCAGATGGTCTCGTTCCGGATGATGGGCGCCCGGGTCCTGCCGAGCCTCCTTTCGCTTCTGCCCCAGACGGAAATCTACAGGGAATACGCGGGCAAAGCTCAACTCGAATTCTGCCCGTACCTCCTCCCGGAATTCGTTTTCACGGGGCACGAAGTCTGCCACGGCGGCAATGTGGAGATCCCGGAACGCTACGAGTCCTACTTCCGCCTCATCATGGACAACCCCGATGTTTTCCCCGGCTTCTTCCACATTGACCTGGAGAACAATGTCCTGCCGAAGTTGAAGCTCCTTCGCCAGTTCGGCTTCTACCCGAGTCCGCAAGCCGAGGAGACCAACGCCGAGAGTTGCGGAGCGCATTCTCCCCGCATCCAACCCCAGAAACTCGCCACGCGCACCGAGCGATAGTGCGTGTGGCTACGTTTCAGTGGGTCGTTGGCATCTCAATGGGGGGCTTGCGAGAGGTAACGCCGCCGTCTCGGCGGCTGTCCTGAGGGCGTCCCGCCCTCAGAAGGCGATGGCCACAGCCACTCGCTTCAGCGCGGAGCACCTCAATGGGGGGCAAGATGCCCCCCAGACAGCCGGCAAGATGCCGGCGGTACGGCCAACTATGGCCCGGCTTCCACTGTTGCCACTCATCTGTAGCCGCGCCGAGCGATAGTGGTAGAATTCAGGGGATGCGGCTCTATCACAGTGGCATTGGACTATTGCGCCCGTTCGGGGCTTGGATGATTTGGCTCGACCGGGTCCCCTGCGCGTTGCCCTCTGGCTGTGCCAACCCGACACGGCATTGCCGCGCACAACCCACTTGGACCCCGGATTGGACTTTGCGCGCCTGCGGGCAGGCAGGGCTACGATTTTAGCGGTGGTGCGGGCTGGCGAAGAGCTCTCCTCACGGGTGATCGTGCCGAGGAAATTCATCGAGCTATCGAGGGACAACCTCTACCTCGCGAAACAGGTGGTGGACTTGATGAACGAGAAAGTCCCCCGCGACCTCCGCTCCTCCGAAACCCACGGCCCCGAACTCGCCGCCCTCACCCGCGACTGCATCATGCAGGCAAAATAGCCGCCTCACTGTGAGCAGACGCGGAATCCGCGTGACGGTGACTCAGATTCACGAGCTCTTCGGCTGGGCGCTGTACCGGCCCCCCCTGCTTCTCATGACCGATCAGATGAGGCGCTCGTAACGGACAATCCACAGGATTCAAGCAGGTTTGTCAAACGCATTATCGTTATGTATCGAGCGCATGTACCACCGTAAAGTGTTTCGAGGACACCCCAGTTCTTGAGCAACACCTGTCGTACCGAACGGGCGTCAGCGCACGTGGTGCAGCGCAAAGCCAGCACGCAGTCCGACAGCGCGACAGGCTCCTTTTTCATGTAAAGGCAGATTTTGGCCGGGTCGGGCTGTCCTACTCTGGGCAACAGGACTGCGGGACCTCTCACTTTCCTTCTGGACGTGCTCACCCGCACCCGCGGGGCGACAACCTCAGTTCTGTCAAGGCTAGTGGTGTGGAGTAGCGGCACGGAGCTTGATGATCGGTATCTCTGCAAGGTGTGCATCTGAAATGTCCCCCGTATGATGGAGACTGTGGTCGCTTTGGTTGCCTTCACATATGCGCTGCGCCACAGACGGACTTTTTCCAGCCGCACATGGCGGGAGCGTAGCTTCAAGCGTACTATGATAGTCTGAGGGTAGCAACCCGCGAAGGTCTTACGCCCGTCCATCGCTGCCGACTTGCAGCAACAAATCGCCCGTAACAGTTCCCAGGCCCTCCGATCCCCATCGCTTCTCACGGTCCCTGCCGGAAGAATGGCGACGATCTGCCCTTCGGGAGCCAGGTATGATATTGCCGTTATTACGAATGCTAATGCCTTGCTGACGCGAACACCGGTGCCATTCAGCCCGGCTGACCATCGCCTGCCGCCGCGACACGAAAAAGGAGGGTTTAGCAAAACCAAGGGGACACCGCCCCTTATCTCAGAGAGGACACGACAGCGCGCCCGCGAATTTCGGTTGAGGAAGTCGCATTTGCCGACGCGCCACGTTGCATTTGAGCGGCGAAGGTGCTCGACGGCTTGCCGGTCGATATCCGTTGCGACGATCTCCGCTCCCGGCCACCGAGTAAGTGCTGCGTGCAGCAAACCGCCACTGCCGGCAGCAAAGTCGGCGACCCGTTCTGGCAGTGCATCGGAGCACGCCATTCGCACCACTTTTTCTGCAAGCTGCGGCGGTGTGTAGAACCGGTCCATTGTCTGCTCCAGGTGGATGTCACCCTTGAGCGAATGCCGACACGAAATATACAAATAACCGCCCCGTGTCCTTGGTGCGCTTCGCCTTCCGAATGGGGTGATCATATATGAGTTCAACCGGCCGTCGGCTAGTGGCGGCAAACAGCACGGCACCCAAAGCATGCGGTTTCGTGCCAATGGGAGCGATCTTGAGCTGGTGCTCCGGATACTGCTCTGCGATGTCCTCCAACAGGTAGAACAGGCTGAAAGGGCAGTTGGCTCTGGCATAACGCACGCTCTTCCAAGCCTGGGTCTCCTTGAGGACTGACATATTGGCCTGGAAGGCGTGAAAAGGATACTCGGGACGAAATCCGGGTACGCCAATAACGGGGATTATTCTCTCGCCTGGAGGCTGCACCTGCTCAACCAAATACGCAAAGCGGATACCCTCGAATCCCAATAAGGGAACGAAGCATACGCGTTCGTCAGCGGGCTCGGTCAGCGAAGCAAACCCAGGGATCGGGGCGATGCCAGATATTTTTTCGCTGAGGTCGAAAATCTCGCCCTCTGTTGGGACCGGGCTCAGCTGATAGTCGGCCGGTTCGACGTACACGGCGGCCAGTCGCCGGCAGGCGCTCAATCCTGAGCGGAGTAGAGGAGCCCAGATGTGATGAGGCAAACCGGTGATATCGAGGTAGCACATCGGCCTGTCAATACTCGACCAAAAAGCCGCCAGTCGGGAGCTGCTCCTCAGAAGCACTTCTTGCGAACACCCGGCGATCGCCATCCTAAAGGAATTGCGTGTTTCATCCAGAATTTGGACGAACTGCACACTCTCGCCACGTTCTGTCCATTTCTCGACATGCGCGCTCCTGTCCTCAACGGACCTGCCGAAAACGTACGCGCTCCCGATTTCTGGAGAGAAACGTTCCACTCGGTCGTAGCAACGCGTCGGGAGGGGATGGTCACGAATCGGCATCGTAGTAGCCTTGGAACATCAATAACTGCTCCGGCAAGGGGTCCTCGGTCGCGCGGTTCTGGGCCGCGAGTATTTCCCGGATCGTCTTTTTGGGATGGTGTACGAGGCCCAGCAGCTGATCGCGCCTCAGAGACATCTTCCTCTTGCGCCGGTGGCTGAAAACGAAGAAGGGGCTGAAAATAGGGTGAATCATGTAGTCGTAGTCCTTAGTCTCTGTCTCGTCTGCCAGCTTACTTCCTGGACTTCGCAGGAGAGCAAGGTGCATCACGGCGGATGTCAAGAGACATTCAACTTCGTCAGGTTGATCAGTGCCGGTCTTGGTCTCACTGTACAGTGGGTCACCGTCCACAAGGTGGAACTGATTTACCTCCGGTGCGTGACCGAGTGGTTCAGAGGCCATGGTCTGAAAAACCCGGCCCAAGCCCAACAGCAGTTTCGTCAGCTGCCCCCCGTAGACACTCAGGCCTTCGAGCTCAGACAGATTCTTCTTGCCCACAGCCTGAGCAGCGAGCGTTTGAATCTTGGCCGAAATGGGCTTGTCAAGCCGGCCAGTGTGTTCGAGGGCGGTCAGAAGGCTCTGCACGACGAGCTCCAAGAAGTATCTGATATTGCATGCGGCCAACTGGGTAAATACCCTCCACCCGCTGTAATACTTCTGGATGCCTCGCTTGCCGCGTCGTAACGTATACAATATCGAGTGCTTGTAATTCATGTACCGCGTTTCGTGCTCGACCGTGGAGTCCAGGAACTGCCGCCAGACCTGCTCCAGCGGCATCGCCTTGCCTTGCGACCAACAGAGCAAGAAGTACTTTTGAAGCGGGGTCAGTGTCTGAAGCAGAGGGGAGTCTTCCGGCGGGACGGCTCGAGACAGCTCCCGTGCGGCCGCCTCTAACTTTCCGCTGCCCTCATCAAGTAACTCCGCTTCCTCGTCTTCGTCGAGGGGAGGCAAAAGCTGTTCGAGGTTCGGTACACGTTTTCTTGGGATACGCAATCTCTTTATTCGCTCATTACATACTTGAAGCGCCAGTTTGACGAAAGGCTCGCCATCCAACTTCTCCTGGATATGGATGCGCTCATAGTCTGCGGGATGGATCAGTTGCTCGTTTTCGTTTAGCGTGGTGCGGCACCGCCAACCAAGCTCTCTGACCCCCACCTTGAAAGTGTAGGCCTCTCCGGAATGCTTTATGAGAGTGTTAACGACACGCTGCTGGTAATCAAGGAAGTTCTCATATTCGTCGATCAGAAAGAAAAACGTCTTGTGGACAAAGTCCGGCAGGCGAGGCAAGGCCTCGAAGAGGGCATCGAGCGGGGCGCCCTGCATGGAAAGTGGCGGCAGTTTTCCCTCGGCCACGTTGTTTAGGCATGCTTCGAAGTCCACCAATGCCCGACGAGCACCTGCCAGCAAATCACGCAGGGTCGTCAAATCTCCTAGATGCAGACTCGCCGCGACCTCGGCGCAGTCGTTCGGCTTCAGCGAGTCCGATTGGGGACAGCGCAGCTGATACCACTCCAAGAAACGAAAGACAAGCGTGCACAGGACGAGGTTAAAATAATGCCCGAATGCACGCGTCCACCTTTCGTCCGTCAGCTCAGGGCCACTGAAAGCTGTGACCCTGTTCGTATTCACTCGCAGGTAGAAGCCATAGTACGGCCACTTTGGCACGCCATCGATTGCCTCGCCCGTCAAGGCGAAACGGCCTTCGTAGGACATGCAGCGGAGCACCGTCGTCTTGCCGGTTCCTCGGCCCCCCAACAGCACGCACGGACGGGGGGAGGTGACTTCCGGAAAATACGAAGGCTCTGTAAACAGATCGTACATCTGCTCCCTGAGCCATTCGGCCTTGAAGCTGCCGAACCACCGGCTAACCTGTTCCACAGCTGTTAGCGGGCGCGGTTGCTTGCTCATTTTCTCCTGACCAGCGGTTTCCAGTTGTTCTTCTCCCAATATATCATTTTCAGGGCTGCGTCCGGAACACTATGCTCGAACGCGAGCACCAAGCCAAGGTCATCAATACCTCGCCATTCAGTGTCGGCAATCCCGGCGCGAGCGCTTGCCTGTTCAAGAAAGGTGTATGCCGAGGCGCGAAGATGATCGGGCCAAACGAAGCTGTCGGGCGAGAGGGCACCATATTCGGGCTCTAGGAAGTGTGCCGGACAAACCTCGACTTCGGGGCACTTGTTTCGGACCACCCTCTCGCCGTGACGAGTACATATGAGGGGGCAATAAAAGAACCTGTTGTCGGGCATGATTGACGCCACCTTCTGGAACGAGATCGATGCGGACTTAGTCACGGCGACGTCGCGCGCCCACGTTGTCCTGAACTGCCTCCCAGAACCCACAAAATCATCAACAAAGACCACGCACCGAGGTCCATGGTTCAGAATCTCCCTAAGGGTGTCCTCAGGGCTCAAAATGCGCTGTTCCGGAATCCCGAGAACCTGCCGAGCCATCCTTTGGAAATGGTGCCCGCTGTCCGTGTCGCTGGGGCGCTCTCCTGTGACGCAGGTGATAAGTACGCTGTCCACGAATGATCGCCACCCAGCACGAGAGCTTATGTACGGCTCGTTCCCCCACCACTGGAGGTGACTTAATCCCTGAAAAGCGGCGATCATCATCTGGTTCATAACCTCCCGGCTAAAGTACATGAAGGCGTTCAGAAGGTGGACGGCGTGATCGATCTCGGAAGGAAGAAAATTACTCAGCCAGCGTTCCGGATCTAACTCTTGCCGGAGAGGCCACAAGTGCACATCCTGAAACAAAGCGCATTTCCGCAGAACAAATTCTCGATTGATAGGGACTAACGCTGCCAGACCCATGTATCTATCCTTGGCCAAGGGTCGTCTTGGGGACCTTTGACAGCCACGTTCAGCACCTCACGTCCCGAGAAATATCACCCATTCACATGTTATCTCGGAAAAACCTCAAATGTCAAGCGAGTTTCAAGGCCTCGCACCATGTCGGAATGTTCGGCCGGCACTGCTTGCTTCATCGTTGACATTGAACCTCGGATTCCCAGTTTGCGAGAGGGTGTTTGAGGCTTTCGGCGTCGGGTTTTCGGTCGGAAAGGAGGTTGGTCTTTTCCTGCGGGTCAAGGTCGAGGTCGAAGAGGAATTCGTCGAGCTTATCGCCGTCTTTTCGCGTGATGTACTTGAGGGAGCCCTTGCGGACGGCTCGCCAGGTTCGTTCGCCGCGTCGCGCTCGCCAGAAAAGCCTTCGTTCAGACGGGATTCGCTCTCGCTCGATTTGTCGAAGAATGTCAACTCCGTCGAACGGTCGGTTTTCGGGCGGAGAGACTCCGGCTATCCGGGCGATGGATGCTGTCAGATCCATCGTTATGGCGAGATGGTTTGACTCGGCTCCTGCGGGCATGACTCCGGGCCAGCGGACGATGCACGGAACGCGTATCCCGCCCTCAAAGAGACCTCCTTTGTTACCGGAGAAGGGAGCGTTTCGCCCCTTGTCCGTGCCGCCGTTGTCGCTGATGAAAATCACGACGGTGTTGTCCGCGACGCCCGCTTCCTCGAGCGCCGCTAAAATCTCCCCGACGCCCTTGTCCATGTGTTCCGTCATAGCCGCGTAGTCCTCTCGCGTCCCGACATCCCAGTCTGCCTGAGGCACGGGCTTGTCTTTTTTGTCGCCGGGTCGCTGGTACGGGCTATGCGGGGCGGTGTAGGAGACGTCGAGGAAGAACCCAACGATTCTGTGTCTCTTGATGAACCCGACCCCTTCCTGCGTAATCAGGTCCGTAAGGTATCCCTCACGTTGGACGGGCTTATCGTTGAGATAGAGCATGGGATCGCCCTGCGGCTCGGTGTGATGGAAATAATCCGCGGTTCCTCCGAGCACGCCGAAGAAATGGTCGAACCCGTGCTTGAGAGGGGAGAACTTCGGCTCGTAACCGAGATGCCATTTCCCGCAAAGTCCGGTCGCGTAACCGGCATCCTTCAGCATTCGCGCGATGGACTTTTCGTCGACAGGGAGACCAAGCTCGTGTTTCTCGGCGAGTCGGATCGCGTCGTCATAACGGCCGACGTTTCCGGTTCCGATGGCGCATTCGAGTCCTCCGATGCGCTGCTGATAGCGCCCGGTCATGAGGGCTGCTCGCGTTGGCGTACATTCCGGACCATTCGCATAGAAACTCGTGAATCGCACGCCCTGCGACGCCAGTTTGTCAATGACCGGCGTGCGAATATCCGGACAACCGTAGCAGCCGAGGTCGCCATAGCCTAAGTCGTCAGCGATGACTAAAACGATACTCGGCCGGCGAGGCTCGCTCCTCTCGGCAGGCTCAGCGATTGAGCCAGCAGCCGTCAACGCGGCCAATCCTGCCATTTGCGATAAAAACTCGCGTCGTGTTTCTCCTCGACTCATTCGATTCCCTTTCCATGAAGCAGCTAAAAAACGAAACCGGAAAGTAGTCCCACAAGTTTTCAAGGTAAGATAGTATGATTGATGAGCGAACCCAAGAGTTTTCTGTGCGGAGGATTCACCGCAGAGGGCGCAGAGAACGCAGAGATGGAAGATACGATCGCCTCGCGCAAAGGCGCAAAGACGCCACGGAGGAAGACGTGGACAGGATAGCAGGATGGACAGGATGATTTTCACAGTCGTGAGAATCCTGTGAATCCTGTCGAAATTCTCTTCGCGTCTTGGCGTGAGAGAAAAGGCGCAGGGGAACCTCTCGCGAAGGCGCAAAGCACGCAAAGGGGTCTTCACGAAAAGCTCGTTTCGACAGGACACATAGAAACAGGAGGGTTTCGAGAGAATGAATAGACGGAGTTTCCTTCGAACGATTGGCACGGCGTGTCTCGGTAGTATTGCTACGCGAGCTGCCGGCGCGGAATCTCTGCCCCACGAGGGAAACGTGATGGCCGTCCTGGGCCCGATTTCGCCTGAGGAGATGGGCGTCACACTGCCGCACGAGCATGTCCTCGTTGATTTCATTGGGGCCGACAAAATCAGCCCGGATCGCTACCACGCGGACGAGGCGTTCGAGGTGATTCTGCCATTTCTCGAACAGATCGAAAAGCTCGGCTGTCGGTCTTTTGTCGAGTGCACGCCCGCCTACCTCGGGCGAGATGTCAAGCTGTTGAAGAGATTATCCACAGAGACAGGGATGCACGTTATGACCAACACGGGCTACTACGGAGCGGCGAATGACAAGTTCGTCCCGAAGCATGCACACGAGGAGACTGCCGAGCAACTCGCCGCTCGGTGGGTGCGAGAATGGCAGGAGGGAATCGAAGGCACGGGCATCCGTCCCGGCTTCATCAAGATTGGCGTGGACTCGGGAAAGCTCTCGGAAATTGACCGAAAGCTTGTGCGAGCCGCGGCGCGCACGCATCTGAAAACCGGTTTGACCATCGCCTCTCACACCGGCGGAACGGAAGCGGGGCTTAATGAATTGGAGGTACTTCGCGAAGAGGGGGTGGACGCCAGCGCGTTCGTCTGGGTTCACGCGCAGAACGGCTGGGACGTGGAGACGCGAGTTGCGGCCGCAAGAGCCGGAGCCTGGATCGAGATTGACAACGTCGGCCCGAACAGTATCGCGACCTGCGTCGAGCAAGTGAACGCCATGAAAGACCGAGGCGTCCTGAACCGGGTCCTCGTGTCCCACGACGCTGGTTGGTACTCGGTCGGCGAACCTCGCGGCGGCAATTTCCGTCCGTTCACTACGCTTTTCACGGACTTCATCCCAGCATTGAAAAAAGCAAACTTCAACGAGGCGGACATCCGACAGATTCTCGTTGATATCCCCCGTGAGGCATTCACCGTCCTTGTCAGGCGAGTCGTGTGACGAACTCCCCCGTCAGTCGCCGCGGCGGTTCGGTCCAAGACCCACTGCCGTTTTCTCTCCGTTTCTGGTATAATAGATAAGGAAGCACAGAGTTGCGAGGCAAATGTGACGCGCCTGGCAGCGCAGAGGGGTTGTGGAGCTTCGCCCTATCGTCGGTGGGCGCGCCTTCGCACCTGTCGCGTCTCCGGATGACTCTTATCAGAAAAAGCCTGTCGCCGAACCGAGGGATTGTGCCGTGCGGGCGCACGTACCGCTGAGCATTTTGTCGTTCCTTCTCCTCACCTCCGTGAGCGTGGGGGTGGAGTATCCTTTCACGTCCGCGGACATTCTCGGCCGGGACTCCACTCCCGGCACAACCGTCTATGAGCCGCTCACCGACACCTACACCGTAACCGCCAACGGACACGACATCTGGGATAGCCAGGACGATTTCCGTTTCCTCTACGTCGAGATGTCCGGCGATTTCTCCGTCTCCGTGAGAGTGGACAACCCTGAGGGGCGCTGGCCCCATTCCTGGTCGAAAGCCGGCATCATGGTTCGCCAGGACCTCACCCCCGGCTCCAAGGACGTTTACCTCGTTGCCACCCGCGACAATGGCGTCGCGTTCCAGTGGAGAGACAAGGCGAATTCTCTAGCTTCCTGGACGGGACAATCCGAACCCGGCAATCCCATCATATACCCCATCTGGCTGCGAATCGTCCGCAACGGAAATGAGTTCACCGGCTGGTGGAGCGACGACGGGGAAACTTGGGAACGCCCCTTCCAAAATACCCACTCGCTCGCCATGACCAATCCGGTTTACGTCGGTATCTGTTTGACGAGCCACGTCAGCGGCGTCCTCGCAACGGCCACATTTGGCAACTTCCATATCCCGGAGCTTGAGGCATCCACGGTCGCGATCGCTCCGCCGGACCAGACAGTCTATGAGGGAGACACAGTTCTCCTGGATGGGACCCGCTCGTGGAACCCCGATACCTATCACTGGGAACAGGTGATGGTTGGCGATGAGCCGGAGGTCATCCTCAGCGCCCCGGATCAGTCCATCGCTCCATTTGTCGCGCCCCCCCTCGACATTGCCGTCATCTTGACCTTCCGACTGATCATCTCCGGCCCCACTGGCTGGGATTCTGACATCACCACTGTCACTGTGAGAGCGACAAATCCGCCGACGGTTCCTCCCCTCAACCTCACCGCGGAAGTCGGTCACCTTTCCGTGACACTTCACTGGGGATCAATCCCCGACGCCGATGGCTATGTTGTCAAGAGGGCCGAGCAACTGCCCGACGGCACGATGTCCTCCTTTCAGACTATCCGGCCCTTCGTCGGCGGCACGTCAGCCGAGGACAGGTTCCTTGAGGAGGGGGTCACCTATTACTATCGGGTCGCGGGAAAAAACTCGTTTCCCCCGCACGAGGGACCCCTTTCAAACGAGGTGTCCGTCACCGCCATGCCCAACCTCGCTCGTCGGCCCGACGCCATCCCAATCGCCCTCGTCAGCTCCCCCACCGGCGGGGGTGTGAAGAACCTCAACGCCATTAATAATGGAATCCTCCTCGAAAATTATGACACCTTCGACGGCTACGAGACTCTCGACGAAGACTGGTTCGGCTACCTGTGGTCTGAGCCGCTGTACCTCGACCAAATTGTCTATTACGAAGGGATGCATTTCGACGATGGAGGGTGGTGGACTAACCTCACGGTTCAGTTCACTGAAGACGGCGTCACCTGGGAAGAGGCGCCGAACGTCGCGATCTCTCCTCCTTACGATTTCACCGACTCCCGACTCGGACGCACGGCTTACTCGCGTTTCGATATTGCATTCCAAACCGTGCGAGCGCGGGGCGTCCGGCTCTACGGCTACCCGGGAGGAGTCGCCGGGTTCACCTCGGTCGCGGAGCTGGAGGTTTATGGCAACCAGAAGCGCGACCCGCTCGTTGTGTACGGCCTCGATCGGGCGGTTGACGAACGAAGCGTCGCTGTCCTCGACGCCAGCTACTCTTTCTCGACTCGCGGGCCGATTATGAATTACGGCTGGCGACAGGTGGACGGTCTTCCCGCCGTCACCATTGACAACGCGGAGTCGCCCCTGGCCTCGTTCGTCGCTCCGGGCGTCGCTTCAGACACCCTTCTGAGATTCACTGTCACCGCCAGCGACGGAACCGATGAAAAAAACGATGAAGTCCAAATTATCATTCGCAACATCGCCACGAAAGCCGACGCCGGCGCGGACTTTGCCGCCCGCGAGGGCAGCATCGCCCAGCTCGACGGCACACGTTCCCGGACGACTTCCGGCAGCCTCACCTACAACTGGAGGCAAATCAGCGGGCCTTCCGTCGTCCTGTCAGAAGCCTCTTCTCCTCGACCCGCCTTTACTGCCCCGTCTGTAGCGACGTTCTCCGAGGACCTCATCTTCCAGCTCACCGTTGACGATGAATTGGGCACTCTGAACAGCATCCGCACTGACACAGTCACGGTCTCTGTGAGGAGTGTCGTAAATACCATGGCGCACATGGAAAAGTCCGGACTCATCGTCATCGAAGCCGAGAATTACACCTTCATCAACCGCAATGGGGATGACCGCGGCTCCTATCAGGTTTTCGAGGGCGACCCAACCTACGTCGAGGTCCCCGACATTCCTGGCATCGCAAACATACGGAACTGGGAGAATGGCGCGGAGATCAGCTACGACGTGGAACTGCGGCACGCGGGCACGTATTACTTGAAAATTCGGCGATATGTGCCGCATGGGCGCGGGCACGACGGAACGACAAACAACTCGTGCCGAATCGGCATCAACGGCAACGCGGTCATCTCCCAATTTGACAACGCAGAAAATTATAACCGGTGGGCGTGGTGCCCGGGGCCGGCATCGGAACCGTTGGTTTTTCCTCAGCCCGGCTCCTACACTCTTAACATCCGTTGCCGGGAGGACGGTTACCGGATAGACCGCATTCTGCTGTATCAGCCCGGCGCCGGGCATGTCCCGGAGGACTGGTCCACGGAGCTCGGCCCGGCGGAGAGCCTCCCGGCGCCCGCTATCGTCTGCACGCGGCAGCTTGCCTCTCACTACACACCGGGTTCGACATCCGCCGTATCTCTCCACATTGACGTCAACACCCCTTCCCGACCCGCCACCCTCGTCGTGACGGAGACTTTCACCGGGGGAAACATCGCTGTCCTTGATCCCGCCGGGGCTGACGCCTCCGTTCCGGGCCGGCTGGTCTGGACGTTCTCCGGGGGCAAGGTCTCGAGCCGCGCCATCACCTACGTGCTCGGTATTCCGAAGGGTTTATCGTCGCCCGCGAACTTCAGCGGGTATCTTTCTTACGGGAGTGAAGCAAATCAAGACATCCTTGGTCCCGCGACCCTTTACCCCCTTCCCGCTGCTCCGTCCTCAGTTGGCGTTGAGATGCTTGACGGCGCAATTGTCTCCTGGACTGCCAGTCCCGACGAAAACGTCATTGCCTATCACGTCTATCGCAGTACCGACGGCATCACGTGGACCGAAATTCCCGGCCCCCTCCCACCGACCCCAGACCCCCAACCCCAGACCCCCTTCTTTGACCGGACCATCCGGCCCGGCGTCTCCTACGTTTACAGGGTAACTGCGGAAAACCCGGCGGGCGCGCGGGGCCCCATCGAATCCGCTCCAAGCACCTTTCCCCAAACTGCTCCTCTCGTGGAAATCCGGGAAGCTGAGGATTACAACTATGGCGGCGGGCATTTCCCCGGCGGACCCGCGGCTCCGTCCGCCGTGGAAGCTTCGGACACAAACAACCTCGCCCCAGATGTGGACTATTTCTACCAGAGCGCGTCTCGCAGCAACACCTACCGCCCCCAGGATGCCGTGGACATTCGGCCCGGCGAGGACTCCAGCGGCTGGTTCATGGGCTACTCTACCCCGGGCGACTGGTGGCGATACACATTCGATGTTCCCGTCGCCGGATATGTCAAGCTTGTCTATCGAGGTGCGACCAGCGGCGCCGCCAGTGCCACTCTCGAGTTCTCTTGGGACGAAGAGCCCGTCGGCGACCTCACGTACAACACCCCCGGCGGCTGGAGAGACTGGACTTCTTTTTCCCTCCAGCCTTTCTTCTCAGGGAAAGGCATTCATGTCCTGAGAATGAAACTGACGTCTGGAAGTGCCGATTATGATTACATGGCTCTTGGCTACGATTGGTCCCTCGAGGGGCGAAACGTCATCTTCGGAGAGGACTTCGAACGTTATGCGGAAACCGATGAAGTCCAGTCCGCGGGCGGCTGGACAGTCACCTCAGCGACTCCCTCGGACGGCGCCTGGCAGTTGTGGAACACCCAGGGCGAAGTCCTCACCACAGCCTGGGGCCAGCCCGGCCCGGACCTCCCCGGAATGAGCAGCAACTACATGGTCTCCAACGGCGACTTCGCGCCAGACACTTTCCTCGACGAGGAACTTGTCTCGCCTGCCATCAACTGCTCCGCATACAGCGCAGTCTCGGTCGAATTCTCCAGCCACATCAACATCCATGAGGGAGACGAGGAGGGCGACCTCCAGACGACGGATTTCGACATTTCCACCTATCATCCTCAGACCGGACTCTGGTCCGACTGGCTGACCATCTTCCAGCGCGACCGCTCCTTCGGAGACCTGAGTTCCGCGGAGCCTTTGACGTTCGATATCGCCACTCTCGCGGACGGCAAACGGGTCCGATTCCGTTGGCGCTTTCACAATACACATCACGATTTCTGGTGGGCGGTGGACAGGATCATTGTCTCCGGGAAACCCGTTGAGGACAAGATTCGTTCGCTGGAGATTCTCCACGATGGACGGGTGACTTTTTCCTGGGGCAGATTTGGAACCGGATACTACGTCGTCCAATGCAGCGATGACCTGACTGCTGGGTCCTGGACCAATGTGGAGGGGACGACGTGGCCTATCATCGCCACCACCTGGACAGGCAGTCTCCCTCCTGACAGCTCCTCACGGTTCTACCGGGTGGTGTCGGAGTAGGGAGCACGCAACACCCTGCCCTGCTGTGTGCCCTTGTGTCTCTATGGCAAGGATGGAAAAGGGAGGAGAAAAGAGGCGACCACGAAGAAACACGAAGAGGCACGAAGACACGAAGGGATGCAAGAGAGAGCCTTCCCGGCGGGATCCTCCCGCGGCGGCAGGCTGGAAGCCTGCATCACAAATATCGTAGCGTGCAGTCCTCACAGCCAACCTTCTTCCTCGTACCACCGAATCGTTTCGGTCAGACCTTGCTCCAATGAGTACGTTGGCTGATACCCCAATTCCCTCTTCGCCTTCGAGGTGTCACACAACCAGTACGGTTGCAGAATCTCCCGGGACTTTTGCCAGTCGAGCATCCTCGCCTTCCCGGTTAACGCCGCCGCAACGCTGTTGAACACCCCGACCGCGCGTACTACTCGTGCCGGGACGACGATCTCCCTGACCGCTTGCCCTGCCACGCGAGCCGCCGTCTGTGCGAATTCCCGCCACGTGTACGCCCGTTCACCCGCAATGTAATACGTTTGCCCGATAGCCACTTCCGCTTCCCCGGCAAGAATTGTCCCTGCCACCACGTCCTTCACATAAACGAAGTTGGCTTTCCTCTCTCCCGCGACACGGACGACGATACCCTTTTTCAGAGCTTTGAAAAACGGGTACATGCCGCGGTCTCGTGGACCGAAGATCGCTGGCGGCCGCACAATTGTCAGAGGGAATCGCCCGATGAACTCCCCTGCGGCCTGTTCCGCCTTCCATTTACTTTTTCCGTAAAGGGATATCGGCCGCGGTGGGTCTTCTTCCCGGACAGGTCGCCTTCGCCCGCTCGGTCCCCCGGCGCTGAGGCTGCTGACCAGCACAAACCTCCTCACGCCGGCGTTGTATCTCCAGCACGCTCTCAGCAGGTTGACCGTCCCGAAGAAGTTGGCGCGGTCAAATGCCCACTGGCTTTTTCCTTGAATCACCCCCGCGACGTGATAAATGTAGTCCTTCCCTGCAACGGCTGCTCCCAGGGACTCCTTTGAGGCGACGTCTCCATAAACCAACCGCACGGGCAACCCCTTCAGCCATTGGAGGTTGCTGGTCCGACGGACGAGACAGTGAACCTCATGCCCTCGCTGGACCAGTTCCTCGACGAGATGGCTGCCAACAAAACCAGTTGCTCCCGTCACGAGCGCTTTCATGTGTGTGTCCGTGTGTGTCCGTGTCCAGTGCGTGGGGACCCGAGGCCCCAACCACGAAGAGACGAAGACACACGAAGCGGGCCGGAATAAATTTGTTTACAATTCCCGCCGTTTTTCGTAGCGTTTCGGCAAAAACTTTCCCACATCGGGCAGTTTTTGGGCCTGGCCTCGGCAATATCGTCGTGGAGCGGATTCGGTGCCTTCGTGTCCTCGTGGTTAGATGCTTCGGACCGTTGCCACAAAGGCACAAAGACACAAAGGTCGAAGCACAGGGCGATTTGCCGTGGCGAGAATAGCTTTTCATCTGAAGAACAGCAATATCAAAATCCCAACCCGGAGACAGCATGGACCTCTTTGAAAAGTGCCGCAACTACACTGTTGCCCGGGAAGCAATGGCCGCCGGGCTTTATCCGTTCTTCTCGGAAGTCGAATCCAGCCTCGGGACGAAAGCCATCATTGACGGCAGAAAAGTCATCATGATTGGCTCCAACAACTACTTGGGCCTCACTACCCACCCGAAAGTCACCCAAGCCGCTATCGAAGCAATCAAGAAATATGGCTCCGGATGCACCGGCTCTCGTTTTCTCAACGGGAACCTCGACATTCACGTCGAGCTGGAGAGACGCCTCGCCGCGTTCATGCACAAACAGGCTGCCCTGGTGTTCAGCACGGGTTTCCAGACAAACCTCGGCGGCATTTCCACACTGGTCGGCCGGGGCGACGCGGTTTACATAGACCGGGAGGACCACGCCAGCATCGTTGAAGGGACACGCCTGTGCTTCGGAAAGGTCTATAAGTTCAAGCACAATGACATGGAGGACCTGGACAGAATCCTCCGCGAAAGTGACAACAACGGCGGCAAACTCATCGCGGTGGATGGTGTCTTCAGCATCGGCGGCGACATTGTGAACCTTCCCGACCTTGTCCGAGTGGCAAAGAAGTACTCCTCAAGAATCCTCGTGGATGACGCCCATGCCATCGGAGTTATCGGCAAACACGGTGACGGAACTGCCAGCCACTTCGGACTCGAGGATGACGTGGACCTCGTCATGGGCACCTTCAGCAAATCCTTCGCCTCCCTCGGCGGTTTCCTGGCCGGTGAAGAATCCGTAATCCACTACCTCAAGCACAACTGCCGGACGCTGATTTTCAGCGCCAGTATGCCTCCGCCCGCTGTCGCCGCCGCCCTTGCCGCCCTTGACATCATCGAGAACGAGCCGGAGCGCCGAGCGCGCCTCACGGACATCTACACCCGCATGAAAAAGGAATTCGACGCCCTCGGCTTTGACACCGGCGACTCTGCGACAGCCATCATCCCCATCAAGATCGGGGAGAACGAAGCCACGTTCCGTTTCTGGCGGGCGCTGCTCGACAATGGTGTCTATGCTAATACCATCATTACCCCGGCCGTCCCCCCGGGGGAAAGCCTGATTCGAACCAGTTACATGGCGACCCATACCGACGAGGAGCTCGATCAGGTGCTCGAGGTGTTTGAGAAAGTCGGCAAAGAGTTCGGGTTGATATGACGAATGGGGAAGCAGTTTTCATCCGGCCCGTTCAGGACAACCGCGCCCTCAAAACGTTCATCAAATTCCCCTGGAACGTGTATCGCGCAAGTCCTCTTTGGGTCCCCCCTCTGATCCGCGACGAACTCCACCGCTTCGATCCACGAAAAAATCCTTTCTACGAGCACAGTGAGGTGCAGCTCTTCCTTGCCCTCAAAGGAGGCGAGCCTCTCGGGCGGATCGCCGCCCTCATCAACAGAAGCCACAACCAGTTCTACAAAGACCGCGTCGGTTTTTTCGGTTTCTTCGAATGCCTTCCCGACCTCACTGCCGCGCAGAAGCTCTATGAGACAGCCGCCCGGTGGCTGCGGGAAAGGGGCATGACCTCCATGCGGGGTCCGATGAACTTCTCCACCAATGAAGTCTGCGGCTTCCTCCTCGAAGGATTCGACAAGTCGCCCGTTACGATGATGCCCTACACCCCGGAATATTACCTTGAATTCGCCGAGAGTTGCGGACTCCACAAAGCGAAGGACCTTCACGCCTACCTCATCAGGGAGGACCTCTTCGTCTGGGAGAAATACGAGCCGCTGGTGAAACTCTTCAGCGAGCGCAAGGATGTCCGCGTGCGGAATGTGAACATGAAGGCCTGGAGCGAAGAAACGGAGCGCATTCGGGAAATCTACAACGCGTCGTGGAGCGCGAACTGGGGATTCGTCCCCATGACCCAAGCCGAATTCGACCACACGGTCCGACAATTCAAGCCCATCGTCAATCCTCAGCTTGTCCTGATTCTCGAGGTAAACGGTGTGCCCGCGGGCTTCTCGCTGACGCTCCCCGACGTTTCCCCTGCTTTTAAGCGAGTCAACGGAAAGCTTTTCCCATTTCGCTTCATCTCGTTCCTCCGCGCGCTCCGAAAAGCCGAGCAGGTCCGTGTCATTCTCCTGGCCATCCGACCGGAGTTCCAGAAGCGCGGTCTCGCCGCCCTCCTCATCACCGAAACCGCCCGCGCCGTCCTTCGAGCGGGCTACAACACCGCCGAAATGTCATGGACCCTCGAGGACAATGTCCTCATCAACAAAGCGCTCGAGAGGGCCGGGGGGATTGCCTACAAGAAGTACAGGATATACGAGACCGGCATCGAGTAGGACCCTTCCACGGGCAGGGGCATGCATAGAGAACAAAAAGGGCGCACATTTGCGCCCTCAACAGACCCATTGGGGCCAGAACCTTACGACGCCGCATGCGACCTTCTCCAACGCCGCGCGGCGTTGACCTCTGTTTCCCTCCGAATGAGAGGTCTTCCGGCGCTTCGTCAACCCGCGTCAGAAGGCGCCGCTTACCACCAGACCGACACGCCCCATCCCGGCCCGTAATAGGTCGGCGCCGGCGGATAGTAGTACCGCGGATAATAGGACTGGTAGTATCCCGGATAGTAGTAGGATCTCGGATACCAACGGTACGGGCGGTAATAGGGCCGCGGCACATAGTACCTGTGCTGGTACACGTATCCTCGGTACGGCGGCCGGTAGTAACTCCTGCGACCGTAATACTGAGCGTTCGCCGACGGCACGAGCGCGAAAAGCAACGTGCCTGCCAGAACAGCACCGAGAACCAACTTCTTCATGGTTCTATCCTCCATCTATTGCGCCAGACGATGCAATTCCTGTTCCTTTTCTTTAATTTAGACGCCTGATCCGCCAGTTTATTCACCGGGCGACGGACGCCAGTTCTTTCGCCCGCCGGTAAGCGGCTGCCACGGCGTCCATCAGAATTCCCTTCACTCCTCCTTTTTCCATAACAAACAAACCTTCGATCGTCGTTCCGCCCGGCGAAGTGACCCTGTTTTTTAGCTCCGCCGGATGACCTCCTATCGCCAGAAGCAGTTCCGCGCTTCCGGCCATGGTCTGCGCCACCATTCTCAGGGCTTGCGAATAGTCCAATCCGAGCCGAACGCCCGCCTCCGCCAACGCCTCGATGATGGCGAAGACATACCCGGCCCCGCTACCGCTCACGGCGGTCACCGCGTCCATCTTCGACTCGGCAACTCGCTCCACCATGCCGAGCGGACGCAGCAGTTCCTCCGCCTGTGCTTCTTCCTCTTCGCTCACGTTCTTGCCGCACGCCAGCCCGATGACACCTTTTCCGATCTTGATGGCGAGATTCGGCATAATCCGAATCACCTTGATTCCTGGCAGCGCCTCCTCGTATTTCCCCGTCGGAATTCCTGCCAGAACGCTTATGAAGAGCCTCTCCGCAAAAGGCGACTTCTTCAGCTCCTCCGCGAGGGACGGGAAGGTCTGCGGTTTGACCGCAACGACGACCACTTCCGAAACATGGACTACCTCTGCGTTGCTTTTCGCTTGCTTGAAGCGGTGGGTTCTCGCCGTCTCCTTAAGCCGTTCTGCCCGAACATCGTACGCGCAGAGCTCATGTCCCTCCTTACCGAGCCGCTCCGCGAAAATCTCTCCAATGTTTCCCACGCCGATTATGCCCAGTCGCATTTTCTTTCCTTTCTCAAGCATCGTCTCATCCCAGAATGACCATATTGTCTCTATGAATCACCTCATCGGAGGTCTTCTGGCCGAGGATTCTCTCGATGTCGCCAACTTTTGCGCCGGCGATCTTCTGGAGTTCTTCGCTATTGTACTCCACCAAGCCTTTCCCGATAAGGCCCTGATTCATGGACACGATCGAGACCAGGTCCCCCGGTTTGAATCGCCCTTCCACTTTCTTCACACCCACCGAAAGGAGGCTCTTGCCGCCCCGGCGGAGAGCTGCTTCCGCCCCCTCGTCCACCACCAGCTTTCCCTTGACCCGCTTACCGACCGCAAGCCAGCGCTTCCGGCTCTGGAAGCCCTTGCCTGAGGGTAGAATCAACGTGCCCCTTGCATCTTTTCCCAAGGCCGCTTTGATAATGACATCTTTCCTCGTCCCGTTCAGAATTAACGTCGGGATGTTCATCATGGCGACTTTCCGGGCCGCGTCAACCTTCGTGGCAATGCCGCCGGTGCCCCAGACGCTTTTGCGTCCTTTCCCAGGTGTGACAAAATCATCTATGTTCTCAATCCGTTGCAGAAGCTCCGCCTGCCTGTTCGTGGTGGGGTCAGCCTTATGGACACCATCAATGTTGGTCAGAATAACCAGCAAATCCGCTCCCCAGGCAATTGCGACGAGCGCGGAAAGATAATCGTTGTCGCCGATCTTGATTTCATCCGTGCTGACTGTGTCGTTTTCGTTGATAATCGGGACAATTCCGCCTTCTATCAGCGTCAGCAACGTGTTGCGGATGTTGAGGTAGCGCAGCCGGTCGTCGAAGTCCTCGTGCGTGAGAAGCAACTGTCCGACATTTCTCCCGAACGCGGCGAAGTTCGCCTCGTATTCTTTCATCAGCTCGACCTGGCCGACCGAGCACAGGGCCTGCTTGAATTTCATGTCGGCTTTGTCCGCCCACCTTCCGACTCTACCGAATCCCGCGCTTCTCGCCCCGGACGATACGATTGTCACCTTCCGCCCGCCTTCGATCAGCCAGTTGACCTGCGAAACAATGTTGCTCAGCACGTCGTGGTTGATCTTCCCATCTAGGTTCGTCAGGACAGAACTCCCCACCTTCACGGCAACGTTCTTCGCATTTTCGATCACACTCCGCATATTACCCGCGCTTCTTGAAAAGGAAAGTCTCAGTTCTGCATTCCGGGACAGCGAGTTGTCTTGACACAGCCTGTGCAAGGACGCGGCCCGCGGCCACGCATATGGGCTGGCTATCACAACGCAGTGAGTCTTTCCCTAAACTCGGAGTCCGGTGTGCCGGTGTGGGCTTTGTCCCAGTCTCCTCCCGGCGCCCAGTCGAGGGTCACAAAAGGAATCTGGCTTCCCTCACGCAGAAGGCAGATACGAACCGCATCCGGCTTCTCCCGGCGGAGGAATCCCTGGAGCGCCGTCCGGACCGTGGCGACCGCTTCCTCTTTCGTTGTGCCCCTCGCAACCTGAATGTCGTACATGACTCGCTTCGCGACGGGCGTGTTGGCATCCCTCTTCGCAACAACTAAATAGGGAACGGGACGCGGCCCCTCGAGTTCGGCGGCGATGCTCGTGTTCTTCACCGCTTCCTCCATCACCTTGAACGCCCAGAGGTGGCCCGGGTTGCGCGCCAGGCACGCATAACCATAATCGAATGCACGCTCGAAGCTCCGCTGGTCGAGTGCCTGCTTCGCCTGGGCAAAATAGGGGTCTTGGAGGTTCGCCGCGGGCAGCGCCACGCTTGCCGGGTCCTGCTTCAAGAGCGCATCCAGTCGCTCGCTCGCCTTTGAAAGAACGCCCGCAAGCACTTCTCGCGGAGCCGTCGCCAGGAATTCCTCTTCATATCCCTTTTCCGAAAAAACCTCCTTCACAAAAACAACCGCGGTCGGTCCGTACGTGGCTCCGTAGTTGACCGCCATCGCGGCTCTCTCCGCCTCCATAAACGCCTTTCGCACTCGCCACGCCCCGACCTGGTCGCCGTCCCTCCTGTAGTAGTCCGCTTCTATTGCCATTGCCGGAACGGCGGCACTGACCATCGCCGCGACTTCGGGCAAAGACGAGGCTTCTGCCCGCAGCCTTTCGCACGCCTTCCGCCACTCGCCGAGCATCTGAAAAGCCTCCTGCCTTCTTCCGACGCGGAGATACGACCCGATCGCATCAAGATAGCCGCGAGAGCCTTTTGCCAGCGCGGAAAGATGAGCTGAGGACGCCTCCATCGCCGCCGCCGTGCAGGGGGCAAGGGTGTCCAGGATGTCCACCATGCCGCCAGCTCGTTCCTCCCGGAAATCGTCGTACATTGGCTTTTCGTTCGCCGCCGCGAGTTCGCGCGCAGCTTCATCCACCTTATTTTCGAGGAAGTACGCCGCCGCCAGAGCGTAATGGTAGAAGGCGTTCTGCGGGTGGGAGACTATCCCTTCTTTCAACAGGTCAAGAAGCTCATCTTCCTTGCCATTGTTCCCTTCCGTCCGCTCGGAGATCAGCCGCAGGGCATACGCCACTCGCAGGGGCTCGTTCTTCAGCAGAGCACTGCCCTTCCTGGGCTGGCTCTGTCCTAACTCAACCAGTGCCGCCTGCACCGAAGGATTTCCCCTGCTGAAAAACCTCAGAAACGCCTTTGTCCGAATTCCTTTCGGTTTGCCTGCCCCACGGGGATCTGCAGGCGAGACGCCTGCGCTACGGCCGGACGCGGACTCGCCAGTGAGCGCGTGCAATGTCGCCATCCCCGCAAGCGCCTGCCCCGCGTGTCGGGCAAGGAACTCGTCTGTGATGCTGTCCTTGTTCGCTCCGAGAATCTCCGCGGCGGCCCCCCACGGGTCTTTCTTGCCCAGCTCCGGCAATAACTTGTCGAGGCATCCCTCGACGGCTCCCCGGCAAAAGCTCGCCGCCGCTTGCGCGACGTCCGGATCGCTCATAGCTTTCCCGAGAAGTTCCAGGCCGCTTTTCTCTCCGAGCAGAATCTCGACGCTCGCGAGCATCGCGTCTATGGCGGGGGTCTCGTAGTCCGTCCCCGCCTGCTCCTTTTCATCTTCGAGGAGACTCCGGGCTTTGCGCAATTCCCCGGACGTTAGAGCCGCTGCAAACTCGCCGAGCTTTTCGGTGTCCGAGAATTCCTCGGCGGCCATCTTCAGGACACCGTCAGCACCGTCGTCAAAATCCGCCCGCCGTTGCCCCGAAAAAGGAACTGTTCCGAGAACGCTGGTGATGTGTCCCCGGAGAGACTCAACCACCGACCGCTCATCCCTGACTGCTCCCGCCCGGGAAGGTGGCGCTTCCGACGGCTTCGTTCGCTTCACGCCCACAAGCCCCTTGACCTTATCGAGAACGCCCGACATCCGGTCGGGGGCGAGCACCGCCAACGCCGCCACAACCACCGCCAGCACCGCCGCCGCCATCACAACCTTTCTCTTTCCTTTCCTCGGGGCCGCCTCAGGCGCGAGGGCTTCGGGAACCTCTGCCTCCACAGGCGCCTCAACCGCCACTTCTGCTTCTGCAACCTCCTGCGCCTCGAAGACTTCTGCGGCGGGCGCTGGCGCCGGCGCCGGTGTCTGCGGCGCCGCGGCGGGCGCAAGTGTTTTGCCCCGGCGCTTTACCGTCTCAGGGCGCTTTTCGCCGACCCCTCCGATCTTCTCGCCGGTCTCGATGTTTGTGCCGCACTTCGTGCAGAACTTCGTCCCAACGGGCCACGCTGCACCGCAGCTCGTACAGAAAAGTTGCTCTCCTTCTTTCTTCGCCTGGGCTGTGACAGACTCCTTCGTATCTTTGAAGGGCACCCATTCGGCGGTAAGGGCGTTCCTGGCGACCGGGGTTTCTTGATCAATTTGCCCTGATTTGAACCACTCCATCAGGGTGTCGTAGTTCACAGGAGCGAAGACCGTCCCGTCCTTGAACCTGACTTTCCACTCCTCGTGGGTTTCCTCTTGTGGCTCAGTTTTTTCTTGCTCTTGCGTCGTTTTCGCTTTTGGTACGGGTTCAGTTCCTCTCAACTTCAATGGTTCGGCTTGCTGCCTGAGTACCTCCGCGTGCCTCAGGCGCTGCTCCTGTGCAAGCACCTCTGCTGCGGCTTTTTCCTTCTTAGACTGCTTCTTTTTGCCCTTTTCCGGCCCGGCTTCTGAAAAGGCCTCCTCGAGGCTTGTCCCACATCCCGGACAGTGTTGAGCGCCCGTCTGCAGCAGGCTGCCACATTTTGGGCAGAACATCGTCCACCTCCTTGCGTCGCTGGTTGGGGCTTGAGAACCGGCCACCTGGCGCCGTCCGCTGTGTGCGCCCTGGGAAGCTCAAGTGCTTACTGCCAAGCGGACGTAAGCGTAGTATATCACGTCAGGCCAGGCCGCGAAAGCTTCGGGAAGGAGGAGCATCGCGGGGCCACGTCAGTAGAAGTGGCTTCCAGCACCGCCCATCCGGGGCAAGATGCCGCGTCTACAGTTCGGCGGACCCCGCCACGCCTCCGCGCGGCGCATGTCCCGGATTCAGGCGCTGCGGACCACAGCCTTCGCTCAGTCCCTCACTTGCCCGTGGCCATAAGTGACGTATTTGAAAGTTGTCAGGTGTTGCAGCCCAACCGGACCCCGGACGTGCAGCTTCTGGGTGCTGATTCCCATTTCCGCACCGAACCCGAACTCCCCGCCGTCCGTGAACCGCGTCGAGGCATTCACATAAACCGCCGCTGCGTCCACCTCGGAAGTGAACCGGCAGATATTCCTATAGTCATTGGAAAGGATAGCTTCCGAATGGCTTGAGCCGTACCTCGTAATATGGGCGATGGCTTCTCGGACATCCTCCACGACCTTCACCGCTAAAATCAGGTCGAGGTACTCGGTTACCCAGTCTTCTTCTGTCGCCTCTTTAACGTCGGGCGCCACTTGCCTTGTTCGTTCGCAGCCCCGGACCTCCACCCCATTCTCCTTCAGTTCACGAATCATCTCCGGAAGAAAGGTCTCCGAGAGGTCGCTATGAACAAGGAGCGTCTCCATCGCGTTGCACACCCCTGGCCTCTGGCATTTCGCGTTGATGACCACTCGCTTCGCCATCTCCAGGTCCGCGGACGCGTCCACGAAGACGTGGCAGTTCCCCACCCCTGTCTCGATGACGGGGATGGTGGTTTTTTCGACGACCATATCTATCAACCCTTGTCCGCCTCGCGGAATGACAAGGTCAATGTATTGCTTGAGCTTCAGCATCGCGTCCACGACCTCCCGGTCCATGGATTCCACCAACGCCACGGCGTCCACAGGAACCTCCGTCCCCCGCAGCGCCTCCCTCATCAATCGAACCAGTTCAATGTTCGTGTTGATGGCGCTTCGGCTTCCTCTCAGCAAAATCGCATTGCCGCTTTTCAGCGCGAGGGCGAACGTGTCCACCGTCACATTCGGACGCGACTCGTAGATGATTCCAATCACGCCGAAGGGGACGCGCACCTGCGTGATGCGTAGCCCGTTCGGACGCACCCACGCCGCTTCGCTGCTTCCGACCGGGTCCGGCAGCATCATCACCCCCCGCACACCCTCAACGATTCCCGCCATCTTCTTCTCATTCAGCTCGAGCCGGTCAACGAGCGATTCCTTCATCCCCGATTCTCTCGCGGCCGCCACGTCCTTTCGATTCTCCGCGAGGACGCTCTCCATGTTTCTTTGGAGGATATCCGCCACCGCCTCGAGCGCCGCGTCCTTGGCCTGAGTCGAGAGGACGGCGAGCTTTTTCGATGCTTCTTTCGCCCTTCTCGCCTTTTCTGTTAACTCAGGAAATTCCCTCATAGTCTTTGTGCCTTTCTCTCTTCGTGCCCTTCGCGTCCTTCGTGATGAGAAAAGCGGCCCCCTTCACCACGAAGCGCACGAAGCACACGAAGCATCACAGGGCAATCTCATCGTGGGCGCCAACCGCTCACGAGCTCCAGCTCGAGCTCTTTGCGAATGACATCCACCCCCCGCACGGTGACCTTGACAAGCTGCCCTTTCTGGAACGTTCTTCGCGTGCGCACGCCAGTCAGCTTTGCTGATTTTCGATCATATCGGTAAAAGTCCCCAACCAGCGACTTCAGTCGAATGCTCCCGTCAATCAGAAATTCCGGCAGGAACACGGTGATCTCGTACCGCGAGACGTCCGTGACCACGCCCCGGAACAGTCGCCCCGGCTCGCGCCGGTATATCCCTTGAAGATACCGCAACGTCGCCGCCTCGACAACTTCTCTCTCTGCGGCATCCGCCCGGCGCTCGGTTTCCGAGCAGTTTGCGGCGATCTCCGCCAGCCCTTCCTTCTCGGGGGCCTCTCTCCCTGGACGTTCGGGCTTCCCGGCGCCGTCCCTCAACGAATCGAGGCAGCGATGCACCACTAAGTCCGGATAGCGGCGAATCGGCGACGTGAAATGGAGGTAGTTCTTTGACGCCAGACCGTAATGCCCCCGGTTTTTCACGGAATACTCAGCCATCTTCAGCGAACGAAGGAAGGCGAGGTTAACCAGGTACGATTCCGCTCTTCCCTGAGCCTCCGCGATAACCCGATTCACGTCCTCCCGCGAGGGGAACTTCGGCAACTTGTAGCCGAACGCCCTCGCAACCTGGCAAAACTCCTCCATTTTGGCGCTGTCCGGCTCGTCATGAACCCGGTAAATCGTCGGCGTTCTGTGCCTTCGCAGATGCCTTGCGACAGTCTCATTCGCCGCCAGCATGAATTCCTCGATCAGGCTCTCCGATTGTCCCTGGCGAACCGCCTCGACGCCCGCGATGCTGCCGTCATCGCCGAACGCCACTTTGGCTTCCGGCATGTCGAAGACAACTGCGCCCCGGTCAACTCTCCGCCCGCGAAGAACTCGCGCCAGCTCCACCATCTCTTCCAAGATTTCCTTGTGTGGAGACTCTCTCTCCTGGCCCAGAACCTCGTTGACCTCCTTGAAACTAAACCGGTGCTTGCAGGTAATCACCGAATCGAATATCTCGTACTCTTTCAGAACGCCCTGCTTGCTGAAAGACATCGCCACCGTCTTCGTCAGCCGGTCACATCCTTCTTTCAGGCTGCACAGGTCGCTCGAAAGCCGCCGTGGAAGCATCGGAACGACATCGTTGAGCAAATAGACGCTGTTGCCTCTCCGGCGAGCCTCCAGATCAAGCTCTGATTCCTCTTTCACATAGTACGCTACATCGGCGATGGAAACCGACAGAAGCCATCCGCCCTTCTCGATTCTCTCCAGGCTGATCGCATCATCGAAATCCTTCGCGTCCTCCGGGTCAACGGTGAAGGTGGCCTGTCCGCGGAGGTCTCTCCTCCTCGCAAGCTCTTCCTCGCCGATTTCATCCGGCACGGCCGCTGCCTCCGCGTTCGTCTCCGCCGGGAACGTCCGCCGATACCCGAACCGTATCATCACGGACGCCAAATCCGTCCGCCAGTCCTCGCTGTCCCCGAGGACCTTTACGATAGTTCCTTCGGGGTTGAGGTGCTTCGACTCCCACTCCGTTATTTTCGTCACAACCCGGTCGCCGACTTTCGCCCCTTTCAAATCCTCCGGGCTGATGTAGATGTCCTGGAAAATGCCCCGATTCTCCGGCATGACGTAGTAAAAGTGCCCGCTTTGCCGGAGTTCGCCCACAATTTCCTTATTCGACCGCTCGACGACCTCGACAATCTCTCCTTCCGGGCCCCGCCTTTCGCCGCGACCCGCCCCGTAGCGCAGGCGTCTCGCCTGCAAATTCCGGTGTTCCCCCCTTCCGTATGGCGAAAACAGCCGCACGAGGACCTTGTCTCCATCGAGCGCTGTGGACATGTTCTCACGATGAATATAGATGTCGGCGATGGACTTATCATCGGGAATCACAAAGCCAAAACCCCGCGGATGCCCCTTGAGCACCCCCGCCGCCAACCTGCCTGCGTCGCGGGTCCGGGCTTGGGGACCGGGACTCCGGTGTTGCGCGACGAGGGAATACCGGCGACGGTCTGTCCGAATCACTCTCCCCTCCGCCATCAGCTCCTTCAGCGCTCTTCGCAGCTCCAGCCGCTCCCCCTTTTTCAACAATAGCGCCTCGCTGATAGCGTTTCGCGTCATCAGCACGTAGTCTTTTGAAGAAAGCAATTCGAGAATACGCTCTTTCACGGGAACTCCCTGAATATCACTCTTTTCACATCCTCCCGGGGAAGGTCGAGCGTTCCAGCCAGACCCGACTTTATCCGGGCTCCATCTTTGTTAAGCCAAACCAGTTCTCCCGAAATCCTGTCGTCGCTCTGCGTCTTGACCACGACTGTTCCCGCCACTGCAACCGGCGGATTGCTCACCTCCCGGTCAAAGCGAACGTACAGCAGCCTGTCCTTTTCGAGGTCGAATGCGGGTTGTCCTTCTCCCAAGGAGAACGATACAAGGCTGTCCGAAATTCCGGTCATCTTCCCCAATATCTTATCCCCATTGACCAGCCGCAGGATAGTGCCTTCCTCTCGCTCACCCTTCACATCGGGTCGCGCGGCGCCCGCCTTCTGAACGATCCTGAAATCATCGAATGCCGCCCGACCATCCGCTCGGAAAACCACATACTTCCCCATCTTGATCGGAACTGACGAAAGCCAGCGCCCCACCTGCGAACCGTCTATGCTCGCCTCGATAAGCCCGTGATCGGAATCACAGGTCAAGCGTACCTCGTTGCGGCTTCTGTAAAGAGAAATCCGGTAGCTCCCGCAGTAAACCTCTTGGTTGTCCGTACGCAAGTACAGGTAAACGTAATTCCTCAGAACTCTGACAAAATAAGCCCTTTTCTGAGATAGCCCCGGGTCGCTCGCCATGAAATACAGACCGGTGCTGCGCCCGACCGTCGTGTTAACGGTCCACTCGTACGCCACCACACCCGTCTGGCTCAGCGGCAGAGAGGCGAAACTTTCCGTCGCCTGCGAAATTGTCTGGAGAAGCCACCCGTTCTGGATGCACCATCGTCCCCCCTCGAAGCGCATCGTTGGCGGAAGCCCCGAGGCAAACCCTTCCTCCGCGAGAGTCTCCTCCTTTCGGTAGAAGCCTATCGCCGCCACGTCGGCGACGCTGATTTCCACCTGGTTCAAGGAAGGGTGCCCCGCAGGGCGGGGCGGCGTTACGCATGGCAACTGCGCGACGATTTTGCCTTCGCGCACTCCGATGACCCTCGCGGGCAGCGATTCGCCGTTCACCAATACCAGTCGCTCAGCCGCGAAAGGGCTGCGCTTTTCGTTGTCCTTGAAGACGACCTCCTTCACCGCCTCGACCGGAATCGCCACAGACCTCCCCTGCCCGTTCAGCCGCGCCAATGCGGGCAGGCCCTGGCCGTTCGGGCCGGCGCCGCCCGGAAGCGCGCACGGTGCGCTGGGCCCAGTCCGAGGCTTGCGCGCGAGCGCGGGCAGGCCCGCCATCTCCGGCATGATCCGCACCTCTCCGTCGGCAATTTCCCAGACCTCCCCTGTAAGGATGTCTCCGTTCGCGAAACGCACGTAGTCCTGGTTCACCTCTTCTTCCGGCGCGACGCGCTGGACTGTGACGCCTTGGGGGAGTCGCGTCTGTCCGCCGCACGTACCCGCGAGGGAAAGAAGAATCGCGGCGCAACTAACAAACAGTGCGAGATTTCTCACTTTGCTCCTCGGACCCCTAACCGTATTCGAGATTCTGAACGCTCTCCGCGTTCTCCCTGGCCGCGGTCGTTAGCAGGCAGTTCGCCGCGAAGAAGATGCGGCATCTCTGTATCGCCCTTGACTCGCCCACGGGCTGGCTGCGGTTCCTCCATGGTGTCTTTGTGGTTTGGTGTCCGTCCTTAAAAGAGAATGCATTTTACAGCCGCCGCGCGAAACCGAACGCGGCCCAGCACCGGATTCTGCACTTCGACAATGTCATTCTCAAGCGAGCCTACGTCCCCTTCGAGTCGGGTTTCATCCCAGAAAACGATACTCGACCGCTTCACCGGGATACATGTCCGCCCGCCGAATACCACTCGCAGCATCTTGCCGCGGTCCATCGCGAGATTCTCGGGCCCTGAACGGGCGGGCAACGCTCGCGCAACAACCACCTTGTCCTTCGAAATCTCCACGACTTCCCCGGCAATTCTATCCCCGTTGCTGAGGACCACCACGTCCTTTCCCGCCTCCTCTTCTGCTACGGTCGCATCCCCGCCGAGCTGCTCAACCCGCACATCGTCA
The DNA here is from genome assembly GCA_030691545.1 of bacterium. GTDB lineage: Bacteria > Auribacterota > JABMQX01 > JABMQX01 > JABMQX01 > JAUYEE01. Next base: position 30,391 of record JAUYEE010000330.1, on the reverse strand, counting down.
AATGCTGCTCGTCCCACCGTTAGAAGGACCACGTAGTCTCCGGCTTGCACAGGGGAACCGATGTCGCTGAGGTGCGCGACCTGCCGTCCATCGAGCCATATCTGGATTCTTCGCGCCGGGCAGTTGTATAGCACTTCGATCCGCGCTGTTGTCATTCCCGGTGCGACCGGACACCAGAAACCCTGGCTCTCTCCCCCTTCCTCCACCTTGTACAAGACAAGGCGACCGTGTTCCAGATGAATTCGGTATCCCTGGCTCCCATTTCCGGGCTTCTGTTCCGAAGCTAAGATGTACACGCCTGCATGCCCCCAATCTGTCTTATGCAACGTCCACGAGTACTGCATAAGGCCCTGCTGTTTCACCCGCACGTAGGCTGTTGCATTGTGCTGACTCGGGTCGCTCTGCAAGAATCGCCCGTCGTACACGACCCATTCCCCTTCGTTCGCTGTGAATGGCGAGGAATTCGCGGCTGAGAAGTCCGCTTTCAGAAGAACCAGGGGTTCGCGGCTGAAGGCGACGGACGCAATCTTGTCCAGTCCCAGCGACATCTCAGTCGAGTCGGGGGAGGGAGCTGGCGAGAAGAATAAGCGATCTTTCGGGCCGTCGCCCTCGGGCAATCCTTCCATCCGATGAATCGTCGCGCCAAACCGCCCCCCTTCCACCAGAGCGACCTCCCCGCTCACGGGCGGGAAGCCCGTGCCACGGCGTGTGTCTGCGTTCTCGACGGTTGGGCCCTCACGTTGCGTTTTTTTCCTGAAAGACGCGATTTTCAGACTGGCGAAAGTCGCCTTGATCTCCCCCTCCGCCATATCGGCGTGAAAGTACACGGTTCCGCCACGAATCCCGGTCACTTCCCCGGAAAGAGAATCTCCATTCTTCAGAACGATTTCGTCCCTGTCCCGTTCGTCCTCCAGAGGCAGTTTCTCGAAACTCCCCGAGACCTGTCCCGCCCCTTCCGGCACCGGGATGAACTCCCTTTCCATTCGATGAGCAATCGGCGCCGATGCCGGCGACAGCACGCACATCACAAAAAGAAATGCCCATGCTTTCGGGCGGGGCGCCGTCGGAATTTGCAGGCGAGACGCCTGCGCTACGGGGCGAGCCCACGCTGAGGGGATGCTACGTGCTTTTTCTGTCATTCGCCGAACCATGGAAATCACTCTGAGAAGCGCGCACAGGGTTCAGGATGATACGGTCCCGCCCGATCCGAGGGCACACTTTTTCACGAATCCCCTGCCTCCGGTTCCCACGAGCCTGGAAAAGGCGCGGCATTCTCTTCCTCACCGCCGAAATCCACCGAGGACACGCTCTTCACGTCCAGTTCGAGCTCTCCCAGGCACAGACTCTTCACTCGCAAGGAGCCCGCCATCCTTGTTTGCAGGCGAGACGCCTGCGCTACGGGGTCCGGCAAGGCATACCCAACCACCTCGGCGCTCAGCCGGTCTCCATTCCGGAAAAGCACGACGGGCAGTTCCGCGGTCTCGGTTTCAACCGATCCACCGAACCGCACCGCTGAAATCTCCGTGACTGGCATCTCCGTTGTTCCCCCGGAGTAGCCCGTCTCGATCCTCGCCTTTCCTTCCGAAAGCGCAATGACCTTTCCTGAGAGACGGTCTCCGTTCGTCAGCAGAACGCAATCCTTGAGGTCAGCCGCGTCTCCCTCCTCGGGCAAAACCGCTTCACTGACCTGCTCGATCACAATATCGTCAAAGCGGTGCTTCGCCTGTGCGCCGAGCACGACGTACTCTCCTCGCGGGATCGGCGACGCAAACACCCCCGCCGTGAGTTCTTCCCCATCCACCTTGAGACGGAACAAGCCCGTCCGCGAATCGTGCTCCACCTCGAAGCGCCGTGTGCTTTTCCTCTCTGAGAGACCGAACGTCGCAACATGCTGCGCGTTGTTTTGGATTGTCCGGTAAAGGGTCACGCTGAACGGCGATGACCTTACCTGGTACGCTTCGCCCGGGGCGTAGTGGTCGAAGTGCCGGGCGAAAAACGAGAGCCACGCTTCCGTCCCGCGATTGTCCTCCTCGCTCTGCGTCCACCTGTACCTGACGTGCCCTTCCTGCCGAAGTCTCAGGTGGGCGCCGGTCCACTCTGTTTCCTCCGAGGGGCCAAACGTGCCCCGCGACGCCGTCCACTCTCCGCTTGTGCTTTTGAATCCCGCAGAGTTTCCGTCCTCGAAGTCTGCCCTGTACACCACACGAGCGTCTCGCTCGAAAATAATTCCCGACACGTATTCCCTGCCTATCCGGCGTTCCGGGTCAAAATCAGTCGTCACCGTCAGTCGTTCCCCGTCGTATCCTGTCACATCAACGCTCAAGGAGTCCCCGTTCGCAAAAATCACCTTCGCCTGCCGCCGAGAAGATTCTTCGACTCTATCCTTGAACCCAATCTCATGAACATTTTTCAGCGGTATTCGCATCGGCTCCGCCAAAAACTCCGACCGCAGCACCGCCACTCCTTCAGCGATTCGCTCGATCGTCCCGGACACCTTGTCCTCGTTTCGCAGGTGAAGGGTGTCCCACTCCGTTTTCTGCTTTTCGCTGTTCTTTGGCCAGGGGTAATAACCTGCCGAGTAAGGTTCCTCAGGACTTGCGCGGGCGATAAGCCTCGCCCTTCGCGGCGGAGGGACCCTCGCGGCAAAAGCCTGCCCGTATAGACAGAAGGTGCTCAGGATAAGCCAGATAGCTATCCATCCCGCAGCAATTCTCATCATCCTGTCACGCGTCATCTTGGTGCTCGAGTACCGCAGGCGTCTCGCCCGCAAATTCCAATCTTCGTGTCCTTCGTGGTTCCATCCGTGTTCAGCCGGGCGGGCTGTGTCACCGCTGGTAGATCGGGAGTAACTTCCATTCGACCTCGAGGGCAAGGATCGCCATCGCCACCGCATACGTATCGCCGCCCTCGCTGCCTTGCTTCGGCCAGCTCCCGTCCGCGACTTGAGTTGAGACCACGGTTTCCAGAACCTCCTTCCGCCAGGACTGCCAGGATTCCCCCCCCTTCTGGAACATGGCCTGCGTGCAGTAATAGAGCCCGTAATAGTAATAGGTCTCCCCGGGACGCAGGGGATTCTGGGCAAGATACTCGGCTCCCTTGCCCACAAGCGCCGATTCGCTTTCGCCAAGCAACTGGAGCAGAAGAACACCTATGCCCGTCCTTGCCTTCCCCGACGACCCTCCCGGCTGATACGCGAACCCGCCGTCCGCACACGCGCACGACTTGATGTAGTCCACCCCTCTCCGGACAACGAGGCTCTGGACGTTCACGCCCGCGTTCCTTGCGGCGCGCAGAGCCATCAACTGGCAGCCCGTCACCGTGACGTCGTCGTCTGCCGGCCGGGGCTGGTAGCGCCATCCTCCGCGCAGGTTCTGGACACGCTCGATCAGCCGCACGGCTCGCAGAAGTGCGACCTCCAGGTCCTTCCTTTTGGACATGCCGTATGCTTCCGCCAGCGCCAGCGTCGCGAAGCCATGGTCATACATCGGCTGACTTCCCGGTCGGGCAATCAACCCGTTTTCCTGCGACTGTTTTAGGATGTAGTCAATCGCCCTCTCCAGCGTCTCTTTGTATTTCCCTCTGCCCGGCATTTCTCCGTGAGCCATGAACGCAAGTGCCGCCAGCCCCACAACCGCCGGGCTTTTCCCGTAGTGGTCCGGCCACGAGCCGTCCGACCCCTGCGTTTTCGCCAGATAATCGAGTCCCTTCTCGACCGCCTGCTTCGCCTCGGCGGACAAGGCCCCCCATCCGTTCGGCGCCTGCACGGCGAGGCAGACCAGAACCGCCAACGCTGTCACAACCGCCGCGACAGGTCGGGGGTTTGGGGTCGGGGTTTCGGGTTTGGGGTATGGCGTTTCGGGTTTCGGGAGTAGAGGACCGTGAATTGGGCATTCCGGGTCGCCAAACCCTATCCCCCAACCCCTAAACCCGCCCTTCGCGTCCTTTGTGGTTTCGCCCATGTTCATCTGCGTCTATCTGCTTAGCGTCTTTGTCTCTTTGTGGTGAGTCCGTGGAGCGTCTTTCAAGGCGAATTCGCTCCCTCTCCCGGCGGGCCGCCCGAAAGCCGTTTGTAGTACAGGGCAATCATTTCCCGAAACTCCGGCGAGAACTTCTCGGTCCAGGCCTCTAAGAGTTCCTGCTTCATCCGCGGCGGCAGCTTCGACCACCGGTCATCCGTTGACTCCGGAACCCGCGTCAAAATCGGTTCTGTGACCACTCCGCCGTGGGCGCCTGTCGCGCTGCTCCCAGGAAGCCCCGCTGCTTGGGCCATGGCACTGGCATCCATCTGGAGTTTGACCAGCATTTGCATCAACAACTCTAAGATTTGCCCCTGTACCTGCTGGGTCTGCTGCCCGGTCTGCCTGTTTCTCAGCTTGTTCTCGGAATCCCCCATCATCTCGCCCGCCTTGAGCATCATCTTCAGATAATTCCGCATGGCGTTCGCCCTGTCCTTGAGTCTCGCCTGTTGGTCCGCGAGTTGTCGGAGTGCCTCCAACATCGGGTCAGTCATCTCTTTCTTCTCGTTGCTTTCCTTGTCGAGGTTCGCTGTATCCTCGTTGAGTTTCTTCTGTTCCTGAATCATCTTCTCCAGGGCCGACATCGCCTGCATCGCCTGCTGCAAACCGGCGCCGGCCATCATCCTCGCCAGGGCTTTCGCGAGTTCCTCCCGAGCCTTCTCGAGGTTCTGAAGGGATACCGCTTCCTCTGACAACGCCGTCTCCGCTTTCAGCTTCTCCAGGCTGCCGGAAGCTTTTCCCATCGCATCCTCCGCCCCTTTCAGCGGTGTAACCGGGTCAATCCCGATCAACACTAAGTTCTCGAATATCTCCTCTAAGATCGCGCGGAAGGACGATGTCCTCCTCAGCAAGTCCTTCTCCGAGGCGGACACCTTTTCAAACCGTTGCAGCTCCCCTCCCTCGATCTTCTCCGTCGGCAGTTCTTTCGTCTGCCCGATGATGGCTTTCTGAATCTCAATCAACTTGTCTATTTCTGATTCCTGCGGCTCCAGCCCCTGAATGCTGTTTGCGAATTCACCCTGGAGCCTCAGCCTCTGGGCCTGCTCGAACTCTTGCGCGAGCCGCATCAGAGACTCGTAAGCCTGCGTCTGATTGTTGATTCCCTTGTGGAGATGGTTCGCGCGCAACGACTCAATCGCCTCCCTCACGTTCTGCGGGATGCTCGAGGCGTCCGCCCCCTGCTCAAAGTGTTTCAGCGCCTGCGCAATCATCTGGGCGTCCGGCGACTTGGAGTACTCCAACTGCTTCTTCAAGGTGCGAAGCCTCTCCTCAAACTCCGTCAGCTTCTCCCTCAGCTTCTCCTCTTCCTCCACTAACTGCCTCAGCCTTCTCTTCTGCTCTTCCGTCAGCTTCTCCGGGAAGACCCCCGCGAGGTCTGGCAAAGCCGCCGCCGTCTGCGTGCGTGCGTCCAACTGCTCCTTCGCCAAGCGACTTGCCGTCTCCGCCAGGCTCAACAGCCGCTGCCCCTCTTGCAGTTTCGCGAACTCCCGCCCCGCCTCCTCTAACTTCTTGATAATCTTGTCCTGCAAGCTCGATGTCTCACGCAGCTTGTTTTCTCTGCCCGTTGCCTCCTCACTTCCGGCGGCTTCGGAAGCCTTCTTCGTCGCCGCGGGCATTTCTGCGGCTGAAAGGCCTTCCAGGGCCCCCGTGATGTCCGCCATCTCGATAATGCTGCGCACCTGGATGATCGGGCTTTGTCTCATCTTCTCCAGCGTACTGGCGAAATCCTTCGCTAATTGCCGGCCGGCTTCTTCGATCTGCCGCTGCACCGATTTCGCCTCTTCGAGGGACTTCTTTTCCCCCTCGCCCGGGGACTCTTTTCCGCGAACAGCCGCAGTCAGGTTGTCCACTATCTTCTTGTTCTCCCTCTGCTGGTTGATCAGCCGCTGGAGTCGCCGTTCCAGGTCCTGTTGCTCTTGCTCGATCTTGCGAAGGGAACTCTCGCTCGAGATGATTCGGATGGTGTGCTCCGAGGACACCCCTCGACCCGGGCCGCTTAGAACATTCTTGTCCTCAGCTACCACACGGAACACGACGACCTCCCCGACCTTCGGCCTCAATTCCGACAGGGAAAGCGGGTACTCAGCCTCGACTTCGGTTTTCCCGCGAGCGGGAATCTCAATCGGCAACGTCCCTTTCTTTTCGTCGCCCGCGACCTTATCCTTCTCCTCCTTCAACTCCGCGCCGGAGATGGAATACTCCAACCACACCTTCTCGATTCCGAAGTCGTCCGCGGCCCGGAACGCCACGTTCACCGCCGCGTCCGGCGTCGCATCGGAATACTTGTCTGGACTGCGAACCCCGACAACGGGGGGCCTGTCCTCGAGCGCCCGGATGCCATAGGTTATCGCCTCGGTGTTCGCGAAACCATGCGTGTCCACGAGATGGAACGAATAGGACTCATCCTTCTTGATTTCGAACTCCTGCGACCGAATCGTCTCGTCCCGAACGAAGACGAGGCTTTGCGTCTCGTCCCCAAAACGAACCTGAGCCATCTTCAAGGGTTTGTTTGCCTTCGCCGCGATCCTCACCTTGGTCCCCCGGACCGCAGCTACATCTCCGCTGCCAGCCCTTCTCTCCGGCGGGCGTGCGGTGTAGTCCGGGTAGGTGTAGTCCACCTCAATCCCCACGATGACCGGCGCCTCTGTAACCGAAATAGTGTACGTTTCCGACCGGGCATCGCCGGCTTTCAACCGGTAGCTTATCGGACGAAGCACCTCGCTCAGGCGGTATTGGAATTCTCCTTTCGTTTTGCCTCGGAGCACCTTCTTATCCCAGCCTCCTTCCCCCTGGCCCCCGACCCCTGGCCCCTGACCCCCTCCTCCCTGTAAATACAGAAACGCTCTCCTCGGCACCTTCCCAGTTGCTATCGCCTTGATCTCCACGTCTGTGCCTGTCAGGACGAGAGCATTCCCCGGCGTCACCTTCAACTGAGTGAACGTCAGAGGAGGGGGGCCTGAGTACGGGAAAAGTAACCGCCGCAGCACGTTCTCAGCCACCATCGGGCGGAGGTAGCAGTACACTCCCACGGCACACACAACCGCCAGCGTTCCCACCAGGGCCCTGCGGACAGACGAGAACGGCAGAATAGAGCGAAAATCAATCCCCCTCGCGCGTCTCGCCGTCTCTTCCGAAACCGCTCCGACGAGTTGCTTCGAGGTGTAGGTTTCGCCCGTCTCCAGTTGCTCCGAAAGCTCCACCGCGCTCAGCAACATATCCCCCAACTCCGGGTGCTTCTCCTCCATGCCCTGCGCGATGCGTCTCGCGGAGAGCCTCCGCGACAACGGAACCAAGAGAAACCTCACCAGGAACAGGCTGATGGCCGCGATGCTCCCCAGGAAAAGCGCCATCCGGTACGGCGACCGGAGAAAGAAAAGCCTGTCGAGAATGACGCTCAAGCCAAAACTCAGACATGCCGCGAACACCACTAGCGACCCGCCCTTGACCAGAATCACCTTCCGGACGCGCCTCCTCGCGGCTGTGAACCGCGCGACAAGGTCTCGCGGGAGATGCCGTGCCCATGTCTCGGCGCCGTTAGCCATGGTTGTTCTCCTTCGGGGTAACGCAGAATGATGTGGCGCAAGCCTCCGGCTTGCAGCATGCAGGCGAGACGCCTGCGCTACTTCTCTCAGACATACCCTTTCCTCTTTCTCAGAAACCACTCCAGGGTCATAATGCCCACAAAAGCAACAATCGCGTAGGAACTGTCCCACAGACTCCTGAGCTTCACTTCACTGAACTCCCGTTGCACGGAAGGGATTTCATCGGTGATCGCAGCCGCCGTCTCAATCGTATGAAAACTCCCGCCGGTTTTCGCGGCAATCCGCTCCAAGACTTCCCTGTTCATCTGCAAGCTGTTCCGCTCGAGGGACACCGACTCGCCGGAGACCTTGATTGCCGCCTGGAATCCCTCCTCCCCCAGACTTGGTACCACGCTTTGAATTCGGTACACGCCCGACGCCCGAATCGGGTATTTCGCCTGATAGGTTCCTCTTTTCGCGTCGGTCATTTCCATCGGCAGCCTCTCGTTTTTTCCGAAGGGGTCCGTGACCTCCACAAAGACCTGTCCCTTGTTGAACGGGTAATATTCCTTGTCTGCGACCCTCGCATCAATCGTCGCCGTGTCGCCGACCCGATACGTCTCCTTGTCGCAGGAGAGCGTCACGTACTTTCCTTTTCCCTCGAGGGGAGTGGCGATCATCCACCGCAACACGTTCCCCCAGAAGCGGTAATGCACGATATCCCCATACTCGAGCCGCCATCGCCACGTACTATCAATATTCACAATCATCGTCTTGCCGTTCCCGTAGTGCTGCGTGGCGATGAGCGGCAACTTCCCCCGCGACACGGGGTTCGAAAGGAAGGGATGAGTCGCCAGAACCGTTGCTCCCGGCTTCGCCCTTTCCACCGAGGCGCACCAGTAAAACGGCGGCAGGTTCATCCACACCCGGTCATTGTCCTCGGGCACGTCGGACAGGAGCATCATGGGGCTGTTCCATCCCTCCGCCGTCAACTCTATGTTGAAGCCCTCACCGAAATACACACCGGTTTTCCCACGGGGACTGTCGTCCAGGATGACCGGCAGCAGCTTCTCGATCTCTGTCCCCTTGTAGCTCCACGGCGCATACTCCTCCCCCGAAATCATGATGAACGGCGCCCCTTTTTCATCCACGTACGAAGCCACCAACTGCAACTGCTCCGGCGTAAATTCCATCGCCGGCACGTCGCCAAATATAATTACCTCGAACTCATAAAGCTCCCTCTTCGTCGTCGGGAAGGAAGTGATATAGAAATCGCCCTCGGAGGGACGCCCCACGCCGTTGAACAGAATCGTCGTGAGGTCAAAATCCGGGTCAAGGTAAATCGCGTTTTTCAGGAATCGCCATTCCCACCTCGGAAACTTCTCGACGAGGAGGACCTTCTTCCTCGCTCGCGTCACCTCCACCTCGAACGTCCTCTGGTTGTTGTCCTTGCGGAGCTCATCGGCTTCTGGTTGAATCTCGACCGTGCAGACAGCTACTCCAACCTTCGTCGGGACGAATTGCAGCCCCACCGTCTGAGACCCCGATCCCCGACCCCCGACCCCCGACCCCAGTTCCACCTTCTTCTCCTGCAAAACGTCCTCCCCCTGCCTCAGAATCACCGAAACCGTCTTGTCCCCGTAGCCGCTCCATCTCACCTCCGCCGCCACGGCTACCGCGTCCTTGAGGTAAACGGACTTCTTGGCTTTTATATCCGCCACCTCGATGTCCATCACTTCATCCGGATTCCCCACGCCGACGCAGAACACCGGAATCCCCAGCGCCTGCAACTTGCTCGCCGCCGCGACGGGGTCCTTTCCGCTGTTCCAGTCGCCGTCTGTGATTAGGACCGCCGCCGCCATCCGCTCGCTCGCCGTCAGCTTCTCGACCTCTCCCAACGCCGCCGAAATGTCCGTTACCCCCCCTCCGGCGCCTTCCTCCAGCACTAACTTGTCGCCCAGACCCGGATTCCCGACCAGCGCCTCCTCGGAAACCTCCTCCACCCCTGCCCCAAACCGGGAGAGCTTCACATTTACGTTTTCCCCCAGGCGACGCAGGAACTCGCGATTCTGCCACTTCAGGAAATCGGAGACGATTTCCATCCGCTTCAGATTGTCTATGACCTTGTTCTGCTGTTCGGTCAGAACTTCCGCTTTCGCTTTCCCACCTTCTGCCGCCCGCAACTGGTCCTCCGTCAGGAGGTTATGTCTCCTCGCGATGGCGAATCGCGCCTCGGCATCCTTCAACTTATCGGACAAGCCCATGCTCGCCGACGCATCCACGAACACTGCCACACTCACCTCCTCGCGCAGAGTCCGCTTCCACGCCAGGGTCGGCTCTAAAAGCACAATCGCCAGGCACGCCAGTCCCAGGAGTCGCAGTCCCCACAGAATCGCTTTCCTCCCGGCTCTTTTTGTTCTCAGGTCTCGCCCGTACAGGAACAGAATCATCACCGCCGCCACTCCCATGACCACCGCGACCGTCGCCATCCCAAGCGGCGTTCCCAGGGCAAACCGCGATTCACCCTCTTCGACCGAAAGCAGCATGGGCATCCTGTGCATGATTCCTAAAAACGCTCCTGTACCGTTCCAGAACATCTGCCGTCTGCGCCCTTCGCGCTTTTCTCTCTTCGTGCCCTTCGTGTCCTTCGTGGTAAGGACCCCAAGCAGCTAACCACCAAGGCACGAAGACACCAAGCAGATTCCCAATCCGAAATCACCCTTTATCAATCTTCCGCGCCAACAGCGACTCTACGACCAGAAAACAGAGGACTCCCACGAGGAAGTATCTCCAGATTTCCTTCCCGTGGCGCATTTCCTCGATGCGCTCCATTGTTCCGGTTTCGGTTTGCACGTACTTCATCTCCCCCGAGCGGATGAGCCGCCGGATGCCGTCCTGCGCCAGAGCGGTAACATCGCTCTCGGCGGTATCCACATTGAGGGCGAAATAGCGGACTCTCCCTGATCGGGCAGGCTCACCCAGGCCGGGCTGTCCGGGCGCGCTTGTTCCGCCGCCTCCAGGAACGGCCGCGGTGTTCAAAGTATAAATGCCGGAGACACTCGTTTCCTCGAACGAGACGAAGGGTTCCGCTTGCAGCCCACCCTCTTCCCCTGATCCCTGATCCCTGACCCCTGACCCCAGCGGTGGCATGCTGGCCATGACTTTGAAAACGCCTCCGGGAGGGGTAACAATCTCCGCCGGGGACGACGCTTCTTCCGCATCCAATGGCACGGCCATTCTCTCCCCGACCGTCAGGTTGTATCGTTCGTCCGCCCCACTCACCAGGTAGTACGCGAGCCGATGCACCAGCGGCAGAAAGACCGGCTTCAGCGACATGTTGGACCACTTCACATCGCAACTTGACGTGAACAGAATCGTTTTGCCTCGCCCGAGCTTTCTCTCAACAATGTAAGGCGAACCATCGCTGAACCTCGCCAGAACCTGAATGTCCGGGTTCATCGTGTCTGGACTCGTGGGAAAGTATCGGTAGAACTTAGCCGTCGTCACGTCGCCGCCCGCGCCGTCCCGAAACGCTGCCATCGCCGGATGTCCAAAGTCAACCTCCGAGATGCGCACGGTTTCGCCGCCAGCTTCTTTCTCATCTGCTCCCGGAACGGTTCCTTTCGCGGAGCCCAACGCACAGGGCAAGAACCCCGCCTTGGGCGGGGCTGAGGAGGCATATCGCTCCGAATATTCCAGCGGATCAACTTTGTCCCCCAGAAAAATCATCAGCGCTCCCCCCTGTGTCACAAAATCTGTCAGCGCGTCGTGCATCCTCACGGACAGGACTCCTACGCTCGACAGCACGATGACCTCATACCGAGCCAGCTCCTCCTCCCAGAGCTGCTCCACGTTAACGACTTTCGGTTCCAGCACGTTCGCGATGTCGTCCACTCCTTCCAGACCTTTTTCCGGAGCCAGCGCATACACCATGTACGCGATTCCGCTTTCAAATTCGTCCAGCGAGCCTACCCCGTCAACACACAGAACCGGCACCGAGTCCTTTGCCTTCACGACGAAATAACGTGTGTTGTCCGCCTCCAGCCGGTCGGGTTGAATGGAAATCTTTCCCCAATGGAACCCGGGCGAACCCACCGAGAAAATTAGACGCCCCGTCGAGGTTCCGTCCTTGAACTCGCTCCCCTCGGTTCTCGCCACCTCGTTCCCTTCCTTGTCAAGACAAAGCGTAAAGACCGGCCGCCCCGCTGGCTTTTCCGCGGTCGTCGCGGCGGTCGCTTCGACGATGTACCGCTTCCCGACCCCGCACGGATACGCCGGTAACCTCACGGAACTGAGCATCGCGTTTTCGCCGGGGCGGGCGGATACGTCCAGCACGTAGATTCTATGTTTGACCTCCGCATCCTGCATCAATTTGTCAACACTGTCCCAGCCCGCAATGTTCGCGACGGACCAGCCGTTCTGCTGGCAGTCCGTGACTAAGAACAACTCCTTCTGTGTGTTCTTCTCGCCGTCGAGAACCTCCAGGCCCTTGCGGAGGGAGGCGAGAATATCGGTTTTTTCGTCCGATAGCTCGGAGGTCTCAATCAGCTTTTTCACCCGTTCCGGGGATGGATTCCCTTCCGTCACCACGCGCGGCCGCTCGCCCATCAAAATGAGCGTCAGGGAATCGCCGTGCCGAAAACTCGAGACCACTTCCCCTGCCGCCTTTTTCGCCGCATCGAACACCGTCTCGTTCCCTTCCCTCAGTCCCATACTATAAGAGTTGTCGAGAATGATGACCGCCGAGGTTTTTGATTTCCCGAGGGGCCCACCGAGGAATCCGCCCGTCAGGAACGGCCTCGCCACCCCCACCACGAGGAGCGAGACAATTCCCATCCTCGTCAGGAGAAGCAGCAGTTGGAGGAGCTTCAGCCGTCTTGCGGTCAGCTTGCTCGACGAGACAAGGAACTCCATCGCCGCCCACGCCACCGTCCGGAAGCGCCGGCGGTTATACAGGTGAATCAGGATTGGAATTGCGGCGGCTCCAAGCCCCCATAAGAGGGCGGGATTGAAAAAGCTCAAACCAAACATCGCGGTTTTACCATCTCCTGCTGTACCGCCGGCATCTTGCCGGCTGTCTCGGGGGCATCTTGCCCCCGATTCCGAGGGCGAGACGCCCTCGAGAGTGCCGCCGAGACGGCGGCGTTACCTCAACGGGACTGTACCGCCCAACACCCGAATCCCGAACCCCCAACCCCCACACCCCAAAACCGAATCACTTTCGCCTCGTGCCGAGATACCGCGTCAGCGCGCGCCCGAAATTCTCATCCGTGCTTATCTGAAAATAGTCTATCCGGTTATCCCGGCATCCTTTCTTCAGCTTGTCAACGAACGCATATAACTGCTGTAAGTACCTTTTCCGCAGAGTCGCCGGCTCGGTCAGAACCCGCCGTCCGTCCTCCAGCCCCCGAAAGAGCGTCATCCGCTCGAAAGGAAACAGCAGTTCGGACGGGTCCAGCAGATGAAACACAATCACTTCGTGCTTCTTGTGACGGAAGTGCTGGAGACTCACCAGAATCTCATCCGGATCATCAAACAAGTCCGAAATCACGATGACCAGCCCCCGCCGATGCACTCGCTCTGCGAGGTCGTGGAAGATGTTGGAGACCATCGTCTTGTTCCCCGGCTTCAGCCCCTCGAGTTCCTCGACGATAATCTTGAGGTGCCGGGGGCTGTTCCTCGGGGGAATGTACCGCCGAATCGCCTCATCGAACGTCACCAATCCGACCGAATCCTGCTGCCTCAGCATCAAGTACGTCAGCGCGGCCGCTAAGTGCGCCCCGTATTCCAACTTCGACATCCCGTCCGAGCGATACCCCATAGACCCGCTCGAATCCAACAAGATGTAACACCGCAGGTTCGTCTCTTCCTCATACCGCTTCACGTAGAGCCTATCCGACTTCGCGTACACCTGCCAGTCAATGTGCTTAATTTCGTCGCCCTGGGTGTACTCGCGGTGCTCCGCAAACTCCACGCTGAATCCCTGGTAGGGGCTTTTGTGCAGACCCGACACCACCCCCTCGACCACCATCCGGGCCTTCAGCTCCATCCCGGACAGCGTCATCAGAATCTGCGGGTCTAAGAAACTTTTCTTATCCTTTTCTTCGCCCATAAGCTCATTTCTATCCGGCGCCGCTCGCCAGGTTCAGAGCGCCTTTCTTTGCGTCTTAGCGTCTTAGCGTGAGGATTCCTCTCTCTCCTTCCTCGCTAAGACGCTAAGCCTGCCCGTCAGCCCAAGCGGAATTGCGCCCGGGTCATCCGATTATGCTCGTGCGCAGGGAGACCTGCAGGCCCCCTCGGCCAGGGGCGCCGAGGCTTCTAACGATTGCGAGGATCCTCCTCAGTAATGACCGCTGGGTGGGCGCGATTGTTCCACCTTTCTTGAGCGGAACCTCCGGAAGACACGCCTGTAACGCCATCGCAACCAATCCGTTCGCCACATCAGAAATTATACCAGACAACGCGCTTCGACGGAAGAGGTTCAGTCGGGACAGGATGCCATTGGGGAAGGAGAATGCCAGACCTGCGGCGCCGTCTCAATGTTGTTGCCGGAGACGGCTCCAGAAGCTGACACCGTTGGGGCAAGACAAGAGCAACTTGGCCAGGCCCAAGATGTTTGTGCTTTCTGACAAGGAGCAAAGCCCCCGCGGGCCGAAATAGGGCCCCACAAGACGCGATCCCCCAATCTGGCCGCCTTGACCCCGCCTACTTCTCGTCCCCCTGCTGCGGCTCCGAGAACTTCTCCCACGTGAGGTCGCCGGAATAGAAAATCACCGCCAGGTATTCTTTCTCGTCCTCCTTCTTTGCCGCGTACGGGCTGCGGCAGAGGATGAGAATCACATCGTCCTTTTCCGGATTCTGGCTGATGGCGATGGCCGCCTCTCCCCCCGGAACCGGCAGCGGCGGCTCCTTCAGCATCTCAATTGTCTTCGCGTACGCGATGAGTTTTCCATCCGTCCCCTGCAAGACGCAGACGAGATCCCCCCTCTGATTCTTCCCCCCTTGAAGCCAGCCCGAACGGAACTCCTCGCCGTTCGAGAAGATGAGCGCGGGCAGCGGCGGCGCCGCCTCCGGGAAATTCGATACCATGGGAACCGCCGTAAGGAAATACTCCTTCTTATCCTTCGCGTTCACGTACTTCGCCGTATAGGCGCCGTCGGTCAGGAATCGCAGGACAACCCCTTTCTCCTTGAACATCTCGCGCAAATCCTTGAACGCCGCCGACTCGATCGCCGGCCGCGTCTTCTCCATCACATCCAGCGCCTTTTCCTTGAAATCGCCGAGCTTCTCGTCACAAAACGCGACTCCAATCACGAAAGTCGCCCAAAGCCCAATAAACAGACCGAAATGCCTCATTATTTCCTCTCTCAGTATCCTGTTCATCTTTTCTTTTTCCTTCTGTTCTGACGCTCTGCTCTTTCCGCCTATGGCTCGCCATCAGGCGTGCTGAACGCCGTCCTTCCGGCCACAGCGCGGCTCAGCGTATTCGGGTCGGCGGACTCTATCTCGCCGCCGACGGGGAGACCCGCCGCCAACCGCGTAAGCTTCACTCCGAACGGTTTCAGGAGCTTCGCGATGTACAGACAGGTCGCGTCTCCCTCGACGGACGAGCCCGTCGCCAGAACGACCTCGTTGATTCCGCCGGCTTTCACTCGCTCGACCAATTCTCCAATCCGCAGGGCTTCGGGTCCGATCCCCTCTATCGGTGAAACCAATCCGCCAAGGACATGATAGACCCCGTTGAATTGCTTTGTCTCCTCGATGCGATACACGTCCTTGAAATTCTCGACGACGCAGATGGAGGTGTGATCCCGCCTCTCATCCGAACAAATGTTGCACAACGGGCCTTCGGAAAGCCCACTGCACGTATCGCATCGCCGGAGCTTCGTCCCGACCGCCTCAATCGCCTCACCCATGCTCTTCCCGCCGCTCTCGAGAACGTGAAAGGCATACCGCCGCGCGCTCTTCTCGCCGACGCCCGGCAGCCTCTTAAATTCCGCGATCAGCGCCTGCAAACTTCTTGGAAACTCCATGTTTCACAGCCTATTCTCGTCAGCACGCCGAACACAGGAGGTCTCGAAATCCAGAACATATTCTTAGACAGGATCACAGTACAATCGCCACAGAAACGGCTGGGCGATGCCTAAAAATCCTGTCTATCCTGTTCATCCTGTCAAGAATATTCCTTTTCACCCTCCCAGGCCGAGCTTTCCCAGAATCCCGAGGTCGCCGCTGATTTTGTCCAATTCCGACGTGTCGAGCTTTGTCGCCTTCTCCAAAGCCTGGTTCGCCGCGGTCAGAATCAGGTCCTCGAGCATCTCCACGTCTCCCGACTTAACCACCTCGGGGTCTATCTTGACCGAGACGAGCCTGCCATCACCGCGGGCAGTCGCCTTCACGGCCCCGCCGCCCGCGGACGCCTCGACCTCGCGGGTCTCCATCTCCTGCTGCATCTTCTCGAGGCTCTCCTTCATCATCTTCGTCTGCTTGATGAACTTTCCGAATCCGGTGCCCATTGCTTCATCTCCCTCGTTTAACCACTTTCCCGCCGAAAATCTCCAGAGCGTTCTTCACGACGGGAATCTCTTCCACATTTTCCTCAGTCGCCGCGCTGGCAGGAAGCGGCTGCGTTGTCTCCTCGACCTCCAGGCGGACCTGGCTTCCGAGCGTCTCGCTCACCAGGCCCTCGAGCATTTTCCGGTTTTCCTTGTCAGCAACTCGAGTCCTGTGGAACGTGTGCCCTCGGTCAAAGCCAAGCGTCAATACTCCGTTTTCAAAGTTCATCACCCGACCGAAAGTTAGGTTGCCTTTCAGGCTCGGACGCGTTCGACCAAGCACCCCCATTACTTTATCCCAGACCTTGCCGAAGTCCTTCGCTTCATCCGCGGAAAGCGTAGTGAGCGGCGACTCCTTGACCATCGCGCTCCCGCTCGCCGATGAGAAAAGGTCCGGCTGCGCCGAAGCTTGCCCACCGATGTTCACGCCGACATCCTCCGGCGACAGGCCTCCTCCGCCGCCCTTCGGCTGGACTTCATCCAGCTTCTTGATTAAATCGTCAATCGAAATCCGGTCCCGCGAACGGAGAAGCTGCACGAGGGCGACCTCCAGCACAATCTGCTGCGAGCCGGGCCACGTCAGTTTCATTTGGGCCTCCGCGAGAAGGTCTATCGCATGGAGTAACTGCTCTTCCGAGAAGTTTTCCGCCGTCTCGGAAAGGCGCTTCAGTTCATCCGCCGAGACCTCGAGGATTTTACCCGGTTCCGCCGTCGCTTTCGCGATGAGCATCTGACGGTAATGCTCGATCAGTTCGTCAACAAAATGCTGAACGTGCTTTCCTTCGCGGAAAATGCCCGCGGCGACCCGCAAGACTGCCTCCATGTTCCCCTCAAGGATCGCCCGGTCAATCTCGTAGAACGTGTCCGTCCCGACAAGCCCGAGGAGCGAAGTTACGCTATCAGCCTGAATCTTCTTCCCGCAGTAGGAAATCACCTGGTCGAGGATGGATTCCGCGTCCCGCATGGCCCCTTCGGCTCGACGAGCGATCGCCAGCAATGCCTCGTCTTCTATCTCGATCCCCTCCGATTCGGCGATTTTTTTTAACCGCGCGACTATTCTTTCAACCGAGAGCCGCCGCAGCTCAAACCGCTGGCATCGTGAGAGAATCGTCGCAGGCATCTTGTGCGGTTCCGTCGTCGCGAAAATGAACTTCACGTGAGCGGGGGGTTCTTCAAGCGTTTTCAGGAGCGCGTTGAACGCCTCTCGCGTGAGCATGTGCACTTCGTCAATGATGTATATCTTGAAACGGCTTCCGCTGGGCATATACCGCACGTGCTCGCGCAGCTCCTTCACGTCGTCAATCCCCCGGTTCGAGGCCCCGTCAATCTCCAGGACGTCCACGCTGATTCCCGACGTTATCTCCCGGCACGGCGCGCATTTCCCGCAGAAATCCGGTGTCGGCCCCTTCTCGCAGTTCAGCGCCTTTGACAAGAGCCTGGCGATAGTCGTCTTGCCGATTCCCCGCGGACCGGAGAAAAGGTACGCGTGAGCGATCCGCCCCATCTTGATGGCGTTCTTCAGCGCCTGGACAGTCCCCTCCTGCCCGACGACCTCCTCAAAGGTCTGCGGCCTCCACTTCCGTGCTAAAACCTGATATGTACTCTCTCCCTTCGCCACTCTCTATTCTCTCTCCGCGCTGTCCGCGTTCCCTGAGGTCTGTCTTGAAAAAATCGGGGCCGCACGCTCGACGTGTCCCTTGAGATCCTCCGCGGAGTAAGGGGACGGCTCCGACTCCATTCCCCGCGTCGCCTGAGAAAGAGACATAGCCTGCCAGGCTTCCTCCTCGCCGGACGCCCTGACCGGCCCCACTTTCGACTGAAGATATTCCACGAAGTCGAGCACTTCAGCCTGCAAAGGCTCCGGCAACCTGGTGACCTGCTGAAGGATCCTCTCTGCCACGGTCATTTTCTCCATCTCCTCATCGAACCGAACACTTCTTCATATCTGCTGGTGTAGCTGTATTTGCGAGGCAGAACTCCCGGTGTAACGCCGCCGTCTCGGCGGCTGTCCTGAGGGCGTCTCGCCCTCAGAAGGGGGGCAAGATGCCGGCGACACAAACGGCGCCCATTAGGGCAAGCAACGCTAATACAGCCGCGCCCATATCTACTGTCACATCGACCGCCTAATTCGCCCAATTATAGGATTGGCCGCGCACCCTCAATCGGCTCCGCTTACGGACGGTTTCCCAGGAGAGTCTGCTCCTTCCAGGTTGCCTCACGGCACATGGAGGAATTGCTTACGGCTGCTACCTTCCGGTCCTGACCGGGTTCACAACACTCCATTGCATGAGACCCGGAACTCAACGCTTTCCCTCCTGGTTCCCCGGCCGTAGCTAAGAACCTCAATCGGGAATTCAGCCCTGCTATAGCGGTTTGCAGGTTACAGGGCACCGCTACTTCCCCGCCTAGCGCGGCCAGAATACATTTCGACTGCGTCCCGAGATCGAGCTTTAGAATCATCCCCTTGTGCAGCCTGGGGACTTTCAGTTTGATCAAAGCACTCGCACTATCACCCACGCCAGAATAGACCGCCAACTACACGGTCTCTGGAACTACAATATACTCGCCCACGCTTTCGCCTTCCGGGATAGGCAAGCCTTCCTCACGAAGCCCTTCCAGATGGAAGGTGATGGCTTCGTACATCTTCTCTTCGGCCTCCTCCTTCGTAGCTCCCACCGCGACACAACCCAGCAGGTCGGGGGAGTAAGCCCCGTAGCTCCTTTCGCCCTTCTCCATAACCACAAGAAACTTACCCATGTCAAAGCCTACCATCCTGCGGCAGAAACCGTGAACCTCAATCGCAACCTGAGCGCCCCTGCAACGGGGCCGTAGCGGGGTGCATGTCGCAGAGTGGCGCTCTCTCCCCGCTCAGACCGCTCAAAACTCCTCCAAATCGTCATCTGACCAGAACTCCCGTGGACGGCCACTCAACTCCCATAACAACTCTTTAATCTTGCGCTTGAACTTATAGGAAAATCGCTTTTCTTTTAGCATCTTCGTGAGCGGCTTTCGGACCTTTCCCGCCGGACAGCGCGAAAGCACTTTCAAAACCTCCGAAATCCATTGCCTGGTGGTATTGCTCGACGGGGTGTTGTTCAGCTCGTCAATCAGAAAAGGGGCGAGCACCGAAACGGGCCTCCAATTCTTAAGCTGCATAAGAATGTCTATTCGGAAATGCACGTCCTCGATGCTCGTCAAAGGGGGCAACTCGCGAGCAAAGCGGAACAGCTCCTCAAAAGCCGCCTTGTTCCTTTGGCAGATCAAAAAGCCAAGACTCTTTATCGCCGCGCTCTGGTCTTCCCTTTGTGGACTCTTCAACTTCTCTCGCTGCTCGTCAATTGGAACCTGCGCCCAGTCTATCTTCCGAAGTTGCTCCTCGAGGATCAATTGCTGGAGGGTTTCTAGGTCAAGCTGACCCTTTTTGGCCGCTGACTTAACTGCCCGCTCAAACTCCTTGTCGTCTGGAAGCTCGGTAACCTCTCCTGTCTCTACTTCGGAGAATTCATCGCATGCTTCACGCATGCCATGGAATTTTTTCCGCGATACCAGCTCCTTGCAGCAAGCGTAGTTGGAGTTCTCCAGCAGTTCATCAATGAACGGCTCAAATTCTTTGTCGTTCAAGCAGACGCCGAATTCGGTGGCTTCTTTCACGGTGTCCGGGAAGAACCAGTTGCAGTTGAAGCAGACTCTCTCTATTTCCTCGTTTTGCGGTTCCATAAGTTGCCCTTGTTTCGAACGCTCTCGCTGCGAATTGTTTCACCATCCGCATCCACACTGGGGGACCCTTTGGCCCTCTCGCTGAGATTCTTGAGGAGGTCTTTAGCTGTCTGTCCTTGCGTCCCCCCCGCCGCGGATAGACGAAAACTCCGGACCCTACACCTTTCCCAACTCGCGTCGAGCTCGCACCGGGCGGCATCTCAGGAGAGACAGAGTCGCCCCGACACCTCTGTCTAACCTACCTCCCTATCAAGCCCTTCGTCGCCGCCCGAGATTGCGGTCATCTTGTCCTCGCTATTTGGACTTCTCGTCCAGGGTCTTCTTCAACTCCTTGAAATCAATCTGCTTGGCAAGCTCGATGAGGACTTCCCCTTCGGTCATCGCCGTCCCGCTGACGTTCAACTGAATTCTCTTCTCAAACACGAGGAATACGAGAGCCTGCCGTGTTTTCTCGAGAATGCTCAACTCCGCCGGCGTCTCACCCAGCATGATTTTCTTGGAGACAGCCTCTTCGGTCTTCTTTTCGAGAGGCTGCCATGCCTCCTTGCGGAAGACATAAGGGTTATTGCTTCCGAGGTCCTCGAGAATGAACTCGATCCTCTGTCCTCCCTTGAGGAACACCTGCCTCACCTCGGAAACGGCGAAGGGCCCGAGCTTCTGGATTTTCCCCGTGGGTTTCTGTGCTCTCCAGCCCTCCGGGGTCTTGGGTAGGAACTTCAGAAGTTCCTGCCAATCCACGACCTTCGCGTTAACCAGGACTTTCGCCGGGACGACGAGATCGGACGGCGGCTCTTCCGCTGGCTCCACCACAGTCGCTGGCTTCTCAGCCTCCCGCTCGGCGGCGCCCAAAGAGACGAGACCAATAGAGAACAACCCAGTTACAAGCAACCACACTGACCACTTTCTCATCAGCAGTTCCCCTTCTTTTTTCGGTTACGACTACCTGTTTGTTTCAGTTCAACCTCGGCTCACTGTGAGCCTTCTCTCTTCTGCAAAAATAGGCCAAGACCTCCGTGGAATCAAGGAGTTTTTGGTCTGATACGAAGTCATGGCTTTGAAAAGCGACGAGCGAGACCTCCTGAAGAATCGCTGGAGGTCTGTTTGAGACGCGGAATCGCTCCAAACCTGCTCGTCCGCAGCGGCTAACAGAATCCTTCCGAACGAAGAAACTCAGCAACCGGGAGGGCTACAATCCTGCCAGAGGGACTATCCTCCTATGCCTTCAGGGCCTCGTACAAATTCGCCATCTCGATTGCCGCCATGGCCGCGTCGAATCCTTTGTTTCCGGCTTTTGTGCCAGCTCTTTCGATGGCCTGCTCGATCGTATCGGTGGTGATGACGCCGAAAATCGTAGGCACCCCCGATTGCAGCCCCACCTGTGCGACTCCCTTAGAAACCTCGGCGGCGATGTAATTGAAATGCGGCGTCCCCCCGCGAATCACTGCCCCGAGGCAGACCACCGCATGGTACTTCCCCGATTCCGCCATAATCTTTGCTGCCGCCGGAATCTCGAAGCATCCGGGCACCCAGGCGGTCTCCACGTCCTTTTCCTTTGCGCCATGCCGCATCAGCGCATCCATCGCTCCGGCCAACAACTCCTTCGAGATGAAATCATTGAACCGGCTCACCACAATCCCAAACTTCTTTCCATCCGCAACCAGCTTCCCTTCGTACGTCTTACTCATAACATCCCTCCTAAGAAACCATCCTGCTAATCCTGTTATCCTGTCTAACAAATCTTCCCTGGCTTCAGAGCACGTGCCCCATCTTCTCTTTTTTCACCTGCAAGTATCTCTCATTGTACTTCGTTGGGCGAACCGTAATCGGCACTCGCTCCACAATCTCCAAACCATATCCTTGTAGCCCCACATACTTGCTCGGATTGTTCGTCAACAGCCGAATCTTTCTCAACCCTAAGTCGTACAGCACCTGGGCGCCCACGCCGTACTCTCGCATATCCGGCTTGAATCCCAACTCGAGATTCGCCTCGACCGTGTCCAACCCTTTATCCTGCAACGTGTACGCCCTGATTTTGTTCACCAAGCCGATCCCTCTCCCCTCATGCGGAATGTAGAGAATTACTCCCTTCCCCTCGCCCGCAATCATCTTCATTGCTTTCTCGAGCTGCGGCCCGCAATCGCACCTCTCCGAGCGGAACACATCTCCCGTCAAGCACTGACAATGCGGCCTGACTAAGATGCTCTCCTCGCCCGAAATCTCCCCCATGACGAGCGCCAGGTACTCGTCGCCATCCAGTAGGCTCTCATACAGGTGCAGCCGGAAGCGACCGTACGCCGTCGGCAAATCCGCCTCGGTGACTTTCCTGACCAGCTTCTCTCTCTTTCGCCGATAATCAATCAAAGCCGCTGTCGTCACGATTCTTAGACCGTGCTCCTCCGCGAGCTTCATCAGCGCCGGCATCCGAGCCATCGTTCCATCCTCGTCCATGATCTCGCACAAGACTCCCGCCGGAAATAGCCCCGCCAGTTTCGCCAAATCCACAGCCGCCTCCGTGTGCCCCGACCGACGCAGCACGCCCCCCTCCATCGCCCGGATCGGGTTCACGTGCCCCGGCCGAGCGAAATCCTCCGGCTTCGCGTCCGGCTCCGTAAACCGCTTGATCGTTTTGGCGCGATCGGCTGCCGAAATCCCCGTTGTGGTCCCTTCCTTCGCGTCAATTGTCACCGTGAACGCCGTCCCGTGGAGAGCCGTTACGCGATCCACCATCAACGGCAAATCCAACTCCTCCAATCGCTCTTTCGTCGTCGGAAGACAGATCAGCCCTCTGCCGTGCTTCGCCATGAAATTGATGGCCTGGGGAGTCACCTTCTCCGCCGCCATGATGAAATCGCCCTCATTCTCGCGATCCTCATCATCCACGACGATCACGATCTTCCCAGCCTTAAAATCCTCGACAACTTCCTCAACACTAAGTACTTCCGTCTTTGTCTTCAAATCCTGTCCATCCTGTTGATCCTGTCAAAAACAGGCGCTCGGTTTCCCGTACGTGGTAGTACTTGTGAATCCGTGTGCTAAACCAAAAGCCCCAAAAGGGTGACCTTCGGGGCTTTCACAATGGCAAACTCATTTTTGTAGATCTTCTTCCATCCAGACTTTCACTGTCGGCTCCGGAATCTCACCGGATCAGTCCCGCCTCTCGGCAGGACTCGCGGGCTTGACCGCCGGCCGGGAATTTCACCCAGCCCCGAAGATCTGCTACTAATATAGCCCTCTCTTGCAGGCGCGTCAAGCCCCCTGAACGGGTGTGGCTGCATTTTGGCGGCACAAACGACCGCCTTCGTTCCAGGCTCGCGTCAGGCTATTTCGCCCTTTCGGCGATCGAGGACCTTGTCTCCGCCCGGACGGCAGTGCGTTTTGCCCAATTCAAGTCGGCTTCGGCATGCGCACCACCGGGTGCAAAACAGGGTGGAAGCCCATTTCAGATGAGTGTCCAAAAGTGCCTCGGGCGGCGCAGCCTTACTGCTGGCGGACGCGGTAGAAGCGGCGCTCGACGGAGTGAGCGGGTGGATTGGTCGGATTGGCGGGTTCGTCAGGGGAGTCGAGCCATTGAATGGTGCTGCCGTTGCCGATGAGGACCGGGCCGCAGGGTTTCCAGTCGTTCGCCCCGGCGGGGAGGTTGTCCGTGTATTCGATCTGATAGCTTGCCGAAGGACTTGTGACGGAAAGGACGACGAGGATGCCTGTCGGCTGTGCAAGCAATGTGACCTCGGGCGGCTGAGGGGGCGGTTCCTCGCGGAGAGTCAGAGACAGGGAGTCCCAGGCGGCGTTGGCGGGGGCGGTTTTCACTTCCTGGGCAAACATCCAAAAGCGAAGGCTCACTGTGCCTGCGGGGACGGGGTCGCTGGATGAGAGGTTATCCCATTCGCCCATTTTCTCGGAAGAAAGCTCCTGCCTTGCGAGGACGGTCTGCTGCGTGTTGAGGAACTCGATGGCGATGCAGGGGATGGCGGATTGTTCAGATGGGGTTCGGATAACTTGTCCTCCCCAGTCAGCGACGATGTTCCTTTCGGATGACTCAATCAAACTGGAAAACGGGGTTACGTCCACATCCTGGTACGCGGCAAGGAGGTAGGTCTCGGCCACGAAGGTGTCCGTCTCGCGGTCATATCTTCCCTTCGTCTGGTCGGCCCAGAAAGCCCATTGCCCTTCGGCGCTACAGGCGTCCGTGACGCCGATGAAGAGGTCGTTGTGAAAGGAATAACGGTTCGCGGGGTCGGGGGCAGGAATCGAGCTGGCATTGACCCATCCTCGCGTGCACTGCTCCTCGGCTCCCGGGTTGAGGAGGAGGTTGTCGGTCCGGTCGGCAGGCGTGGCAGTGACCGCATCCGATGGCAGTCCTTCGGATAGACTATCCGCGGCCGTGACGTAGTAGGAGTAGTCCGCACCGCCGAGCAGGTCCAAATCGAGGAAGCGCGCCTCGGCGACGGGCGAGGGGGTAATTTTCTCGAATAGGGCACCTTCTGTCCGGCGATAGACGAGATAGCCCGTGACGTCGTCTTCCGGATTGCGTTGCCAGGTCAGGATGATTCCCGCGAGAGTCGGCGCGGCAGCGAGGCCGAGGACCTTCACCGGAGGAATGCCACTGGCAGTGGTGGCCTGAACTTCCGGGGAATCGTCGCTTTCGACGGGGCCGTATTGCGGGGCGCAGGAGCGTACTGCATAGAAATACGTTTCGCCTTCCGCAGTCGCCGCGTCCGTCCATTGGGTTTCGGATACGGAGGCGACTTTCTTGAAGGAGATCTCGGCTGTGCGGCGATAGACGTTGTAGCCTACCGGCGGAACACCCGTCAATGGCGCCGTCCAGGAGAGGAATATGCTCTGGTCAGTGGGGGACGCGACGGCGGAAAGACCCGACGGCGGATCGGGTTTTTGGACATACCCCCATTGGTAAACGCGAATCCTGCCGGATTTGAGGGAAACGTAGAACCGGTTGCGGTGACCCTTGATGGATTGGATTTCCTCTCCGTCTCCAACGTTTGCGGAAAAGAGGAATTGCGGAGAGGCGGTTTTATCGGTGATATCGAGGATGAGAAGCTCGTTTCCCCCGGATTCCGCGGTCAGGAGGCGTGTTTCGTCGTGGGTGAGGACACAGGGCAACAGGGGCCTCGAAGGAGCGGCGTGGCTGTTCCAGTTAGCCGGGGCTGAGCCGAGAAGGCGAGGGGAGGCGCCGTCCGTTGGCATGTCGGCGTTCCAGAGCGAGTACTCGCCGTTCGCGGCTTCGATCTGCCGGATGCGCAGTGACCAGTCGTTCGCCGGGAAGCGCGACGTGATTCGCTCGATAAGCCATCTCCCGTCGCGAGTGAGCACATCGGGGGAAATGCGGGGTCCTTCCTCGTCGAGGGGGCCGGCCCAACAGCGGCATTCGGAGAGGGCGCTGCTAGAGAAGTCGAGCACCGCCTCGGCGCCGTCGCCTCCCCCGCACCACAACATGTCCCGCCTCGCGTCGTAAGCGTGGCCATAGACTGCCGAGAGGCCGCCGATTCCCTCATCAACCACGGACATCTTTCCTGTGAACGGGTCACTGGAGAGAAGCGTGATTCCCTCGCCGAAGTAAACCTTTTGCCCGGATGACGGGTCGTCCGCTGAACCGCCTGTCAGCATCGCGACGGCAACGGCATTTCCTCCCTTCACGAATATCGGAGGCGACGCGATCAGTGGAGGGAAATTCGCCGCCGGAAACTGTCGCTCCGGCGGATAAGCCGCGTCGAGGACTCGCAACTGGTCGCCCCTGACATCGAACAGGTGCACCTTCCTCCCGGCGCCTCCTCCTGCGACGAGCCTCTGGAAGAAGGGGTCGTAAGCAATGCCGAACTCGCCATCCGAACCGTACGGCAGCCCGTCCACATGCGATTGATTGACGGAGCGGATCGCGGACGGGTCTGTGATGTCGAGAATGTCGAGCCAGGAGGATTCGCCGACGACATACAGGCGGGACGCATCAGGATTCAGGGCGAGGTTATAAGCGCCGCCGCGCCCACAATCGGACTCCACCACGAATACGAATCGGTCCTCGTTCGCTGGGCCATCCGGCACTCGAGCGGGGTTGGCTGAAAGTCCATGCCCAGGTAAGCTCCGTCCGATGAATGAAGAGACGAAGGCACTCAAGAAAAGTAGTCTTTGAGAAAACGGCGCCATTTCACCCCCCAGTGGCGACTGGGTAACGACCGATTGTCGCGTCACCGTATAGCAGAATGGAAGGGACAAGTCAATGCGCGGCAGATGGCAAGACGAGCGCCGGTCAGTCCTCGGCGTCCGGTTCCTCGGACGAAGATTTTGATTCCGCTGCCTTTTTCTTCTTCCCGAAACCGAATTCGTGCATGGCCATGAGGACGAGGGAAAGGAAGCCCGTCGCCACTAGCGCTGCTGTGACCTGGACGAGGCCGCAGGCCATGCCAACCCCCATGGACAGGAAAACCATCACGTTGTCCTTAGGGTCGCGAACGGGCGTCCTGTACCGGATGAGGCCGACCATTCCCGCCAGGCCGAACGCCCGAACAAGGAAGTTGGCCACGAGAACCCAGATGAACGCCCCGCCGATGGCAAGGAGCACCTGGCTCTGCATCATGGAGCGACTGTATTTCTTCTTTTTCCCGGTGTAGGAGACGCGGTACACGAGCGCCAGGATCAGCCCTAAGGCCGCCGCCAGGGCGAGTTGCGTCAGGACGACGTACCACTCGCTCCGATTCTCCCGGAGGTAGGCCTCGAATCTCGCAAGCGCATTTTGCGGAAGGACCTCCTCCTGTGGAGGCTCCGACGGTGTTTGCGAGGAATTGAGCCGATTGAGCATCTCCTGGAAAAGGCGCGTTGCATCGCGGGCTTGGTCCTCGTCGGATGGGGAAAGGCCCGCGTGCTCGACCCCGGTGGGAGTTTCAGTGTAGGTTTGCGCGGAACTAGACGGAAGAAGAACGAACCCACAGGCGAGGGTAAGAGAGATTGCGTAACCGACCAAGATGAAAAACACTGCCTGTTTTGGCACCGCTACTCCGTGGTCGCAGAGGAAGGCGAGCCAGTAGAGCTATTTACCCCCCGCCTTCGCGGCAGCGGGTGACATCTGCTCCGAGGTTGACGGCTCGCCGAGTTCCGTGAGGCCGCACACCTGCTGGCGGAAAAAGAGTCGTTGCACCCCCGAAGCGAACTTCGAGAAGCGAACGTCCTGGGTGGTGCCGAGTTCTTCCATCATGTCATTCAGCCAAAGAGGCGCCCGGGGGCCGGAGACTTTCGTCTCGAGCACAATGCATCCGTCCTTAACGACTTCACCGTTCAAGAGGTTTCGCATCACGATGTCTTTGTCCACCGTAATCCTCACGTCGCTGTCTTCGCACGGCTGGAAGGAGACGCGGCTGTACTCCATCGCAAGGATGGGGCGGAGGCGGTGGCTGACAATATGGGACTGGATTCGCGTGTATGCGTCCACGATGTCACGGTTCTTCTTGTTCTCTCGGAGCACCTCTTTCAGAACATCCTCACCAGCGGTAAACTTCTCTAAGTGCTGCCGCTTGAGCTTGAACCGCTTCTTCTGGGAAATCGCGTGGTTCTTGATTTTCAGTTCCATCCACAGGTCGTCGGAAAACTTCCCGTCGTAGCCATACTCCCTGTAGCGAACCTTGTACCGAATGGGCTCCCTGTTCAGCCAGTCGTAGTACGTGTCAAAATTGTCGTTGTCGAAATATATGGTCCGGACATTGGTGACCGGCTTGTTCTTCTCGAACATGTACACCGGCACGAACTTCTTCACCGTGTTCAGCGTGAGATGATACCGTTGGTTCCCTGGAAGGTATTTCCTCTCGCTCCTGCTAAACGTCGTGGACATAGGTTCCTTCCTGTGCCTCTCGTGCCCCAGGGACAATCCTGTTGGCCTGGGACCCCATATTGGTAACCCACCGTTTTCGGAGCTCACGGTGGGCCTATGACCGACCTCTCATCTGACCCCCGACCCCTAACCTGTCACGCGCGATTCGTGTTCAAAGCCAACGAGTCTGTTCTGAGGTGGCATGGGCATCTTGCCCATGTTTCACGGGCTGGAAGCCCGTGCCACTTCGTTGTGTTATCTGCCTCGGCTGTCCAGTTCTCTATCGGGGGGAACCCAGACGATGCTCGGCGTGTTGCTCTTCGCGTCGGATTTGACATGTTGTTGCGAGTACCATCTGACATGCCAGTCGAGGAAGAGAGCGTTGCCTCCGTTCTGGTGCCTCTTCGCAAAATTCTCCCACTTGCCCTTGAACTTCACGAGCGGGCCCTGCGTCTCTGCATCAAAGATGCACACGGTCGCAGAGGGCTGAAGGAGCGTCGCAATGTTCCGGAACGGCTCCTCCGATGTCTCGAGCATACTGTTCATCTTATACGACTCCGGGCGAGTGACCTTACCTTTGGCGACGCCCGGACACAGTTTGACCTCGTTGATTTCTGCGTCCTCAAGCCCCCGCGTTTCGAGGTAGGGGTCTATCAGGTAATACCAGCAGCTATTCGGGGGGTCCTTGTCGTCCTCGTGCGGCAAAAGACCGCTGAAGTCGTTCGTGTACTGCTGGAGGGCAAGCCCAATCTGGTGGAGGTTGTTCAGGCACGTCGCCGTGCGAGCCTTTTCCCTTGCCGACTGCATCGCTGGCAGAATAATCGCCGCCAGCACGCCGATGATGCCGATGACCACCAGCAGCTCAATCAGCGTAAAACCTTTTCTGTCGCTTTGTGCCAACTTCATCTCACAACGCCCCTCTGTTTCTTATGTACTATCGGCCGCCGAATCTCCTGCAATTCCAGCCCTCAGGGGTTATCCTCCGGCGGCACGAAGCCCTGAGAAGCTAAAGGCACCCCCGCGGCTCAACATCCCAGCGGTGCCTATCCTTCCCTCAGCCCGCGGGCAACCCGCCGGATTTCCCACGAGCCGCAGCACAAAAAGGAAAACTGAAATAAGTGCGCCCGGCAGCGTGCAGCAACCAACTTAGCGGCGATGTGACCGAACTGGCACATGCTGCACGAACACATCTCTAACAGCCATCTAACATAATAGCACGCTTCCCGTCGTTTTCAAGACCTTTTTTTCTAACGCACGGCGGCAGGAGATGTTGTGCAAGCTGCAAAATCTGTACCGCGCCGCAGCCTGCGCCATATTCACCACCATGCTCTTTCGGTAATCCGCCATATTTCAGGAGATTAGGTCATCCCGACCGATGCCCTCATTGTCGCCCCTGCTGCCTCACTTCCTCTTCCATGTGGAATTTTACCCAGAAAGTTTTTTTGTTCTCGCGCCGGGGAAATAGTGGTCCAGGATTCCCTTGAACGACTTGCCTCTCTCGGCGAGAACCTTGGCGCCTCGCTGGCACATGCCGACCCCATGCCCCCAGCCGCGCCCGCGAAACGTGATGTAACCGCCGTCCACCTGAATATCGAACAAGCCGCTGCGAATCACGTTCGGCCCCATCAGCAATCGAAACCGGTTGATCTTGATGATGCTCTGCCCCGTGTCCGACTCGATACGCAGCGCAGTGATTCTCTCGCCGGAGGTGCTGCGGCTGTGAACGGCGACGGAGCGAGCCGAGGCGACGCCTGCGGACCGGAGCTTCTCCTGAAATTCATCCAAGGACATCCTCGCCTGCCATCGGTAGTCCGGCGCATCCCGGCAGAAGGGGCACTTGACCGGCGACGGGAAAACATCCTTCGTATCCCAGACGTTCGCGGCGTATTCAGTGAAACCGCCGCAGCACGTCGAGAAAAACGGCAGCAGAAGCTCGCCCCTGTAGAACAAGACGATATTGTCGGTGGAATCCACCGCCCTGTCCGTTCTGGGGTCTCGCTTCTCGGGATTGTACACCTGCTTGTCGGCGGTGATGTCGTAGTCTTCCGCGTCGTTTCGGAACGCGTGGTGAAGGACGAACGAGCGAGACACAACCGCTTGAGCCTTCAGCGCTTCTTCCGGCCAGGTGGGGAGCATCTCAGAGGGAACAACGGCTTTCAGATACGTGCCGAGGTTCACCAGGTTGACCACAAGAAGCCCGCTGTTCCGTGCGAGAATCCGCAAGTTGCCCGGATAGGTTTTCCCGTTCACGGAGAGGCTGTTAGAAGTGCTGGAGACGAGAAGCTCACGGGCGCCGCAGGGTTTTCCGGAAATGGCTGCGCCTTCGGATGTTCCGCTGACTGTCACAGATTTTCTATTTTCCGTTCTGAACAACACCTTGCCGGATGCCGCGTCCTTGATGGTCAGGGTGCTTTGCGAGGAGATGGCGACGCTTCTGGCGCCTTCGAGGAGAGCGACACGGATGAGCCGGCCGCGTGCCGGTCTTTCGGGCGGAACGCAGCCGCCGATGACCACCAGCATCGAGCAAATCAGCCAAAAGACCTTTCGGATGCCCCTGCGTCTCCTCAATCAGCCCTCCTGATTCAAATCGCCACTCTCTCCGCCGCGGCGGGCGGTTTCCTTCCCGGCGTATCTTTCATATTCGCTGAAGACACACCCGCAATAGGATTGGCGGTACAGGTCGTGTTCTTTTGACAACTCGTATCCCTCTCGGTATCCCAAGCGGAAATCCTGATAGAAAAACGGCACGCCCACTTCCCGAGCGACCTGCTC
>JAUYEE010000125.1 GCA_030691545.1 bacterium | reverse complement strand
AGAGAGCCTATACACCGGTTAGATGCAAGTTCATCTTGGCCTCGGCCGACGAACTTCACTTTCTAGAACGGGAGAAGGGGTTCTCCTCGGACTTAGCAAATCGTATCAAGCCAGGGAGAATACCACTTCGGCCAGTCCGTGACTATAACGACGCTGACCTGACGGTCGTACTTGAGCATCTGTGGAAATTAGTCTGGCGTAAAGAGAGGATCTCATTAACTCCTCCCACACTTCCAGATGGGTTTCTGCGCGTGGTAAGGGAGTTCCCATTTTCGGGAAACCTGCGCCAATTGGACTCGGCATTTGCGCATGTATTGAGGCAGTTTGTAGGAAACGCTCCGAGCACTATTGATTCAGAGGTATACGTGTCGAAGTTTCGGGATTATCTCCCCACATGGGAGCGATCCGATCGGGCACTCGACTCGGTACTTCCAACCGACGATTCCCGTGTTCTGACCTTGGACGAAGTAGATAAGCGATATGCACGATGGGCGCACGGGAAGTGTGGCAACAAGAAACGCACTGCAGAGGCTCTCGGGATTTCCCACGTGACGCTCAATAAACTACTACGGGAGGACGAAGAATGATGGATGCTGCGTTGCGCTTCCGGCGCTTGCTTGAAGTCCCGACGTTCGCGCGGTTCTGCGAGCGAGTCTGCGCGCAGGCGGCCGATTTTACGCGATGTTCAATCGCCATTTGGGATTCTACTGGGACACAGCGCACCAAACGCTGGATGTACCACCAGGTCTGTGAGTCTTTCTATGGCAACCCCGACGTCCGGGCGGCACGGTGTGACCGAGATGACGCCCGGACTGTAGGCGTGGTGGTACGTACTGGCGTGAAGCAGTCCTACGTTTGCTGGGCTGGGTTCACCTGCGAAATGGTGCCCATCCTCGCGTGGGACCAGCCCATTGGCCTTGTGTCAATCGGCGAGTTTTTTACACCTGATTGCAACAAGCTGAGAGACGTCGCCATTCAGGAAGCGAACACGAACAAGCTGCTTCCGATTCTCGGAGATACGCAGTCGCGGGAAATTCCAGTTTTGCGGGAAGAGCAATTAGAAGGTGTGCTTACGGCAGTGCAGCACCTCGCTCGAATCATCGGCGATTTGGTCATGGCTCGAATCAATCCAGACACCCTGCCTGAGTATTTGAACAACGTGGCGGACCAAATCGCCAGGAGTTGGGCCGAAACAGTAAGTGAGAGCGGACGACTGGCGGCTGCGCTTGAAGGATTTGCGCTGGTCTCTCTCGCCAACCTATTCTTCGAAGACGTTCACGGCTTTCTACAGAGGCACCGCGACTTTTCTCTGCACAAAGCTCTTAGTCCTCTATCCATTATCAATATCCAGGCTGAGTCTTTGCCGAACGAATGCGTGCAACGCCACCGCATAATTGAGGCCTCGCGCATGATCAACCGTGATGCGCGCGCTCTGTTGGCAGAGACGGACGTGCTGGCTGGGAGTTGGTGGAAGCTTACGCCTGAGCCCCTGAAACCCAAGAGCCTTGCCGAAATGGTTTTGGTGGAGTTCCAGAGTCGCTGCGAGAATGGTGACCGCCTTTCGCTGGAGGGGACGTCTCGTACTGCATGGGGAGATGTCTCCCTGGCGCGTTTCGTTTTGAGCGAGTTGGTTACGAACGCCTTCAAAGCGACAACACCCGGCCAGCGCAGAATTACCGGCTCCCTCGAACTCGTTGGTATAGATCTCGTGATCGATGTGTCCGACAACGGATGCGGTATCCCCGAGAATCAGATCGACAGGATATTTGAGAGTGGCGTTCGCCTCGAACAGTCCGGATACGGCACCGGTTCCGGGCATGGCCTTTTCAAGTTAAAAGAAAACGTTACTTTTGTGGGCGGGCGGGTAGACGTTCAGTCCAGCACTGGCTCCGGAAGTCGCGTGCGTGTAGTTCTACCAGGGTTTCCCCCGAAAAGGAGTGATGACGATGAATAAGATCCGAGTTCTGTTTGCTGATGATCGAGCCGCTGAACGGGCAGATATTGTCGAATGTTTGAATCGTGACGAACGATTCAGCGCGGATGGGTGTTTCCTCTCGCGGGCAGACATCCTAAGTGCTATCAACGCTTCCAGCTTTGATCTCTTATTGCTGGATGTTGAACTGTGGGGCGGCGACAACACCGCGGCCGGCCAGACAGACCAGATGTTCGGCCTGAACCTGTTAAATGAACTGCATTCTTTTCTCGGCGAGAGAAACATCAAGACCGTGCTGTTGACAATACATGACGTAGCCGTTCCAGGATCGAAAGTTGGAGCAGCTATTGTTAAGTCGGTAAACGAGGGTGTTGCTCAGGGATACCTTCGTAAACCATTCATCCCGTCCCAGCATTCTTCCTTGCTGGTACGGTTCGCCGGGTCTACCGAAAGCAAAGAGGACCTTCTATGAGTACGAAGATTGCTCGATCAAAGGGGGTATACCTCGACTGGGCTGCCGATCTAAATCGAGAGCGGGCACCGGGGCTGGCAGAACGCAGATGGCTGGAACGCCAACAGCGATTCACTACGGATAGCGCTAGAGGTTGGCAGGAGCTTCGGAGCAATGTTGAGAAGACAAGAGTTGCCCTTGCAAAGCTACTGCACACCCGGGCAGTGAATAATGTGGTCTTCTCAACAGGAACGTTGGGCGCCCTTCAACTGTTGACGCAGGCTTTTGGCATCACGCGGGATGACAGTATTCTCTACCCAGGCGACGAGATCGTCGTGACCGACTGCGAGTTTCCTATTCTGTACGAGTTGCTGCACCATCGATACAGGTTGAAGATCGCGCCTATCCGGCACTGTTCAAGCCCGGTGGAACTGAAGGACGCAGTGATGAGCGCTATGACCCAGAGCACCAAACTGGTGTTCTTCAGCCACGTGCTATATCGGACTGGTCTCCTCCTGCCGCTTGGCCAGCTTTCCGATGCCGTAAAAACTGCAAACCCGAATGTGCTCGTAGCAGTGGACGGCTCACAAGCACTTGGCCAAGTCGATGTCAACCTCGCGCGCGAACATTGTGACTTCTATATGGGCGACACACATAAATGGTTGCAAGGGCCGAACAATGTCGGCTTTTTGTTTGC
>JAUYEE010000114.1 GCA_030691545.1 bacterium | reverse complement strand
TCGCTCTTGTTCCCCGTCGTCAGGAGGAGCGGCCCGAGCTTGTTCGAGAAGGCCATGAGGAGATTCCCGCGAATCCTCGCCTGGATATTCTCCTCTGTCACGTCCGCCGGCAGCCCTTTGAATTCCTCTCGAAGCGATTTTAGGTAGGCGTTGTGGATTGGCTCGATGGAGATGGTTCGCCGCTCGATGCTGAGGTTTCTGGCCAGAACCTCCGCGTCCCGGAGGCTTTCTGGGGAGGAGTACATCGAGGGCATCACCAAAGTTAGAACGTTTTCTTTGCCGAGCGCTTCGACCGCAATGCAGGCGACGAGCGCCGAGTCAATTCCGCCGCTCAGTCCGAGCACCGCTTTCTGAAAACCGCATTTGTGGACGAAATCCCTGACTCCGAGCACGAGCGCCCTGCGAATTTCTTCGACCGGCTCCTCCATCACCCCTTTGCTCTCACCGGGTGCCTCGGGGTCAACAATGACCAAATCCTCTTCAAACCGCTTCGCCCGCGCGAGAATTCGACCGTCGGCATTGACCGCGAAGCTACCACCGTCAAGAATGAGCGAGTCATTTCCCCCGACCTGGTTCACATAGATCACGGGAACGCGGTACCGACGAGCTAAGGCTTTTGCTGCTTTCTCTCTCTCTGCGGCTTTTCCCGCCCAGAAAGGAGAGGAGGCGATGATTATCAGCAACCGCGCTCCTTTCTTGACGAGGCGCCCCGGAACAAACCTCTTCTTGGGGTGTTCCTGCCAGAAATCCTTGTCCACCCAGGCGTCCTCAGATATTGCCAGACCAACGCCCACCCCGTCATAATCGTTGATCCAAGGATGGGGCCAGGGTGTGAAGTGAACGCGCTCATTGAACCCGGTAAACGATGGGAGAATGTCCTTCCTACTATGCGACAGGATCCGACCGCCGTCGAAGAGAACCGCCGTATTGCGGATAACGGCGCCCCCCGGCCCCTCGATGTACCCGCACACAATGCCAATATCGCGAGACTTCTGCTTGAGCTTCTCCGCCGCACGGCGATTCGCCTCCACAAAATCGCGCCTTGACGCCAGCTCCTTCGGCGGATAGCCGGGAATGCTCAGCTCGTGAAAGACAATCATATCCGCCCCGGCAGCTTTTGCCTTGTCGGCGAACGCGATCATCTTGTCCACATTGCCGCTGATCGCGCCAACGGTCGTGTTGATTTGTCCCAGTGCTATTTTCATTGCCTCATTTGTGGTGCGGGCATCCTGCCTGCCTTATCGTGTTCCCACAATCAGGGCGCCACACGTGGAGGATAAACCGCACAGTCCGCGGAGAATGAGGAGCGAGGCGTCCCTGGCTCTCAGCGTCCTCTGCGCTCTCTGCGGTGAAACCCTCCCCAAACGAACGCCTTCTGCGTCAGATGAGAATATCCTTCACCACATCAATCGTTTTTCCGGCGTCGCCGGTGGCCTGGGCCTCGCGGAGCTTCTCCCTTCTGGCGTAAATCAGGAGGGCTTTCTTCATGAGATTTCCAAAAAGCTCTCGGGAGAGCGACATCGCTTTCACCGGGTCCATTCGGTACGTAAACTGGTCCTCGCCGAACCAGCCATCGTAGCCGGTGTCTATCGCCGCGTAACAGAAGTCCGCGAATCGCCAGTTGTCGCCCGTCCCTGTGACGCGGTCCTCATCGTTGGAATGGGTCTTGGCGGTGTTCACGTGGAAGTTCACGATTGGCACGCCGAGCACCTTGCCGACGTAGAGATTGTCCGCCGGCTCGTTGCAGTACATCTGCTCGTGCCCATAATCAATGCAGACGCCCATGTTCTTCCCGCCGCACTTCTCGTTGACGTACTTCGCGGCGAGCATCGCCTTGTGCGTCGTCGAAATGACCATATTTCCTTCCCGCGGCTCGTGGAGTTTCGCCTCAATCCCAAACCTCAGCCCCAACTTCTTTGCCTTTGTGTTCATCTTCACGCAAGCGTCGAGGAATCTCTCGAAAATCTCGCCGTAGTTCACCTCGAAGTTGTAGTCCCACCCATCCGAACCAGGCCAGAGAGCCACGCTCTTGCAGCCAACCTCCTTCGCGATTTCCACTCCCTGCAAAGCCACCTGCAAAGCCGCCTGGCGAATCGAGCGGTTCGGGTTCGTCACTCCGCCCAACTTCCATTTCGGATCGGTGAACAGATTCGTGTTCATGTTCGTCGGCGTGACTTTATGCTTCGCCAGAGCCTCCTTGACCATCTCGATCTTCACAGGGTCCTTTTTGTACTTCTCATCAATGAAAACCTGCTCGTGAAACTCGATCCCCTCGATTCCCGCCTCCGCGACTCTCCTGATTTGTGCGACGATTCCCGAATCGAACGTAGGGTCGTCGCTCATGTACCCCACAGGCGCAAATCTATCCGCAAATCCCCCCGCGCACCAGTGCCCCGCCGCAAACCTTATCCCGAACTCCTCAAAAAAGGCATCGAGCTTCGTGCCTCTCAAATAACCCCTGTACTTCCTCGGCAGATTCTTCAGACTCCCCTCTGTGACTCTCATTCCACAAGACCTCCTTTCGGCTTGTCATAAAGTACTTTCACCCCTCTTTGCTCGAGTTGTGGGATGAGCTTGTTGATGGATCCCTCGCTCAATGGATTCCCTCTCAGGTCAACTTCCGCGCCCCTCCCGAGGGCCGAATTCCTGACAAGTGGGCCCACATCCGATATGCGGTTCTTAGAGAGGTCGAGACGCGGTTCCCTACCTTCCGAGAGCCTGATCTCCTCCAAAGACTGAAGCGCCGAGATATCGGCAATCCGGTTGTCATGAAGGCTGATGGCCCTAAGGTGCGTCAGTTTTGCAAGCACCGTGATGTCTTCAACCTGATTTCCCGTGAGGCTCAGAAGTTGAAGCCCCGTCAGGCTTCCGAGACCGCTTATATCTGCAATCTGATTTCCCGTGAGGTTCAGATGTCGAAGCTTCGTCAGGCTTGCAAGAGCACTGATGTCCTTTATCTGGTTACGGGACAAATCCATCATCTCAACTGCCGCAAGCCCCGCGAAGGGGCTGATATCACTTACTCTGTTGTCTTTCAACCACAAGACCTGCAGGTTTGACAACTTCCCCAGAGGGCTCACGTCGCTTATCTTGTTGCTGTCCAGCCTAAGACCGTACAGCTTCCTCAGGCCACTCAGGGGGCCTATGTCCTCCAAAAGATTGTTGTTCAGAAGCAACCACTGGAGTTCGGACAATTTAGCCAGCGGGCTTATGTCGCTTACTTGAGTATACGATAGACCCAGCCCGTGAAGCCCGGTCAGTTCCCCCAGAGCACGTATATCCCTTATCGCATCGCACCGCAGCCACAGCATCTTCAGCTTCGTGAGTCCTCTCAAGGGCGTCAGGTCGTTCACCTCCGGCAGAAACAAATACAATTCTTCAAGTTCGGTCAAGGCCGCGAGAGGGCCTATGTCGCGTATTTGCTCCGAACTCACCTCGAGGGTGGTGAGGCGCCTTAGACTGCTCAGAACGCTCAGGTCGCTTTCCCTCTTTGCATACAGGTGCAGTTCTCGAAGGTGGGTGCAGCGCTCCAGACCACTCAGGTCGGAAATGTTTTCTATATTCGCGTCGAGTTCTTTCAGACGTCTTAGGTCAGATTCGTGTATCCGCCCCTTTGGTTTCTTTAAGGCATGCCTTACCACGGCTTCGAGCTTGGCATCCGCGAACCTTACCTCCTCGCCTTTCTGGCCGCACCCGATGGCAAGAATGGCCATGACACCGAGCAGCAAGCATGTCATATAGGTTTTCATCGTTCTGCAGGCCTCCATAATCGCGCCCTGAAGCAGTTATTGTGTCGTCTGGAGCTGCGACTTACTCAAACGGTATCTTTGACACGAAGACATCTCTGAAATCCTTCTCCGCGGAAAGCTCGTGCAGCTCAACGATGTCCCGGATGCGGTCCGCAACGTTTCTCACTCGCCTTGACAGAAGGTACATCTTCGCCCCTTCGAGAGCCGAGTTTCCGACGGAGATGACCCTGTCGAGCGGAATCTGCGGCAGCAACCCAATTCGCTTCGCGGAGACCGGGTTCACGTAGCTGCCAAAGGCGCCGGCAATCATAACGCGCTGAATCTGCTTCGTCTCGACGCCCATTTTCTTCGTCAGAATCTCGATACCCGCCGCGACGGCCGCCTTTGCCACCTGGAGCTGCCGAACATCCTGCTGCGAAACATACACTTTGGTGGAGAAGTGGAACCTAATTTCTTTCCCTTCCTGTGTGAGTCGCTTTTGGATTTTCGGCGAGAGCGTCTCGGGGAGTGCGGCGGGGCTGGCCATTTTTCCGGATGGCTCCAGAATCCCTAAGTCCAGCAAGCACGCCACGGCATCCACCAGCCCGGAGCCGCAAATGCCTTTTGGCGTTGCGTCACCGATGACGTGAACACGAACGTCCTCTGTGGATGCGGCATCTTGCCCCGCCCGGGCGGGGCTGCCTGCCCAAGGGCTACGGCCAGAGGAAGCCGCTTCTACGTCCTCTTCATCGAACCAGACGCGGTCAATGGCCCCTTTGAGGGCGATCATGCCGCACTCGATTTTCGCCCCCTCAAACGCCGGGCCCGCGGCAGCGTTACACGCTAAGAGGCGGTTCTTGTTGCCGAGAACAATCTCGGCATTTGTCCCCAGGTCAATCAGAAGCTGTATCTCATCGCTTTCTAAGAGTCCCTGAGAGATGATTCCCCCAACGATGTCACTGCCAATGAAGCCGCTCAAATTCGGGGGCGTCTGCGCTGGAAAGGGACCGAGGCTCGGCCCCAAGCCGGCTGACGATTGCAACCGAACTTTTCGGGAGATGACCGGGGCATACGGCGACTCCCCGATGTAGCATGGGTCAATGCAGAGAAAGAGATGCTGCATGGTCGGGTTGCCGACGACAATCGCCTCGCTGATGTCGGAGAGCTTGGCGCCTGCGCTCTTGCACACCTGGCGGATCATCTGGGACAGCTTCTCCATGAGAACGTGCCAAAGCTCGAAGAACCCCCCCGGATTTTCGCGGCAGAACTGGATTCTCGAGATGACATCCGCTCCGAATTGTCTTTGTGGGTTGAGGCGAGCGCTGACCGCTTTTTCTTCGCCGGAGTTCAGGTCTATTAGGGAAACGACGAGGGTCGAAGTGCCGATGTCTATGGCCAGGCCGAAATTTCTTGCAGTGGTGTCGCCGGACTCGACCTTGCTGATTTCGCCATGGGCGACGGTCACAGTAACGCGGTGTTGTGCGCGGCGGAGCAGATGAGAAAGCTCATCGAGACCTTCCGGATCAATGTGGAGGTCGCCCATTCCGAGTGCCTCGATGATCAGGTCAACATCGCCGATGGGATGTTCCAGTGTCTGCGGCTGCAACTCGAGGAAGATTTTTTTTGTCTCGGGATCAATCTCGATCCTCCCGGCGCGCCCGGCGGACAGAATCGGCGCCTGCTCTTCGCGGCTGCCTGGCGGGACAAAAACCTCACACTCCTCCCTCACTTTCGCCTGGCACGCGAGCCGCCAGCCTTCGGCGATCTCTTGTTCCGACAGGTGACGGTTGTCGCTTTCTGAAGGTGGGGTGGCTCCCTTGATGAACCGCACGCGGCACTTGCCGCACGTCCCTTTTCCCCCGCAAACGCTCTCGACGAAGATGCCCTGTTTCTGGAGGTTTTCGAGAAGGGTCAGGGAAGATTCGATTGGCAACTCAATTCCGTAGGGTCTGATTGTGGCTTTGATCGTCTTCAAGGAGCATTCCCGGTCACAAGCAGAAGTGTTGGTGCTTTGTGTGTTTGTCGTGGTGCTTCGTGTCTTTGTGTCCTTGTGGTGAGACCTCCTTCCTCTTCGATTCTCCTCGTCCTCCCTCGGATCATCCTGCTTATCCTGTTATCCTGTCCCATTCTCCGCGAAAACTCCCGCCCGCCGACGGGCTTTTCAGGCAATCTTTCCTGCCCGAAATGCCGCCAGATAATTCGCGCAGAACTCGTCTCTGCCCGCCAGCGATTCGGCAGCTAAAATGATTTGCATGATGTCGGAGTCGTTCGGGTCCACGATCGCCGTGTCCAGCCCGGCACAGATGCACATGGCGATGAACGTGCGGTTGAGCAGCTTTCGGGCGGGCATGCCGTGGGAGACGTTGCTGACCCCGGCGGAAATGTGCGTGTTGGGGAACGCCCGGCGGATTTCCCGGATCGCGTTGACGACGGCCATTCCTGCCGCCTGATTCGAGCCGACAGGCTGAACGAGGGGGTCCAGGTAAATGTCCTCCTCAGGCACCCCATCGGAGGTCAATCGCTGGCGCAGCTTGCTGGCGACTTTGAACTTCTTCTCGGCTGTCTCCGGCATGCCTTCATCGTCCATGCAAAGAGCAATCACCCCGGCATTGTGCTTTTTCACGAGAGGGAGCATCCTCTCGTACCGCTCGGATTCCGCGGAGATGGAGTTGATGATGGGCCTGCCCTTGTGAACGCTCAGGGCGGCTTCTGCAGCGTCGGCGTTGGGGGTGTCAATGCTCAGCGGCAGGCCAACCGTATCCTGGACAAGTTTTGCGAGCCAGGGGAGGTCCTCGACCTCGTGCTGCAACCTCGTTCCGCAATTCACGTCGAGGTAATTCGCTCCGTTCTCCGCCTGCTTCCGGGCGATTTCTTGCAGAAATTCCTCGTTGCGAGTCTCGACCGCCTCGTGCAGCCCTTTGCGGGACGTGTTCAATCTCTCGCCGATGATTAACATTCTCGCGCCCTTTCCGCCGATGATAACGACTCCCGGGTTCTCTCCGCGCCTTTGCCTGCCCGTTGGGCTTTTCGGCCAGGGCGTCTCTGCGTTTCATCCTTTCGTATTCCCAACGCCGAGACGCAGAGACGCAGAGCATAAAATGGACTCAGGCGATTCCCAACAACTGTTTCGCTCTGTCCACACCGGAGGCGGCGTCCGGGGCAAAGCCGCCGGCTCCGATCTCGTCGGCATATCGCTGTGTCACGGGGGCCCCGCCGATAATCGTCCTGACTTTCTTCCCCAGACTCGACGCCCGGATTGCCTCGACCGTGTCCTTCATCTTCGTCATCGTCGTGGTTAACAGCGCCGACATCCCGATCACGTCCGCATTATGTTCCTTAGCGAGTTGGATGAACTTCTCCGGGGCGACGTCTATCCCCGCATCAATCACGTTGAAGCCCGCTCCCTCGAGCATCATCGCGACTAAGTTCTTTCCGATGTCGTGCAGGTCCCCCTTCACCGTGCCGATGACCACCGTGCCAACCGGCTCGATGTGGCTGTCCGCTAACAGCGGCTTGAGAACCGCCGTCCCCGATTTCATCGCGCGAGCTGCGACGAGGACTTCCGGCACGTAACACTCGTTCCGCTTGAACTGCCCGCCGATGACCGACATCCCGGCAATCAGTCCGTCCTTGAGGATGCTCTCCACGGCAATCCCTTTTGCCAGGGCCGTCTTCACCAGCTCCTCAACTTTCCTGTCAACGCCGATGTCCCCCCTGATGACGCCTTCCTTGATTTGCTCGACCAGTTCCATATGCTCCTCCAATCCACGGAATGTCCAATTTCTCCTGCCACGCCGCCATCGAGTAAGACCGGCGCGCCCACCCCACAATTGCATCCTGCAACATCTACCCCGGCCCCGCCTTCCTTGTCAATCCCTTTCGCGGGGCCACCCGCATGACGTCTGACCTCTCTTCGTGCAACGGACGGGCGTGCCCGAGCACGGACATTGGACAGAAAACAGTCTTGACCCAACAGGGTTTGGGGGGTATTGTCTGACCAGTGCAGGCTCGAAGCCAGCATCACAACAGTGATGATGGCGCCAGGTGCGGGAGTTAATCGCACACAACCGGCAATCGTGAGGAGGAAAACATGAGAAAGGCGACGATTCTTGCAGCGGTTTTGCTTTTTGCTTTCAGCGCCAACGCGGCGACGATCCGGTACGTGGACCTCTTAGACCAGATGACGGACATGGTGCGGCTGGCGACTCTACCGCAGCCGGGAGAGACCTGCCAGCAATTCTCGAGCTACGACCGCAGGAGCGTCGCCCCGGATAAGCCGGAGTGGGGAGCGAATGGCGACGCAGGGAGTTTTCTGCGAAAGGACCCGGAGGGGATGGTCCTCGCGGACATGGATGGACCCGGGTGCATTTTCCGCATCTGGTCGGCGAACCCCGAAGGGATTCTGAAGATTTTTATTGACGGGCAAAAGGACCCGGAGCTTCAGTGCGCCTTTCAGGACATCGTGTACGGAAAGGTCCCTCCATTCCTCGGGCCCGTCGTCGGACGCCGCGCCATGGGAGCGAACCTTTACTTCCCGATTCCGTATCAGAAGCACTGCCGCGTCGTCGTCGAGAACCCGAAGGTGATGTACTACCACGTCACCTATCGAACCTACCCCAAGGACACGAAGATCGAGTCGTTCGACCTGCCTTTGCAGGGGGACAATCTCGCAAAACTCAGCGCCGTCATCGAGCAACTCGATGGCCGCGGCAAACCGCCGTGGGAGCTTCGCGGAGAACAGCTTGCCGACAACGAAGAGGCGGGGGAGATGTACGTCATCGAGCCTGGGCAGAAGGTGACCGCCGGTACGCAGACCGATCAGCCCCATGCCATCCGAGCGCTCTGGATACGGTTCATGAACCTCCCGGATGACCTCGTGGAGCGGCGGAAGATGCTCGCCCGAACCATCTGGAGAATGTACTGGGACGACCAGGAAACACCTTCTGTGGATGCGCCCATCGGAGACTTCTTCGGCACAGCCCCGGGGGTGAATCCGTACAAGTCGCTCCCCCTCGGCATGGCGGAAGACGGCACGGCGTATTGCTACTGGTACATGCCCTATAAGTGGTCGGGTCGAGCCGAATTCGAGAATCAGGGCGAGCGAACCATCCAAATCCAGGTCAGGGGTGTATTCGAGAAATGCTCCATTCCCCCCGACCAAATCGCCTACTTCCACGCGAAATGGCATCGCGATTACCCCAACGAGACGTTCGATTGGCCCTTCCTGAAATCCGAAGGACGCGGGCGATTCTGCGGAGTAGTCCTGACCATCTGGAATCCTGTCCGCGGCTGGTGGGGTGAAGGTGACGAGAAGTTCTGGGTGGATGGCGAGAAGTTTCCCAGCACGTTCGGCACGGGAAGTGAGGATTATTTCGGCTACGCCTGGTGCAACACGGCTCTCTTCCAGCACGCGTTTCACGACCAGACCATTTGCGAAGGTCCTGGCAACGGCAACTACAGCTCCGTCAACCGCTGGCACATCGCCGACAACATCCCGTTCCAGAAGTCCTTCGTCGGCGCCATCGAGAACTACGGCAACGACAAGGACTACAGTTGCGTGACGTATTGGTACGCGGCTCTCGACCAGAAAGATTCCTTCGCGCCAGTCAAAGTGGGCGACCGCCCGATCCATGAGCCTCAGAAGCCTTTCAAGCTCGAAGGCGCGATTGAGGGCGAAGCCTTGAAAGTCCTCGGAACGTCCGACGACATGGAAGCCGGCGCCCAGGACATCTCCGCTTTCGGCGAGTTCAGCAATGAAAACCAGATGTGGCTTCGCGCGCAGAAGGTCGGGTCCTGGGCGGAACTGGGATTGCCGGAGGTTCCAGCAGGGACCTACAAGCTCACCATCCTCCCCGTGACTTCGTGGGACTACGCTATCGTGCAGATTTCCCTGAACGGAAACAAGATTGGCGGGCCCTACGATTCCCACACGCCGGATGTTCGACACGGCAAACCGATTGTGGCGGACGGCGTCGTCCTCAAGGGCAAGGGAGATGTTCTTCGCGTCGAGGCAATAGGCAAAAACGACAAGTCAACCGGCTACTTCTTCGGGA
The DNA here is from genome assembly GCA_030691545.1 of bacterium. Lineage (GTDB taxonomy): Bacteria > Auribacterota > JABMQX01 > JABMQX01 > JABMQX01 > JAUYEE01. The sequence goes on along the minus strand of JAUYEE010000114.1, from coordinate 5,178 downwards.
TTGACGCGATCAAGCTGGAGAAGTCCAAGTAACGTGGCGAGCGTCCTGGCGTGCGTAACGCCGCCCCGCCCAGGCGGGGCAGTTCTGAGGGCGCCTCGCCCTCAGACTGCAGATGCTTGTGCTAAGTAGAGAATTTCACAAACCCAGTCACGTATGGTACACGACGGTCCGGACCGCCACGACTCAGCCTGAACGACGCCCTGGCCTGCCGGGCTTCAGCCGGCATCCTTCTTTAGCCACCGTCTTCAGGCGGTGGTATGGGAGAAGCGAACCTTGTTGGCCGGAGCCGGCTTTAGCCGGGCTTCTCGACCATCTGGATTCACCCGTGAATACGTGACCGAATTTATCAGACACAGTACCAAGGCGCAAAGACGCGAAGCTGGGAACCCTGCTATCGCTGCGGCGTTATAGAGGTTGACAAGGAAGAAGAGACGCCTGTGACATACGCGTAATGTCCTGAGAGGATGATGGGAATGCAGACGATACTTTCCTTCTACCCACTGTTCTACGACCCTTACATGCTGCTGCTGATTCCCCCGCTGATCCTGGCTTTCTGGGCGCAGGCGAAGGTGAGGAGCGCCTTCCGCCATTACTCACAGGTCGGGTCCGTGAAGGGATACAGCGGAGCCGAGGCGGCAGCCGCCATCCTGAGAAACCACGGTCTGCACGATGTCCGCGTCGAGCAGATTGAAGGGCAGTTAACAGACCACTACGACCCGCGAGACAAAGTGCTTCGCCTCTCGACTGAAGTGTATCGGGGTCGCTCGTTGGCGGCTGTGGGAGTGGCTGCGCACGAAGCCGGGCACGCCTTGCAGCACGCGAGGGGATACGTGCCTCTCAGAATCCGCTCGGCTATTGTGCCGGCGGCTGGTCTCGGCACGAGCGCGGCGCCGATTCTGTTCCTCATCGGGCTATTTGCCCGGTCGCCGCTCTTGATGGACATCGCCATCATCGGCTTTGCCGCGGCGGCGTTCTTCTATGTTGTGACCTTGCCCGTGGAATACAACGCCAGTTCCCGCGCCATTCAGACGCTCCGGAACGAGGCGATCATCCTCGAGAACGAGAAGACCGACACCAAGCGCGTTCTCAACGCGGCGGCCTTGACCTACCTGGCGGCGGCTCTGATGGCGGTCATGCAGCTCGTCCGGTTCATCCTCTTGCGAAACGACAGACGGTAAAGGGCTCCCTGAAGCGGAAAGTGGAAGCGGTGTCTCGCCGCTTACCGTCGCCGAATCCAGCGCGCTCCGGGGAGAGCCTTGAAGCGGGTTTCTTTTGCCGAAGACATGGCGTTCCCTTCTGCCTGGCGGCAAACACGCGGTGCTCTCGGAAGGCACGGATGTAGTGCCGATTCAACACTCGCTCGCCAGGTCCCCCTATCGCGATTCCTCTTGCGGGCATTGCTGAACGCGGGTCAAATCCTTCCGGGAAGTTGCTCCCTGTCGAGTAACCAGAGCGCTTGCGCCCAGAAGATTCGACGCCACTGCTTGTCCACGCGTAACCGGCCGGGGAAGGTGAAACGGTTTTTCTCTCCGCAACCGGTTGCCCCCTATGTCGTAGCGGAAACGAGGGGCATTCCGGGCTTCTCTGTGGCACGCCCTCTGCTTTTGTCCATCTCACCTATGCCGCCTCGAGGGCTTACGTCGTGAATGTCATCCCCCCTTACCCCCCCGGCGACGTGTAGCCCGATTAGCCCGGCGGGGCGCATAGGCGCCTTTGTGTTGAAAGGCCTGGATTCTTTCACCATTGGCCGCGGACGGAGAGAAAACGGTCTCAGGCCGAGAGTGACGGTTTGCACCGCGGCCGGTGAGAGAATCTGGGCGTTTTTTCGCGGCGACTGCAATCGCTGCACGGAACGACGAGGCGCAAAGCTCGTCTTGGGGAGGCCGATTCGGACAACGGCACGTGCGGCGCCATGGCGTCGGATACAAGATCACGCCCTCGCCTTTCGGGGGCACGGAGAAAGAAAAGGCGCGAGTGACACTCGAACGGAGGCAGCGTCACAGTAGCGCCGGGTGGGAGGGGCACAATTCTGGAACCAGGCGCTCAGTACCGGCGAATGGCATCACACAATATGCAACAAAACGGGAAACAGCCACATCTAAATGAAGGATGAACCAGAAAGAGGGGAGGGTATCAATGACTAAGTCTTCGGCCTACGTTCTTACCCGTTCGGGGTCCCAGAAAAGCAATGGTGGAAAAGGGCGATTAAGTTTCCCCAGGGCAGGAAGAAACGGAGCCCAAAGACGGCTGCGTCAATGGGTCTATGCCACCAAGCCTGTCTTCGCAAGGCTCAATTGCTCGTTGGCGGAAGCTTTCTCCAGGTCTCAGGAAGTGAGGATGGTCCTTGACCTCGGAGAGTTCCGCAGGGGGGATATTAGCTTGGAAATTCGGCCGGACTGTTATCTCATCACCGCCAGTCACGATGGTATGAGCCTTGCCCACGAGATACCGTTGCCCGAAGCTGTGGATGCGGCAATGAGGGAGGAACGCCTCAGGGACGGCATCCTGGAAGTGATACTACAGAGAAGAGAGGGGGGCCCCGCGGACTCCGGAAGGGGGCACAATGCGTGGAGACCCGACGATCCTGGTCATTGACGATGAGGTCGAAATATGCAGTTTCCTTGACGACTTACTGACACCCGCTGGCTACACCGTTTACACCGCACACCGTCCGGAAGAGGGACTTAAAAAAGTGGAGCAACTACGACCGGACGTGGTTCTCCTTGACCTGAAGTTGCCGGATATGAACGGCGTGGAAGTTCTTCGTCGGATCAAGACCTTCGATGACACCATCGCGGTCATCATGATGACCGGCTTCGGGACCATGGAGTCCGCCATGGCCGCCATGCGCCTGGGGGCTTTCGATTACATCACAAAGCCCTTTGACCTTGCTCACTTGAGGAGTCTTATCAATGACGCCCTTGCCCAGAGGACTGGGCGATTGCCCGACAACCTCGACTCGGGTGGCGAGACGCTGACGGAGGAGGAAGGGGCATTCCTTGATTCCATTCGTCCCTGCCAGAGGGAACAACCATGCTTGTGGGAGATGGCTGTCAGAACCCTCCTTTTAGGCGACCTCCAGTTCCTGAGGGAATGGACGGAACGAGCGGACGTGACCGAAGAGGACAAAGCCAACTTGGACCGGCTCAGGCGAATTGTCGCCAACGCCATCCGAAGGAAACGCGAGCAGCCGGAATGACGACCCTTTAACCGCATTTTCACCAGCGCCCGGAAGGAAAGCATGACGACAGAAAAAAAGGCAACCGCATTGGTAATAGCCGAGAGACCGCAGGACTTTGTCGGCATCGCCCGGCACCTGACGGAAGAGGGCTACGAGGTCCGTGTTAAGTGCGGACAGGGTCTCCTCCCGGACAGGGCACGCTGCGATAGGTTCGATGTGGTTGTCCTGTGTGGTTGTACCGCAGGGGCCGCTTGGGCCGAGACCTTGACGCACGTTCCCTCCCTCAACCACAAGCCTGTTGTGATTCGTTTGAATCCAGATGATGCCGAAGAGCTCGAAAACCTCCGCGATTCAGCGGTATGGAGAATGGCTTTCGCACAGCGCCTTCGAGAGGTGCGAAGGCTCTGGGCTGAGGACGTCACCGAGGTTGGGGAGGCAATCGCCCTGAGCGAAGCCCTCTCCACCATTGTCCACGCGATCAACAACCCTCTGGCGTCCGTGCTCGGCTATGCGCAGCTCGCCGTGACCTCGACTTCCCGCGAGAGGCTCGACGCCTACCTGCAAACCATCTGCCAGCAAGCGGTTCGCTGCCAGACCATGGTGCAAAAACTGTCCTCCTTCGTCCAGCCACACCGCCTGGAAAAGGAGATCATTGACCTGAATGCCGCGAGCCGGGAAGCCGTGTCCCTGTTTGAGGATGGTCTGACCAGCAGAGGCATAAAGATACATCTGGAACTTTGTCCGGACACGTTGCCGGTCCGGGCGGACGCCCGCCACATCCGGTATGTCCTCGCAAGCCTCGTCAGGAATGCCCGGGAGGCTCTTGAGGGGGCGCCCGGCGGAAGCATCTCCGTCACCAGTCTCTGTTCGGGACAGGAGGCCCTCGTTACTGTGTCCGATACGGGCCCGGGCATCCCCGCGGAACTCCGCGAGAGCGTGTTCCAGCCGTTTTTCACCAGGAAACCCGCCAGGGCGGGCTTGGGCCTCCACATCTCCCGGTTGGTTCTCCGCGCCTGCCATGGCGATATCGAGATTGTCGAAAAAGAAGGCCCGGGGGCCGCGTTTCGCGTGAGGTTGCCTCTCGTCCTGGAAAACGACTCTCCGGAAAAGACCGAATGGCTCCTGAACGAGTCGCAGGATACTGCCCCCTGCGACAACAAGATTCTGGTTGTTCAGGATGACAAGCCGGTCGCGACGCTCGTCTCCCAGATTCTCCCTCGAATCGGTCAGAAGGTTGACCTTGCTCTCACCCCGGCGCAATCTCTCGAGAGAATCACGGAGAGGGACTACGACATCATTCTTATGGACGCTGAGACCTCCCGGAAGAATAAGCCAAAGGCGCTCCCCCGGCGCCGGGAGAATGATGCGAGGACATCGGGGAAAGGGGTCCTTGGCGGGAGAGAACGGTTTGAGGCGGGCCTGAGCAACCTTCTATCGGCATTGGACGCCGAGCCCGTGCAGAGGCCCCTGACCGTCGCCCGAATTTGTTCTGAGTCCCCTCCTCCCCGATGAACCCTGTTCTCACCGGCATCCCCCGTCGCTTAAAAAAAGTGAAGCCCCACCGCCCCGTCTGCATAATAAAAGGATGACAGGGAGTAGCAGGAATTCTCCCCACAACATAACCCCCATGACAAGAACCTTTCCCCTTTCCCTGCTATGCCCTGTTTTTTTCGCGCTCTCGGAGACGGTGCGGCACGGTTTGACTCTCTCTGCCAACTCACCACGGGCATAAGAGGAAGAGAGAAGACCGGCGACCAGATCACGTCATGTCGCAACCCTTGCGCAAGGCGCCCTTGATTTTTTCGAGAAAGGGCCTTGACTGCACGGGGAACCGGTGGTAGGTTTCAAGCATAGGAAAAGGGGCAATGATTAACCCTCAATTCGGAAGGAGGGGCGCCATGAAAAACAGCAACTTCAACAGCACGGGGATTGGTCTGTCCATTCTCCTTTCCGCAACCGCACTTCTCATTCTGCAATTGTCTGGGGGGGGGAGACTT
>JAUYEE010000329.1 GCA_030691545.1 bacterium | reverse complement strand
TCTGAGCTGGCATCATCTTGTAGAAGAGCGCGTTCAGTTCAGGCTCACTCTGTCCGTCAGCCCGACTTTGATCGGCATGTTGCGCGACCCGCTCGTCCAGGAGCGCTCCCGCGGACATCTCCGGTCGCTCCTGGAGCTCGCGGAGAAAGAAGTGGATCGCACCCAGAAGTGGCCAGACATCAGGGCCCTGGCGGAAATGTACCGTCAACGAATTGCGGAGGCACAAGACTTCTTTACGGAGCGGTGCGGGTCGAACCTGGTGCAGTGCATCCGCAGCCTGGCGCAGACCGGAAACGTGGAAGTGATTACCACGGCGGCTACGCACGGATTCCTTCCCGCCCTCAAAGCGGACGAGAACGCCGTTCGGTCGCAGGTGATGGTGGCTCTTGATTCTTACGCGGAGGTGTTTGGAGACCGGCCGAGAGGCTTCTGGCTGCCGGAGTGCGGGTACTACCCCGGACTGGACGCAGCGCTCGAGGCCGAGGGAATCCGATATTTCATTGTTGACTCCGGAGGAATCCTCAAAGCCCGCCCCCGACCCAAATGCGGTTTTCATGCCCCGGTTTACATGCGGTCCGGGGTGGCCGCATTTGCTCGCGACCCCGCTGCCTCGGAACAGGTCTGGTCGTCGGTGATCGGCTACCCCGGCGATCACAATTACCGGGAGTTCTACCGTGACATCGGGTATGATCTGGACTATGGCTATCTGGCCCCCTACCTGCCCGCGGACGGTTCGCGCAAGGACACGGGATTCAAGTATTACAGGATTACGGGGCCTGGCAACGAGAAGCAGATCTACGTCCGGGAACAGGCGCTGAGCAAAGCGGGTCTGCACTCCGGGCATTTCTTGGAGGTCTGCAAGCAGCGGATTGGCGACCTCAGTCTGCAACTTGAACGAAGACCGATCATCGTGGCTCCCTTTGACGCGGAGCTTTTCGGTCATTGGTGGTTCGAGGGTCCGGAGTGGCTGGAATACCTGATCCGAAAGATCGCTTTTGACCAGAGCATCGTTGCGCTGACCACCCCGTCTGAGTATCTGGATCGGTATCCCGTCAATCAGGTCGTCGAGCTTTGTCCGTCAACCTGGGGGCGGGAGGGTTTTAATAAGGTCTGGGTCAACGGCGCCAACGATTACATCTATCGCCATTTGCATTGGGCTGCGCGGCAGATGAAAACCCTGGCAGCCGAGGCATCGAAACGACGCAGGCTCGCCTATCGCGCGGCGCAACAGGCCGCGCGGGAGCTCCTTCTGGCCCAGTCGAGCGACTGGCCGTTTATGATGTGTGATTCGAACACAGCCGATTACGGCCACATGCGGTTTCGCAAACACATGCTGAACTTCCTCGGACTGCATCGTCAGATTGGCTCGGGCCGTATCGAGCGCGATTGGCTCAACCACCTCGAAAACGCAGACAACCTTTTCCCGAACATCAAGCTGGCCCATTTCAGCGGCTGAAGACGCAGTGGCAGGAACGATCTCGGCTGTTCACGTAACGCATGAGGCTGTCCGCAAGGTTGGCGGCATCGGAGCGGTCTTAGAAGGACTGCTCACGGCAACCCCCTACCAGAGAGAGATTCGCCGCAGCTTCCTCGTCGGACCCCTTTTTGACAACTTCGGGGGGGCGGGAAGAGGGCTGGGAGCAGGGGTCAAGGTTCTGTATTCATCGCTGGATGGGATAGATGAAGGCAACTGGGTAGCCCGGTTAAGACCGGTCGCCGAGAAGTTCGGCGCAGGGATCGTTTACGGAAAACGACTCCTGCGCAATGAATGGAATGGACAGGCTGCCGAGGTGGAGCTGCTCTTAGTGGACATCGCGAACATGCGCCGGGGGCCGGTGGATGAGTTCAAGGGGCAGTTGCACAGGAAGTACGGAGTACGCTCTGACCGCTACGAATACATCTGGGATTACGAGCAATACGTCCGCCTCGCCCTGCCGGCGTTCGAGGCGCTGGAGCGCCTCGTTGACCTTAGCGGAGAGAGCCGAATGGTTGTTCTCGCCCATGAATACATGGGTGTCCCTACGGCTCTGCGGGCGCTTCTTGCCGACAACCCGAGAGTTTCCTCAGTGTTCCATGCCCACGAGGTGGCGACCGTTCGCCGGATTGTCGAGGAGCATCCCGCTCACGACACGATGTTCTACAACGTCATGCCGAGGGCCCGGAAGGAAGGGCTTTTCTTATCGGACTTATTCGGCAGGCACGATGACTTTTTCAAGCATGGCCTCGTCAGTGTCGCTCATCACTGCGATTCGCTGTTCGCAGTAGGGGAGTTTATCCGGCAGGAATTGCAGTTCCTGTCGGAGCCTTTCAAGAGTAAGGAGATTGACTTAGTTCCCAACGGCATTCCGTCTGTGCCCAGCACGCGAGAGGAACAAGAGAACTCAAGGCGACTCCTGCGCGACTACGCGGAAGCGTTGTTAGGATGGCGGCCCACTTTTGTGTTCTCCCACGTTGCCAGGCTGGTGATGAGCAAGGCCTTTTGGCGCGATGTCCACGTTCTTCGGCATCTCGACCGCAGCCTTGCAGGGAGGGGAGAAACGGCGGTTTTATTCCTGCTCGGCACGGAAGGGGCTCAGAGAAAGGAGCAGGACGTTCTGCGCATGGAATCGCAGTACGGCTGGCCCTGGAATCACCAGGTGGGGTATCCGGACCTGACCGGAGCCGAGATCGGCCTGGACCGCTTTTTGCAGGAATTCAACCGGCAGTCCCGGACGGTAAAAATCGTGTTCATCAATCAGTTCGGCTGGCAGCCGTCGCGGTGCGGCAAAAAGATGCCGAAGGAGATGACTTTCCTCGACTTGAGAAGAGGGAGCGATGTGGAGTTTGGGCAGTCCATTTACGAGCCGTTCGGAATCAGCCAACTGGAGCCCTTGACCTTCGGCGCCGTGTGCGTGCCGACAAACGTCTGCGGGTGCGTTCCCTTCGCCATTCAGCAAAGCGGCGGCAATATGCCGGGTAACATATTGATAGCCGACTATGTCTCCGGCTTGGGGTCGAACCAGTCGGACACGTCAGACAGGTCCGACCTGTCGGACTTGTCCGACAAGGGGGCGAGCGCACGTTCCCTCTTGGGTGTTTCCCAGAGCGAGGCAGACCGCGTTCTGGAGGCAGTCTCCCGTCGCCTCGCCGACAGAGTGCTAGCCGTCTTGAACGGACTTCGGGAGAAAAGAGAAGAATACGTCCGTGATGGACACGAGTTGGCTTCTCGCATGAGCTGGGACGTAATCGCGGAGGATTTCTTCCTCCCCGCTGTTCGCCGCTCGTTCCAGCGGGCTGCGGCTCGCCAGCGGGCGGGCGGCAGTCAATCGTGAAGGGCCGACCACGATCCCGCACCCGGAAGGTCTGACGCGTCGGACGTGTCGGACTCGTCAGACCTGTCGGAGTCGTCGGACGCGTCGGACTCGTCGGACAACGGAACACAATGTCGAAGCTGAATCTTGCTTGCCTTGAGATAGGGCGAGAAACCCTCGCGAAACCCGAGCACGCCCTTTCCCTCGAGTGGCTTCTCACCGACGGCACGGGCTCCTATGCCTCTTCCACAATCCTCGGGTGCAATACGCGCCGGTATCACGGACTCCTTGTTGCGGCGCTGCGCCCGCCCGGCGACAGAACGGTACTCCTGTCCAAACTGGAAGAGGAGTTGTGGATTGACGGGAGGGGCTATCCGCTTTCGACGAACGAATACCCGGGCTGCTTCCATCCCGACGGATACCAATACCTGACGAGTTTCCGGCTGACGCCCCTGCCGGAGTGGCTCTACGCTGTCGGGGGAGTTGTCATCCGCAAGAGGATCGTGCCCCTGCGGGGCCGTCGAGCGTTCGCGTTGTGCTATCGGCTTGAGGGTTTTGTCCCGAACGCCGTTCTGCGGATTGTTCCGTTCATTGCGTGCAGGGGCTTTCACGAGGTAAATCGTTCTGCGGATGCCTTCGAAATCGAAGGTGGGAGCACGCCGCAGGAAATCGTTGTCCGCGGGGGCGAGCGGAGGCTCGCAGTGCACCTTTCTCGCTCTGCGGGCGAGTTTGAGGAGAAGCCCCTGCGGTATCACCGCGTGACGTACCGCCGCGAGATCGAGCGCGGCTTCGACGGGGAGGAAGAGCTCTTTTCTCCCGGCGACTTCGTGGTCCCTATGAGAAAGGGGATGGAGTTTGTCCTGACTGCTGCGTGTGAGAGTCTGCCGCAAACGGATTTTGTGGCGGAAGAGGCCAGGGAGAGGGAGCGGCTCGGGAATCTGGGGTCAGGGGTCAGCGGGGGGCCAAGGACGGAGCTGGAGCGTACGCTCACCCTCGCAACCGACGCGTTCATCGTCCGTTCCAGCGGGCCGACAGCCTGCCCGCGACAGAGTGAGGTGCGACAGGACGGTAATGCGGACGGGGAGGGGGCCATCATTGCCGGTTATCCTTGGTTTGACTGCTGGGGGCGCGATGCGCTGGTCGCCCTCGAGGGCCTTACACTCGTAACGGGGCGCTTCGAGGATGCCCGTGCGGTCCTCCTCACCTTAGCCAACCGGGCGAAGAATGGGCTTGTGCCCAATTTCATAGCTTCCGACCCACAGCACGATGCCTTCAACAGCATAGATGCAAGCCTGTGGTTTCCTCATGCCGTCAGCCGCTACTATGCTTACACGGGGGATGACGAGAGTGTTCGCGAACGCCTTTACCCGACCATCCAGCAGATCATCGAAGCTTACGTCGCGGGAACGCTGTTTGGCATCGGGGTTGACGCGGATGGACTCGTCACGGGGGGCGACGATAGGACACAGCTCACCTGGATGGATGCCGCGGTTCGAGGACAACCGGTCACGCCCCGCCATGGCAAGGCCGTTGAAGTGAACGCATTGTGGTACAACGCCCTTCAGGTCGCCGCCTCATTAGCCGGGCGGCTGGGATTCTCAGCAGAACGGCAACATTATCTCGAACTCGCTCAGAAAGCACAGAAAGCGTTCGGCAACCTGTTCTGGAATGAACAGGACGGCTGTCTTTACGATTGTGTCAGGGACCGGTTCGCCGATAGGCGGCTAAGACCTAACCAGATTTTGGCGATCAGTCTGCCTCATCCGGTGCTGGAGCGACCGCGTTGGCAGGGGGTCTTGTCCTGCGTTCAGAAACATCTCCATACGCCGTATGGTTTGCGCACTCTTGCACCTTCGGAGACCGAATATAGGGCCAGGTACTCTGGCGGGCCGGAAGAAAGAGACTCAGCATACCACCAGGGAACAGTCTGGCCCTGGCTTCTCGGTCCCTTTTATGAGGCATATCTGAAAGCGAACGAGTTTTCTGACGCGGCCCGTACGACCGTTGCGGAAGCTATGTCCTGCTGGAGCGGGCATCTTCTGAGTGCAGGCCTCGGGTCCATCAGCGAGATTTTCGACGGGGACCCTCCCCACCAACCCCGCGGCGCCATTGCGCAGGCGTGGAGCGTGGCGGAACTCCTTCGCGTCAGCCGCCTTGTGCAATCCGGCGCCGACCAACAAGCCATCGAATAATGCCGGCTGCGACCCAGCCCGGAGACGCCTGCCAAGATGGAACCGCAGATGAACGCAGACCCCAACCCCCGACCCCCGACCCCGACCAATGACCGAGGGGTTACGCGAACACGCGTAATAGGACTTGAATCTTGGCGGCTGTTGGAGTACCCTATCACCCTGACGCCTTGAGCGTTACTCTGACCAGTTTGGCGCTGGGGGGCTGGTCCATATCGTCCGTCGGGCATGGGCACGACGTGACCGCTTCGTGTAACCTGGCCTGCCTTTTGCTTATCCTATTTTGGGAGCACTGAAGGTCGGGAGCAGTGCCTGCCCGCATGCGCGCGCTGCCCACAGCCGAGGAATCTTAGCCTGCTCGCGCTTTGACGCGAGGGAGCCTTCGCGGCCAGGGGACACGCGCGCCGGACGGCACTTATGATCGAAGGGGAGCCTCTTCCCGCATCTGGTCTGTCCCCCAAGACAGTTGTTTCGCGCCACAACGTGCGAAATAAGAGCGTAGCGTGTTCGAGAATAGCTTGAAGAAGGAGCGATGAGCATGAGGCCCTCGCACACTTTTTACGTTGCAGCACATCTTCCCGAAAAACTGGAACCGTTGCGGGAGCTTGCTTACAACCTGTGGTGGTGCTGGAACCGGGACGCGATAGACCTGTTCCGTCGTATTGACCCCGAGCTCTGGGACGAGTCCGGACATAATCCGGTGCGAATGCTCGGCCTGGCGTCCCAGGAGCAACTCAATAACTACGCCGAGGACGAAGGTTTCCTGAACCACCTCGGCCGCGTGAGGGAAACCCTCGAGGAATATATGGCGTCAGAGAGGCGGGCGGAGAGACTCGTGAATATCGGGCCTCCGCCGTGGGTGGCCTTTTTCTGCGCTGAGTTCGCGGTCGCGGAGTGTTTGCCGGTCTATGGCGGGGGTTTGGGAGTGCTCTCGGGCGACTACCTGAAGTCCTCGAGCGACTCAGGCATCCCGGCGGTCGGCGTGGGGATTCTTTACCGGGAGGGCTACTTCAATCAATACCTCAACCCCGACGGATGGCAGCAGGAAGAATATGCCGAGATGGATTTCTACAATGCTCCCATACAGCCGGTCCAGAAAGACGGGCGACCCCTTGTCGTTGACATTCCCCACCCGGAACCTCCGGCCCGCGCCCAGGTGTGGTGCGCCCAGGTCGGACGGGTTCCCCTCTATCTCCTCGATACGAACCTGCCGGACAACTCCGAAGCTGCGAGGCGGGTTTCCGCGAGGCTTTATGCGCCAGGAGGCGACATGCGCATCCAGCAAGAGGTTCTTCTGGGCATCGGTGGCATCCGGGCCCTCGTGGCGTTAGGAATCCATCCTCTTGTCTATCACATGAACGAGGGGCATTCCGCCTTCCTTTCCCTGGAGCGGATTCGCCTGGTAATGAAGGAGCACGGGCTTGGCTTCGAGGAAGCCCGTGCCGCGGTCTGCGCCGGGAATGTCTTCACGACCCATACTCCCGTCCCCGCCGGCACCGACCGTTTCGGCACCGACCTTATAGAGAAATACTTAGGGAGATACATCCAGGAACTGGGCATACCTCTGAGCGCCCTGATGGCTCTCGGCAGCGAGGACGGAGCCTTCTGCAAAGACCACAACTGTCTTTGCAGCACCGTGTTGGCAATGCGTATGGCGGCGTACTCCTTTGGGGTGAGCCGGTTACACGGTGAGGTCTCTCGTCGCATCTGGAACCATGTGTGGCCGGAGGTCCCGCAGGACAAGGTGCCCATCGGGGCCGTGACGAATGGCGTGCACATCCTGTCGTGGGTGTCGGGAGAGATGGCAGGGCTGTTCGAGCGATACCTCGGACCTCGCTGGTCTTCCGCACCTTCCGATCGGGAGAGCTGGAAACGCGTTGACGGCATTCCGGATGAGGAACTGTGGAGCGTTCATGACCGGCGGAGAATGCGGCTTGTGGCTTTCGCTCGGCGCCGGTTAAAAGAGCAGCTCCGGCGGCACCGTGGACCCCTCAACGACGTCGAGGCGGCCGCGGAGTCGGTTCTCGACCGCAATGTCCTCACCATCGCTTTCGCCCGGCGTTTTGCCGAATATAAGCGCGCGCTCCTCCTGTTCCAAGACTTCGACCGGCTCCAGCGCATCCTGAATAACCCGGACAGGCCGGTCCAGATTCTTTTCGCCGGCAAAGCGCATCCGGCCGACGATCGCGCGAAAGAGCAGTTGAAGGAATTGATTCATCGCATCCGCGAGGAGGATTTTCGGCAGCGCGTCGTTTTCCTCGAGAACTACGATATGAACGTTGCTCGTTATCTCGTGCAAGGAGCGGATGTGTGGCTGAATACCCCCAGGCGCCCCCTGGAGGCCAGCGGGACCAGCGGAATGAAGGCTGCCGCGAATGGAGTGCTGCACCTGAGCATCTTAGAGGGATGGTGGGCGGAAGGCTACGAAGTGGGGGCCGGCTGGGCGATCGGCCGCGGCGAGGAATATGATGACTCCAACTATCAGGACACCGTGGAAGCTCAGGCCCTGTACGACCTTTTGGAACGGGAGGTGATCCCCTTGTTCTACGACCGGGGGAACGACGGACTGCCGCGGCGATGGATCGCCATGATGAAAAATGCCATCCGGAGAATCTGCCCTGTTTTCAACAGCAACCGAATGGTCAGGCAATACGTTGAGAGCTTCTACGAGCCCGCGGCGCGAAGGGCGGCTGCCTTGCGGGAGAACAAGTACGAACGCGCTCGCGCCCTGGCTCATTGGAAAGAGCGAGTCCACGGCGCGTGGTCCAAACTCGCCATTGAAAAGGTCGAGACGAGCAAGCTGGATACCCTCAAGGCGGGTTCCGCTTTCCAGGTCAGCGCCCTTGTGCGCCTCGGAGACCTCAATCCCGATGACGTTTCCGTCAGCGCGTATGTCGGCAAACTGGGTTCCCGGACCGACCTTTTTAATACCCAGACCATTCCTCTATCAGCCCAGGGCGCCTTCGAGAAGGGAAGACAATTGTTCGGCGGAGAGGTCCGGTGCGAACTCTCCGGGCAATACGGCTTTTCCGTCGTTGTTCTTCCCAACCATCCTGACCTTCCGAATCCGTATGAGATGAACCTGGTGCTCTGGACATAAGAAACGTGCCCCGTCAGGCGAAAGAGAGCGCACACCCCTTTCTTACCCCGACGACGAAATGGATCGGCAACTGCCGTTTTTGCGGCGTTTGGGCGGGATGACAACATATACAGAATTCTCATCCTGGGAATCCTGTAAATCCTGTCAATACCTTCCTCATGCGCTCGCATCAAGCGTCTCGCCGCTATGATGGGGGTAGTGGTCGCTGATCCGGGGCTTCTTCATCGGGCCAGTCGTGGGCGACGGATGGATTTCACAAGCTGCCCAAGCGCGCACGGCAGGAGGCTCATCCCGACCACCACAGTCCAGCCGGCCCATCCCGGGTTTTTGAGCTTGAGAACCGTAGCCAGGGTGGGCGTATAGACCGCCGCAAGGAGCAGCCCCGTGCACGCGGCCAGGGCGCCCCAAACCAGCCGGTTGCGGACAACCTCGTTTCGGAAGAGCGAAGAATCAGCGTCTCGCATGTTGAAGACGTGCCAGAGCTGGGCGAAAGCCAGCGTCAGGAACGAAATCGTCACCGCTTGTTGCCGCCCCACTTTGAGACATGTGAGCGCAAGGGCTAACGACCCCAGCACCGACGCGGTTATGGCCGCACCGTAGCCGCCGATAGCGAGCCAATGGGCGCGGGTCAGGATGGCTTCCTTAGAAGGTCGGGGGGGATGGTCCATGACGGCAGGACTTCCTTCTCCGGCGCCTAAGGCAAGGGCCGGAAAGACATCCGTAACGAGGTTGATAAAAAGTATTTGAAGTGGGAGGATTGGGAGCGGGGCGCTGCCGATCGCGGCAAGGGATACGGAAAGCACTTCACTGACATTGCACGAGATAAGGTAGAAAACGAATCTCCGGATGTTGTCGAAGATCACGCGACCCTGGTGCAGGGCGGCGACTATGGTGGCAAACGCGTCGTCCTTCAGGACCATGTCCGCCGCTTCGCGTGCTACCTGGGTGCCGCGTTGCCCCATAGCAATGCCGATGTCGGCTTTTTTGAGAGCTGGCGCGTCGTTCACGCCGTCGCCCGTCATGGCCACCACGGAACCGCTGTTCTGGTGAAGGTCAATGAGGTCAAGTTTCTGCTCTGGGGTGACGCGTGCGAAGATGGACGCTCGAAGCAGGCGACGGTGCTCTTGTAAGGTCATGTCAGCCAGCGGCTTGATTTCTCTGCCGTGGATGACCTCCTCGTCAGCCCTATCGGTTAGACCCACTGCGGACGCGATGTTGCTCGCGGTGATCGGTTGATCGCCTGTAATCATGATGAGTCGAACGCCAGCATTCTTGCACTGTCGGATCGCTTCGGCGACATCTCTGCGCGGTGGGTCCAGCATCCCCATCAACCCGACAAACGACAACTTCTCGTAAGGATTCCCCTCGAAAGAGTCCGCTGTCTTGGTCGCCAGAGCCAGAACGCGGAGTCCATCCGCCGCCATTTGCCTGTTCCGTTCGAGCCATTGGCGGCGCCCTTCATCATCCAGCGCACGTTCCCCTTTGTGAGTCAACACACACGAAGAGGCATCGAGGACACGCTCGGGGGCCCCTTTCACGGCGACGAAATATCCGTCGTTTTTCCGATGAAACGTGGCCATCATCTTCGTATCCGAATCGAACGCTTCCTCTCGCACTTCCGGCATGGTTTCGAGGAGCTGCTTGCGATGGAATCCTCCCCTGGCAGACGCGACGAGCAGGGCGACCTCCAACGGGTCTCCAACGGAATGGCCGGAAGAACCAGCGGCGCCGGTTCGTAGCGACGCATTGTTGCAGAGCGCCGCGATTGTCAGGGCTTGCCTCAGAAGGCCCTCGTTCGCGGGATCAATCGGCCGGTGGTCTTTTGAAAATGCCTCCGCATCGTCGCTCGAGCTGGGGCGGACCTCTACCAGGCCGGAGTCCAGCGCGATTTGGGCGACCGTGAGGCGATTTTCGGTGAGGGTTCCCGTTTTATCCATGCAGATGACGCTTGTGGCTCCGAGCGTTTCCACGGCTGATAGGCGGTTGATCAGCGCGTTCCGGCGCGCCATGCGCCACACCCCCCTCGCCAGAACGAGGGTTGCCACAATCGGCAGCCCTTCAGGGATAGCCGCTACAGCAAGGGCGACGGAAGTCTCGATCATCAAGTAGGTCTTTTTCCCGGCGAGAATCCCCATCGTGGCAATCAATGCCGCTATGCCAAGAGTTACCCAGACGAGCTTGCGCCCCAACTGGTTGAGCCTCTCCTCGAGAGGCGTGATCTCTTCTTTGGCTGCCTCCACAAGGGAAGAAATCCGCCCTAACTCCGTGCCCATGCCAATTGCGACGACGACTCCCTCTCCCGAACCCCGAGTCACGGCCGTCCCTTTGAAAAGCGAGTTCGCCCGTTCCGCGAGAGCAACGTCCTCGCCGAGGGGTTGCGTCCTTTTGCTCACAGGCAACGACTCACCGGTGAGCGTGGACTCGTCCGCCTGGAGCTTGGACGCCTCGATCAGACGAAGGTCAGCCGTGACAATATCGCCGCCCTCGAATATGACAATGTCTCCGGGAACGAGTTCCTGCGCGGGGACTTCGTGAACCACCCCATCGCGCCGAACTCTTGACGCGACGGTAGCCAATTGGCGCAACGCTTCCACGGAGCGAGTGGCTTTCAACTCGGTGAAAAAACCGATGGCCGCATTGATGGCAATGACCACGAGGATCGCCACAGCCTCGATCCAGTCCTTGAGGGCAAAAGAAAGTCCAGCCGCCACAACAAGGAGCGCGATAATCAGGCTCTTGAACTGGTTGACAAGAATCTGCGCCGCCCCTTTCTTCTCGGTCTCCTGAAGCTGATTTGCCCCATACTGCTCCTGTCTTCGTTTGACCTCTGATAGGGACAAACCGACCTCCGGCGAGACATGCAGCGATTCCAAGACTTCCTGGGTCGAGCGTGCCCAGGGAACGTTCTTCTCGTCAATCATCGGTTCCAAAAAGCCACCTTCTTTCAAATGCAGAATCCACGACGACACCCGCGCCGCTCACACAGTAACTCGCGGGCGCCGCACTCGGCCACTATCGCTACCATCGAAAAACCGCTGCCGCGGGGCCGCCATCTGGCTTCTCCTGTCGCTTGGCAGCATACACGGTTCCGCGGTGCAAGAGCGTTCGTGTGGCAGCGAGGCCAAGAACAAATTGCCCTCGCGGTAGATCGAGAGGATGTGTTCGAGACCCGCCAGCACCAGAGGCGGCGGCTCAGATTTAAGCAATTTGTGCAATCCTTTGTCAACCTCCTGGAAGAATCGGGTGCGGCTACGTTTGAGTGTTTCACCCCAGGCACGCGGGTGCGGCTACATTTCAGTGGTTCATGCCGGCACCCCCGAAGCGCATCTCTCGGCCCTTCCGATGAGGTGGCATGGGCATCTTGCCCATGATTGACGGGCTGGAAGCCCGTGCCACTTCCATGGCTTCACACCTAATTCCTCCGCGCCGGGCT
>JAUYEE010000191.1 GCA_030691545.1 bacterium | reverse complement strand
TTCCCATCCCATGAACCGCCTCGAGGAACTCCTCCCCGATAACTGGAAGGCCGCTCAAACCGCCAGCCAGAATATCCCTGCCTGATTCCCCACCGTCAACATCTATGCCAAGGTCCCCCTGTGTCTACCGGACGGATACCGGTGACCCGCAGCCTTTCGGCGAAGACGGCGGGGTCGGTTTTGTTCTTCACGGTGCTTCTGTCTATTTTCGTCTATGAGTACCATCGTCGGAATTTTGCCCTCGTGCGTTCTCACAGCTACTCGGTGGTCGTTCTACTTCTCTTTGCCTTGTATATCTTGTGGCTGCTATATTCGTTTGGGGTGCCGCGCAGCCTGCGAGGCACTCGCCTGTGGCCTGCGACGGCGAAGACTGCGGTGTTTGGGGGGCTGTTTCTGTTCGTCCTTCTCGACATCCATGTCCGCGGGGCCATCGCGGACCCGCGGGCTCTCGAACTGATTCTGTGGTATCTGTTTCGCGGGATCGTGGACCTCGGGTTGCCTTACTTCCTCTTTGTATATGCGGCGAGCCGGATGAAGCAGCCTTTACCGGTGCCGCGGCTCCTCGCCAGCTTTGCCGCCGGGGGAGTGATGGCCCTGCTCCTCAATTCCCTCGACAAAGTGGCGGCGGCAGGCGGTTCCCTTTCGGCCCTCTCGGAGGACCTCGGACGCCGTTTCGATGCGGTCATCTCGGGGACCTCCCGAATCCTCGCAGAGGCATCTTCGGAATTGTCGCTGTCATGGTTGGTAGCCCGCGCGGCTCTGGCGTTTGCGTTTCTTGCCGGATGGTCGTTGACGCTGTATGGGCGGAGGCGCCGGAGAGAGGAGGTTTCCGGCCCGCTGGGCTTGATCGCGGGCACCGCGGGGCTGGCTGCGTTTTCGCAGATTCGTCTCGACCTGCCCCTGGTTCCCCCGAAGTGGGCGCAGCTCTACGCGCCGGCCCGGACCTCTCTCGAGATTGATTACAACCTGGTCTGGCTGTGGCTCGCGTATGTGATTGCGGCGATGATTCTGGCCCTCGCCATCCCGTTGGGGCAGCGCTCCCGCTGGCTGCGTTTGACCGTGTTGCCGGTTGCGGGGCTGTGGATGGGCGGCGTGCTGTTCCTCTGGGCCGAAAGCGAATACTGGCTGAGGTCAAGCGGGTTGCTCTCCACGCTGACCGTGATGGGCGGGCTTGTTTTCGTGATGTTAGTGGAGCAAATCCGCCGGACTCTCGCTCCGCCGGAAACCGTCGGGCAACTGGGCGAAGGGGAGCCCGGCGACGCCGACCGCAAGGCGGCGAGAAGAAAACGATGGGCGACTGTTTCGTTCGCCGTGGTGTTGCTTGTTCTCGGGACGGCTGCCGGTTGGCAGGTGCACCGAGGACGCCTGGTCCCCCACACGTTGCCTGGGGCCGCCGGTCCCCTGAGACTTCCCGGGCAGTGGGTACAGGAGCCGGTCGCGCCGCCCAACATGTGGGCTTTGTTCTCACGCCGCAGCATCTACTGCTCGAAGCTCTCCAAGCTCCTTTTGTTCATCGAGAAGCGGGAGGGCGTGACAAAGCAGGCCGCAGAAGTGGCCGAAGAGGCTCTCACCAAGGGGGCGACCTTCCTTCCCGCGTTCGCCCGGATCGGCGACCTGAAGTCGTTGGACCCGGCGTATCCGGGCGGCGCCATCGCCAGTTTTTGTTTTCAGCAGACACTCCCCAACGGGCAGCCCGAACTGGTTGCAGGCATCGTGGCCGTTCTCCCCGCTCCACGCGACCAGGTCCTCCTGTTCACTGTGCTTTCTCCCCTACCGGATCACGAGCGATGCCGCTGGGACCTCTTCCTCATCGCACGCGGACTGCGCGATTCTCCGATTCTCCCCTGACGGTTCTCCTCTCCCCATTTTGCGTCACGACTCGCCGACAAGGTGTGCTATGATTGCCTTCGTTGTAGGACAGGATTCAGCACATCCTGACTATCCCGCAATCCTATCGTCCCAAAATGTCCGACGGGTCCGAAACTGTCCGACCTGTCTGAACCAACATGAAAGACCAGAAGATGAGACAGAGATTTCCCGGTATCAGCATCCCCCTACTCATTGCAGCCATTGCGGTGTTCGCGTTTCAGACTGCGTGGGCGACGGTTTGGTTTCTATCGCCGTCGTTTCCCAATGAAGGTGGGAAGGGATTCGCGCAGGACCTGCTCAGCGAGTTCGGTGGAGAGGACGCAGTGACGGCGGCGCAGGTTGTGGACCGCTGGAAGGTAGTTCACCCCGACGAGAAGGGCTATGTCAACCTTCTGAAGCACTTCGCGCCGACGGACGACAAGGTGGTCTATGCACTGGCGACGTTCGAGGTGCAATCCCCCGGAATCGCGTGGTGGCGGTTTGGCTCCAACGACGGCATCAAGGTATGGGTGAATGGCGAAGCAGTCTATTCATTCGCTGGGCGGCGCGGCGCCCAGAAGGACGGCGACGAATGTTTCTGCCGCGTGACCGCCGGCATCAACAGGGTTTTGCTGAAGATTGACAACAGCACGGGCGATTGGGGCTTCTATTTTCGGTTGGCGGAGACCTTCCCCCAAGCCGCAGGAACAAGTGCCTGCATTGCCTCCTTGACTGTTCCGCCGGTTCTGCTCTATGGCAGCCAGTATCCAATCGAGCAGTGGGCTTTCGCCCGCGTCCTTAACAACGGCGGCGAGCCGCTTGTCGGCGCCATGCTCCGATTGCAGATGAATGAATCGCTCGTCGCCGAAGTGCCGGTCGCCGAGTTGAGTCCGCTGTCGCATTTCGAGTGCCGCGTGCGCATCGTGACTCGCCCCCCGGAGGCTGAGCAGCGCATCGCCCGGACAGAAGCGGCAGTCCTTCTCAGGGAACAACGAATTGCCTCTGCTCAATCGGATGAAATTGCCTTGCGCGCCGTTCATCCGCTGTTGACAGGGCTGAAGGACGATGACGGCATCCTCCGCTTCATTCACGCCACGGACACTCACATCGTCGAGGAGGGAACTGTCCTTAACGACGTACAGACGGCTGACAACCTGAAGGCTGTGGTGAAGGGCATCAACGGAATCGAGCCGCAGCCGGATTTCGTCATGGTCACGGGGGATTTAGTGCTCGATAGCGCGCCCGGTCTGGAGTACTTCGGCGAGTTGATGAAGCCGCTTGAGATGCCGTGGGTGGCGATTCCCGGAAATCACGACAAGCCTGGCGGCGAGGCGGCAGCGCTGCGGTTGTTCGGAAAGAATGGTCTGCCGCTGTACTATTCGTTCGATTACGCGGGCTATCATATCGTGGCTCTCGATGGTCAACCGCCGTCCGGGTCGCCGGTCGCGGGCGGGCTCATCCCCGAGGAAATCGAGTGGCTCAAGCGCGATTTGAAATTGGCGGAAAACAAGGAGACCATTATTCTCGTTCATCAGCACCCGTTGATAACCGCGATTGGGAAACAGGAGGGCCTCGTGGACTGGCCGGAGTTAGTCGCAGTCCTCGAGAGCTTCCCCCAGGTGAAATGGCTCTTCTGCGGCCACGCCCACGTGGACTATTTCGCGATTCGCAACGGCATCCGCTACATCATGACGACGGCGACAGCGTACCAGTTCTCCACGAAGGAAGTCCCTTACTTCGCAAACGAAGCGGGCGTGCGGCTGATGGAGTTCAAAAACGGAAGGGCAACGAGCCGGTTTCTGCGAGTTGACGGCGCATGGCGAGACGACCCGTCCGTCATGGACTGCCCGGAGTTTTCTTTGCGGATACCGGAACCAGCCAGCACCACAAAATGAGGAGAAGCACAATGGTCAGTAGAATGGTTCAGATACTTTCATGGGTCGGGCAATGGTTGTACCGCCGGCATCTTGCCGGCTGTATCGCGGGCATCCTGCCCGCAATTGGCGAGCGAGACGCTCCCCATACTGCCGCCGGGACGGCAGCGGTACGGTTGCGTATCCTCATGTTTGTTGTCCTATTGGGCGCGAGTGGCTTCTGCTTCTCTGAGGAGAAACCTAAGGAGGGACCAAGCCCCGCCGACAATCTCCCCCCTCACATCACGCGGCTGACGTATTTCGGCGAAAGGGCGGATTTCTCTCACGACGGGAAGCGAATCATCCTTGTCGAGAAGACCTTCGGCGACGCGTACGAAGTGGAGATTGCGACAAGAATTATCCGCCCCATGACTCACCACTACTTCCACGAGGGCTATACCCGCGCTCTTTACTTAGCGAACGGCGACATCCTTCTTTCCGGTTCAAAGACCTTCAACGCGGACAATCCCTGGGTCAGCCGAAATGATACCGCGGAGCTCTGGATTCTCGACAAGTCGCTCACAAAGCCGCCGGTTCGCCTCGGCGAGAAGTGCTCGGAAGGTCCAGCGGTCTCGCGCAAGAACATGCGCATCGCCTGGACGGTTGACCACGGCGATTATCCGGACCGAATGCCGCAGGGCGTCTCGCAGATGTGGATAGCGGATATCGAATACGAGAACGGCACGCCGAAGCTCATCAACAAGAAGCTCATCCTCGACAGCCGCGACCTCCCCTTTAAGTGCGGACTCGAGACGCAGAACTTCCGCCCGCCCGACGAGAAAGAGTTGATTTTCTCCGCATACGGCTACCAGGACACCGACGTCATCGGCATTGACCTCGAAACGAAAAAAGTCGTCAACTACTCCGAGGCGCCCGACCAGTACGACGAGCCGGAAGGAATCTTCCCCGACGGAAAATGGACATTAGTCGAATCCGACCGCGCCGCCCGAGAGAAGGGTCTAAAAGGCTCCCAGTACATTGATATCTGGAAGCTCCGCCTCGACGGCAGCCGCTACATCGAGCGTGTCACCTACTTCAGCGACTATCCCGGATACAAAGCCTCAAACCCTGTCGTCAGCGACGACGGACGATTCACGGCGTTCCAGATGGCTAAAGTCGCCGACCCCGCCGGCGTCGGCCGCGGCATCTTCATCTACGATTTGGACAACGCGACGAAAGCCTCACGCTAAGGGTCAACCAGGGGCCGCAGGGATGGGGAAGCAAGAGGAGACGAAGCCTGAGTAGAGGCCCATTCCTTTGTTGACCCGCAGCCTCACTGGACCCGGGTTCCAGGGTACTTCCCGGTGCTGCGACTAATCCTTGTTTGCGGCCCGGCCATTGTCATCAACCTCGGCAACTCCCCAAACATTGCGCCTCGGTGCGATGTGGGGTTCTAGCTCGACAGTGGCACGTTGAAGCGGAGGGGCTACGCCTCCTTGACGCCGCCCTTCTTTCAGGGGACGACCCGTTCCTTCCACTTCCAGGTATGTAACGGCCGGCAGGTGATGTTTGGCGATGGGGAGGGAGTTTGACAAGCGGGCACCAAAATCCGGGGTCATGGGGGCGGATTGCTCAGGTACCGTCCTGCGCCTGCCGGGGTTGTCCGTGCCACGCCCTTCCAGCGGTGTCGGCTCTGTTGATGTCCTTGATTTCGGACGCAAGGTCGGCGTGCCAAGGCCTCGTCAGGCAGGCGTACTTCGGCTGCTGCAAGGGTACCGCCATTTGCTCGGACGGACCGACTGTCTGGAACACGAGCTGAGCGATGCGGATGCCTGGGTGCAAGCGTAGTGGGATTGTGCCGTGATTCAGTATCTCGAGCGTAAGGCACCCCGCGAACAGTGGGTGAACCCAGACGGCCGTAGCAATGATTAGGCCAAGACGTCCCCAGGTTGAACGTGTCAGGACCTGGCAACTTAGATCCTTCGGCACCCTGAGGTACTCCAACGTGCATCCGAGAATCAGGGTATTCGGGTGGACAATGAGGTCGCCGCCGAAACGAACGTGAATTCTGCGCTGATAGTCCAGAAGTTCCGAGTCCAGCGTGTCTGAGAGCAAGTCCAGAACGGAAATCTGTGTCTGCTTGAAGGCAAGAAAGTGGGTGCCGAGGCGAACGTCGATGCTGTCATGGTCGAGTTGCGCAGAGTCGAAGATGGGGGAAACAACAAGGCTCTGGGCATCGGATACGGGCAGGCGCAGGCGCTTTAGGATCTGTGACCTACTCAATACGGACATGGTTTGCCTCCGGCCATTCCTTAGCGACCATTATATCCTCCAGGGACTTCATCACCAGTGCGGACAGCTTGTCCACGGCCGCGCAGTGGCGCTCGAGCTGCGAGCCCTCCTGCAGCAACTTGTCGTCCCAAAGGTCACGTTTTTCAGTGAGAAACAGCCATGCCGCGTTGAGAACAGCGCGCCAGTCTGGGTACGATACCGACCCATCCGTCCCTACGAGCTGCCCGGCGGGCGTCAGGTGTGCGAAGCGGTCCAAGACCGGTGACGCGTGCTCTTCGGAGAAAAGTCTTGAATCGAAGGACATCTCCCACTTGCGGACAAGTTCATCGGCGCGCTTGGTTACCGGGTCAAACCACTCGTCCAGACCAAAAGCCTCCTCGAGTTCGACGTAGTCCGATGGGCTAGGCAGGCCGGATAGGTCCTTGGCTGCGGAATGTGTACGCGGCATGCGCTCCGCCAGTATTGTCGCGTTTTCCAGGTTCAACCCGCGCAGCATGTAACGGATCCTCGTGTAGGAGTGCGGATGGGTTGGAAGAACCCCGTGGAGGGGCCCGGATGGGCTTGGCATAACGTTCTCAAGCGCGCAAAAGGCACCGAGGTATACTGGTCCGGCGACGGCCAGAGCGAAGTGGTCGGCGAAGAGTTCCTGGCACCAGCGGTCACGAACACGAAGTAACGTACTCATCTCTGACTGGACGTCCATTGGACCTTTTCCCACCCTCAGCTGGGCAAGCTCGTAGATTCGGGCATATAGGTGGGGCTCCTCAAGGGGCCGGGGTCGCCAAGGTGGCTTTTCATTGAAGCCGAGGGCGTGGGCCGCAAAGTGGCCGAGCTCGTGGAAAAGAAGCGTGGCACCGAAGGGGCACTGCCGGTGGGCGCTCGGCAGTCCGAGCAACGATAGTCCCTTGACTTCAGAGGAGCCGAGCGGGCCCAGGTTGAACGCTTGGTGGTGGTAATCGTATCCCGTTAGGGGGACAACAACCAACGTGGCCTTTTGATCAATGCGCTTCGCGAGCCGCCCAATCATCAATGCCACAGGCGAGGGCACGCTGAATACGGAGCTTTGCACCAGCGCGCTTACGGCGCGATGGACCAAGATTAGTGTCCGGCCGGATAGCTCCACGCGCCGGAGGATCGCGCGCATCGACGGCTCGGAGTGGACGTCGATATTGTCTCGGGCTTGGTCCATTTGCTGCTGGAGGTAGGATTTGCAGTCGCGGCAGATTCCCATGGCGTGGGCAACGATGGCGGGGCCGTCTTCCGTGTATGAACACGCTGTCAATCGCGGCTTCATGAATTCGGCAACCCTGTGTGCGAAAAGCGCGATTTCATGGGCACAGGAGTTTATTCGCCGGAGGAGATCTTGCTTCTCAGAGAGCATGGGGCTCATGCTCCGCAGTCCCCGCGTGTTCGAGGGATAGAGAGATTTCTGCAAGGCATGCGTCAGCCACGCGCTCGAAGAAATCCTGCAGTTGGTGGATAGGCTGATGAAGAGTCGGATCCGTGTTTGAGCTATCTTTGAGTCGGACGGCGCCATCTTCAAGGCAGCGCCAGAACCTAACAGCCTCCTCTAAGTCCTTCGGGTCAGGGCACTGGCTAGCGGCAAGAGCCATTGCGTGGAACCCGTCGGCACCGAACAAGAAATCGGGCCCTTCGGCGCTGTCGGCCAGGGGACTCCACGGCCTACTTGATCTAAGTATCGTGATGATGGTTTCGCAGGTTTGGTCTGTGTCGTCAAGCTTCCTGCCTGTGCGAAGGACCTCGCCCAAAGCGAAGACGATCTCGTTCGCGACGTGCCCGAAGCTAATCAGGGCACCGGCCCTTTCCATCTCGTTAGCCATATCTCCTGCCCTCCCTTGTACTTTGTCGTCTCCCTAAATCTTTGTTGCGATGCGGCGACCCTCCCTCTCTGGAGGCGCGGCCCGGCGTCCGCCCTGCGTGAGGTCGAGCCTACGGAAGATGCCATGCTGACAATCCAAGATGTCCTCGCGCGGGGATTGCGACGACGGGGGGTACTTGTATTGGGGAAAGACTACACTGTAAAAATGAGCGCCCACGCACGCCCATCTCCACCTCTGCAGGTTCGCCACTAAAAAGATAGGCATGACCAGTACACTTCGCAACGTTATACGTTGCGAAGTGTACTGCACCTTAGAATTCATGTCAAGCGATTTTTTCCAAATTTTCGCCCCGCGCCAATCGACCGGAATATGGACTGGGCGAGAGAGACGGCCTTCGGCACGCCACGGCGGACTAGTCAAACCTTGAGACAGCCCCCACAAACAAACAGAGGGTTAGGAAGCGCCTAACCCTCTGGAGTCAATAAACCTGCCGTTGCAGAGCAAAGGCAGGGGGTCAATCAAATCTCTAAGCCAGATGTTCGTACACAGGTCAAATGGTTGTCAAGAGAAAAAAATCAGCATTTACTGTGCCACAGTGAACAACCGAAGCCTTCTTTTCATTTCTTAAACGTCGCTGCCGATCTTCCGGTTCCTCCGGACGAATCACTGGAAGTCCCCCCCGCCCTCTCGCCTTGCTGCTCACAGCGGTTTCAGGAACTCGTCAACATCCAATCGCGCCCCCCGACTACTTCAGGTCAGTCTTCTTGACGTGCATCAGTCGGACGCCGAGCATGTCCACCGCCGCCTGGCACTGCTCCAGGACGATGTAGCCGATAAGTGGCTCGTATATGCCATCCGCCGGCGTCATGTCCAGGAAAAGCACCTCGCCATAGACAGGGTCAAACCCCTCGACGCGGATCTCGACTGGACCACAGACAGGTGCACGCACAAGCTCCTGAGTCGCGGTCTCGCAATCAATCTCCCGGATCACCTTCAGATTCCCCAGGCGAGCCTGCCAGGCCTTTGGAAGAACCATGTACGCAGCACCCGTATCAACAAGAGCGTCACATTCCACGGTCTTTTCCGGGTCGAGCAAGTTGGTGATCCTCACGTGGGAGACAACCCTGCCCATTTTGTGTCCGTCCTTCCTGTCTCGAGTGATGTTCGGTGACGTGGACCTCATGCACGACTCTCCCAAAATCCGAATCTGGTTGCCCTCAAACGGAACCTTCATTCCATGCAACCATTATTGTGCCTCACCAGGGCACGATGTCAAGCATGATGTTGCTGCGATAGCCGAAGGATTCGGGTTCCCATTGAGGGTTTCTGGGGGCAGACCCAAGACTGGGGCCGCAGGCGAGAGGCGATCAAACGCCAAAAAAACTCTTGACAAAAGAGCAAAGCCTGTAGTATAGTCTCGCCAGAATGTAGGAAACAAAGAAGCGCCGGATAGTAAGCCCGGCGGCCTGCTACTGAGAAGAGAACAGGGCAGGATTGCGGATGTTGCGAAAGATGCAGCGTCTGTGATCCTGCCCTTTTTCTTGCCCAACCGCAGAAGACTCGAAGCGACAGGTAGCACGGGCGTCTCGTCCGTGTAAGTCCGTGGGCAGGCCTGCTGGGCCAGAGATACCAGCGGCACAAAGACAAGTAAAGGAACAGAAATGATGAAATCTGACGAGAGGGTTACGGGTTCTGCTTCATCGAGTGAAGCAGAGCAGACTCCGGACACGGAGGTTAAAGACATGGGGAATGAGGCAGAGGGCGATCTGTCTGCTTCCGAAGCGGCGGAGAATTCGGAAATCGGCGAGGGGATTCATGGGCAGGATGCGCATGCCACCGGCAGTCCGAAAAAGCCGAATCTGTCGAAGGAGCAGCAGGAGTGGCTCAACAAGGTCTTCATTCCAAACTTCAGGAAGGAGCTGATGCGGCAGGTGCAGTTCGATAAGAAGATTCTCGAGGAGCACCGGCGAGAGCTGGAGCGCCGCAAGAACGAGGAGGAGGCTCACAAGAAATCCCTCGCGGCGGCGCAAGAGGGGAACGAGAAGCTGGTGCGGACGATACGAGAGCTGAAGATTGATAAGGCGCTGGTCTCGGCTGCGGCTGAAAACAACGCGGTCAATCCGGACCAGGTCCGCATGCTCCTGAAGGATAGAGTGACGCTGGGGGACGACCTCGAACCGACCGTCCTCGACGAGAAGGGCGAGCGACAGCTCAACCAGAACGGGGAGTTCATGACGGTCGAGGAGCAGGTGAAGCTGTTTCTCTCCGAGAATCCCCACCTGGTGAAGGCGAGCGCGGCAAAAGGCGGAAGCGGCAGTACGGGTTCTGCCGGCCGCGCCTTTGCCGTCGGGCCGACGACGAGCGGCGACCTCATCGCCGAGGGATTGGCCGAGGAAAGCCAAAACCACCCCACGCGCGCACTCGCAGGTTTTGAGGAGAGATGAGGAGAGGACTAACCGCAGAGGGCGCCAAGGCCGCAGAGGCCCAATTTAATCTCTGCGTTCTCTGCGATCTCTGCAGTGAAAGACAGGAGGTTCAACGCACATGGCGAGTTTGAGTTTAGCAAAAGCAGGTTTGCTCTCGCAGAGCAAACTCGTGCAGGGAGTGATTGCGGAGATTCTGACGGTGGATGCGTTTTCGCGCGTTCTGCCGTTTGTGACGGTCGAGGGGAAATCTCTGACCTACAACCGAAGCCTGAATACGGCTGGGACGGCGGCGTGGTACTCCGTCGGCGACACGGTGAACAAGACGCCGGCCTCGATCACGCAAATCACGGCGAGTTTCGGTCGTATCGTCGCGGATGCGGAAGTAGATGCCCTCGAAGAGTTGACGATGAGCGAGAAGAGCGACCAGATGGCGGCGCAGATTCAGGAGAAGGCACGGTCCATCGGCAGGCTGTGGAAGCAGGGGTTGATCAGCGGCACAGGGAGCAGCGGCCAAATCACCGGCATCAACAGCCTCGTGGATTCGGGGCAGTTCCTGGACCTGGCGACGACGTCTGCGTCGAGCATCACGTTTTCGGGCCTGGAACAGCTCTTAGGGAAAGTGACCGCGAAGGATGGGGACGTGGACTTCATCGAGATGAACTCCGGTGCGCTGCGGGATTACCGGGCGCTCGTCCGGGCGACCGCGGGCGAGGTCGAGAACATCGAGCTTGGGTTCACAGACCCCATCACGGGAAAGAAAGGCTCGATGACTGTCAACAGCTTCAGCGGCATCCCCATCTTCGTCAATGACTACATTGACACGGAGACGACGGGTGGTCTGTCCGGGGTGACGCGCATCACGGCAGGGTGCTTCGGTCAGAGCGTCGGCCTGACGGGGTTCATTCCCGCGAAACCGGGCAAGCTGATTGAGGTTTCGCCCGATGTTGTGCATCAGGACCGCGACAGCCTGTTCCGGCGGCTGAGGCTCATCGCAGGGCTGGCTCTGTACAGCACGAAGGCACTCGCGCAATGGATCAAGGTCAAGACGAGTAACTGACGGTAGGGGTGCTGTGGCATGGGCATTTCGCCGAACAATGATCACGGCCGGGATGCCCGTGCCACGACGAATTGCGGCAACTTACCACCCAGGGGCGGAGGGCGACAAAGGCTCAGGCCTAACAGTACCGGAAGGGAAGCCACCACATGAATGAGAAGGCTAAAAGAGGGCCTGACCTGCCCCCTGCCCCTGCGGAGGCAAATACTGAGATTAACCGCAGAGAACGCGGTGAGAACATGAGTCGGGACAAGAAAACGGTGTCGCTCTGCATGATTGTGCGCGATGAGGCGGAGACGCTTCAGCGAGCTATGGAGAGCGTCCGTTCCGTCGTGGACGAGGTTGTCATCGGGATTGACGACCGAAGCACCGACGCCAGCGAGGAGATCGCGCGCCAGTTCACGGACAAGGTCCACCGGTTCAAATGGCGGGACAGCTTTGCGGCAGCGCGCAACGAGATGCTCGCTCATTGCACAGGCGATTGGGTTCTCATCCTCGACGGGCACGAGGTGCTCAGAGAATCGTGCATTCCACTGTTCCGGAAGATGCTCGAGAATCTGCCAGAGGACGCCGAAGGGGTCGGATTCCGCGTTCAAATGGACGCGGGAGACAACAATGTCTCCGGGATTCAGCTCCGCCTTTTCCGGAATCACGGCCGCCTCCGGTACACGGGCGACGTGCACAACGTCGTCGAGTGCGACAAAGACAAGACCGTCGGATTTGCGGACATCGTGATTGACCATTTTCGCACTGCTCGCAACCGCGAGCTGAGAGAGAAGCAGAGGAACGAGATGGTCCCGCGGAAGATGAGGGAAGCCCTGGCGAAGAATCCTCGCCATACAAAAGCACTCTATTACCTCGGCATGCACGCCCAGGAGCGTAGGGATTACCGACAGGCCATCCAGTATTACCGCCGATATTTGAAGTGTAGCGATCACCCGGAAGAACGCTACAAAGTCATCTGGCAACTTGGTCGCGCGCTGTATCAAGCGGGCGAGAAGCAGGCCGCAAAGGAGACGTTCTTCGCGGGCATCCGGGAACGATGGGATTTACCGGAATGTTACGTCGCCCTCGGAGACATGGCTCTCCACGAGAAGAAGTACGATGAAGCCGAGCACTACTTCAAGTTAGCGGTGGATAGAAGGCTGCGGCTGTCGGGCGTTTTCTTCAGTCACGACTTCTACACCTGGCTGCCCTATCACAAGTTGTGTGAGGTGTATGAGCGTTCCGGTCGCTACTATGAGGCCATCGTCACCGCAGAGAAGCTTCTGTGCATCGCCAATCTGCCCGACGAGCACAGGCGGGAAGTCAAACGTTGTTTGCCGCTCTGGGCGGAAAAAGTGATTGACTCGCAGGCTGTCCGAAGCGAGGAAACCGGCAACAAGAATCTTCTCATCGTGGACAAAGTGGGCAGTTTCTCGCGCGAATTGGCAGAGCATTTTCGCGGGACTTTTAACGTCGAGGTCATCAAAACCTTCCTCCTCCAATACAAGAAATGGGCGGATGTAGCGTGGTTTGACTGGTGCGACGAGAACATTGTCCTGGCGAGCCAGGTGCGGTGGAATTGCCGCGTCATCTGCACACTGCGGAGCTATGAGTACTTCACCGAACACCCAGGGGAAGTGAACTGGCAGAACGTGGATCATGTCGTGTTCGTCGCGGAGCACGTTCGTCGCCTCTCTCTGGAGAAGTTCCCGGAGATGCGGTATCGGCCGACCTCTGTTATTCCCGACGGGGTTGACCTCAGCCGCTTCACTTATCGAGATAGGCGGCCCGGCCAGAATATCGCCTGGGTTGGCTACCTCAATCACAAGAAGAACGCGCCGTTGCTGCTGGAGATAGCTGCACAACTGAGGGACTACGAATTTCACGTCGCCGGAACTTTTCAGGACGAGCGGCTGCGTGTGTATTGGGAGAACTACGTTGCTGAGAACGACTTGACGAACGTGCAGCTCTACGGCTGGGTCAAGGACATCAACGCCTTCCTTGAGGACAAGGACTACATCCTCTCCACGTCGCTCTGGGAGGGGACGCAGGTGGCGGTACTCGAGGCGATGGCCAAGGGAATCAAGCCGTTAGTGCACACGTGGCTCGGCGCCCGCGAGTTGTATGGCCCCGTCGCCTTCTATCGCAACACGGCGGACCTGCGAGAGGTCTTGGAGAAAAGCGACTACCGGAGCAATGAGTACAGAAGATGGATTGAGGAGCACTTTTCCTTGAACGGGCGACTGCGCCGAATTGAGGAGCTCGTCGGATTGACTGAACCGCCGACAGCCGAAATCAGCGGGGACATAGTAGTGGGTGGACCCATTCCTGAGGCACGCGTTTGCGCCGCCGCTCGCTGAACTTCACATGGCAAAAGGAGAACCGCAATGGCGAACTACAGCACGGATAACGACCTGCTGGCGTATGAGCCGGACATTCTGAATCATCTGCCGAATACCGATCCGCCAACGACAACCTTTGACGCGCAACACGCTGAGTCGAAGCGAGTCATTGACGAAGTCATCCTGACGCGTCTGCCGGAGTGGCTTCGGTGGAAAATCAGGGACGGCGAGAAGACAATGAACGACGTGGTAGATGAAGCGGACCTGAAAACGGTCTCCGTTCTCCACACTCTCTTCCTCATCTTCAACTGGCTCTCCACGACGGAAGGCGACATCTTCGAGGTCAAGTCAGTGAGGTATAAGCGGCTGTTCGACGAGAAGCTGACCTCCCTCTCGTTCGACATATCAAGCGACGAAAACGCAGACGAGTTCGAGGACGAGAGCGAGACAGGCGGAGTCGAAATCTTCAGGGCGTAAGGGGGCGGAGAAGCGATGAGCACACCGAAAGAACTCTTCAACGACGTAAAGGCGATTCTCGCTGCCGATTCGGTTCTGAGCGGCTACGTGAGTCACATCTACGAGCGCGAACGAGATAATCTCGACGGCAGCAAGAAGACGGTCCTCATGCTCGAGCCGAGCGATGTCGTCGAGAAAAGTGAATCGTATCCTCTCGAGGCGACCTTCGTCCTTGTGATTACCGGATACATGTTCGAGTCGGACCCGGAGCGGGCTGTCAACGACGGCTCGGAGAAGAAAATCCTGGACCTCGAGCAGGATGTCAAGAATGCGCTGCGCCCGTACTACAACCTGAATGGCAACTGCATCGCATTCAAGTTCGCGTCGAGCAAGTTCGACATCAAGAAATACAGTTGGGGGAATAAGGAGAAACTGCGGCGACCCCCCGTTTACGGCGTCGAGATTTACATGAACATCCGGTACGCGCCGACCTTTGACTATCCGGGCTTCGGCGTGTCCGCATACGGCTTTCTGCCGTATGGGTACTAACAAGGGGTCTAATCGCAGAGGACGCCCTGGCCGTGCAGGATAATGAGGCCCTCAGCGTCAGTAGGCCCTCAGCCGGTCCGTGAGGTGATTGCTCGCTCACGGGCAGGCGGAGGGCGCAGAGAGGATTCTTTTGGAGAAAGGAGACAACGACAATGGCGTCAACATACACTGCAAATCTGAACCTGGCGAAGCCTGCGAAAGGGGACGTGGACTGGGACGATGACGCGAACGGCAACAGCGATATCCTCGATGCCGCCGTCGGCGAGGAGCACTCTGCCGACGGACGTCACAAGAACACCATCACCATCGGGGACGACGCGAACACTACGGACAAGAAAATCGTCGCCAATACGGGCGAGGCGAACGAGCCTTACCTCAGCTACGACGTTTCGGAGGATGAGTTTGTTATAGCGAACGATGGGCAAAATCCCACCGCGATTTTGACGCGGCCGCAGAACGTCGTCGAGGTCGCGAAATCGGGCAAGCGCTTCTCGACCCTCAGCGCGGCGATGACCGCGGCGCAATCCGGTGATGTCATCCTGGTCTATCCGGGGACATACGATCAGGGCTCCACGGAATTGGTCGTGAACAAGGCAGTTCACCTGAAAGCTGTCGGCAAAGTCACCATCACGGGCAGCCCGCCGAACCTTCAGTACGTCATGTCGGTCACAGCCGCGGCGACTGTCGAGGGATTCGACGTCGTGATGACGGGATCGGGTTCGGATGGCGGGGT
>JAUYEE010000281.1 GCA_030691545.1 bacterium | reverse complement strand
CCTTAAAGCCCGCGCTAAAGCAAAGCTCGGCCTCCGCAACAGGATTATGGTGATTCCAAATTTCGTGGATACCGACCGCTTTCGGAAGCTCCCGCGGTCTCGGGCGCTCAGGAGAGAGTTTCGTATTCCGGCGGGTGCGGCCGTAGTGGCGCACATCTCCAACTTTGCCGCGATCAAAAACACGTTGCTCATCCCTGAGATCGCACGGCTTGTCGTCCGAAGCCATCCCAAGGCAGTCTTTCTCATGGTCGGGGAGCGCTTGGGGGAGACCGGTTACGATCTCGAGAAGCTCAAGAAGACGGTGTCGGGCTTCGGCCTGGACCGGCACTTCCGATTTATCGGAAGAAGAACAGACATTGCCCGGATCCTGAGCATATCGGAGGCGACCATCATGACCTCTCTGAACGAGGGGGCGCCTTTGGCGGTGCTTGAGTCGCTTGCAACCGGCGTTCCGGTGGTCTCCTCGAAGGTTGGGGGGATACCGGAGTTCATCAAGCACGGGGTGAACGGCTTTCTCGTGGAGGGACAGAATGTCGAGAAGTATGCAGAATTCATCCTGCGGTTGATCCAGGATCATGAATTAAGGTCAAAACTGGCAAGGAAAGCCGTCGAGACCATTCATCGGAAGTACTCGGAAGAGATAGTCATTTCCCGATACTTAGACTTATACCGGTCGGTGCTCGAACGTTCCCCTAAGAGCCGCCGCCGCAGGCGCCCACATCATGCATAGCGCCCGCTTGCGAGCGAAGGCAGGTCCACTTCGGGAGAGAAAGCTCGGCCGATGGGACGTGGAAAGGAAACCGGTTGAATCCGGGAGGAGACAACAGTGAAACTGAGCAGGCGTGGTTTCTTGAAGGGCGCCGCGGCGGTCGCGGTCGCCGGATTGCTGCCCGGACGCAAGGCTTTCGCCGCCTCATCATGGGAGCATCGAGTCGTCCGAGTGCACAATCCACTCGCGAGCTTCTTCGACGTGCTCGATTTCGAATATCTGAAAGACGTGCCGGAGAGCTACTACGGCAATTTTGTGAATCAGAAGATTGTGTACGACATGTTCGACACGGCGCTTTGCAGGTTGACCGGAGAAGATGACCCGGTCGTGGCCATGAAGCGCCTCGTCCCGTACAAGCCCGGCGAGCGGGTCTTCATCAAGGTAAACAACACGGCTACGTACAGGCTCTGGCGCGGGCAGTGGGAGACAATTGGGTGGGATGAGCATTACAATGATACCGACGCGATTGCCGAGCCGATCAACGCGGCCATCCGCGCCCTCACGCGAATTGGCGTGCCGCAGGAAATGATTGGCATCGGCGACGCAAGCTGGTCGGAAGGATACCCTGATTCGCAAAAGCGCACCCCTCGCATTACGCCCAATCGTGTCTCAAAGAAAATCAAAGCCGCTTTCCCGAATGTCGTCCTCTACCGCTCGTCATACATGCCCGGCGGCAACGGAATCACCTATGAGAGCAACGACCCACACGCCATCGTCAAGTTCCGCGACCCCCTTATTGACGGGCGAGAGCAGCGTGTCACAAGCCACCGCATCCCCGACCAGTTGATCGAAGCCGACCACTTCATCAACCTGCCGATCATGAAGAGGCACGATCAGGGCGGCGTCACCGGGGCCTTCAAGAACAATTTCGGGACCATCGCCAGTTGCGCCTATTTCCACGAACCGCGATATGCTGGCGAAGGAAAAGCCGGCGCCATGTACAGCACAACCGCCAATCCCGCCGTGGACATCTGGCTCAATCCCCACGTCGGAGAGAAAACGCGCCTCATCGTCTGCGAGGGGATTTTCGGCGGATGGAACTGGGGAAACGACCCCCCTACCGGATGGAAGCAGTTCGGCGGCCGCTCTCCAAACTGCATCCTGTTAGGCACCGACCCTGTCGCCCTGGACAGCGTCGTATTCGACCACGTCACCGAATCCCTGCCGGACAAGGTGAAAGACTATCCTCCGCCGAACATGCTCGTGGACGCCGCGAGACTCGGCCTCGGCCCCTACGAATCCCGCAAATCCCCAACCGCGGGTTACAAGACCATTGACTACCTCGAAATCAACGAGAAGGTTGACGAGGCAAAACTTCACAAGCTCGCCGACCTGAAAAAGAAGTTCAAATCCGGCGGCAAAACCGCCGACGAAATCCGCGACCTCTTGGCCGAGTCCGGAGCCATTTCGTAGCTTCGCCACTGCGTTGGATTTCTCAACTCACGTTGGCTCAGAGGCTACAGGTCAGGCCCGGCTTCAGCGCCCTGCTGTTCTTTTTCCAGATAGATGTCCCCGAGGTCCAGCTCGATGAGATGCGGATCGGGTCGAAAGACTCTTTTTGTAGGACTGAGAATCCCGTCCGCTGGCTTGATCAAGAAGCTGGGTTTTGTCGCGTAGTAATAGTCGGAGTCCATGGCTATGGCGAAGCTGCCGTCCGGCTCTG
The DNA here is from genome assembly GCA_030691545.1 of bacterium. Taxonomy (GTDB): domain Bacteria; phylum Auribacterota; class JABMQX01; order JABMQX01; family JABMQX01; genus JAUYEE01. Next base: position 777 of record JAUYEE010000281.1, on the reverse strand, counting down.
TAACCCAGGTTCGACCCCCGAAGGATATCAGGGCTGAAACCGGCTGCCCGGTCTCTCGGTCCAAGACTCGCCCTGTGAATGTGTAGTACTTCCAAAGGTCTATCTCGACATCGACTTGTTCGCCTTCGCCAAGCTCCACATCCTTGCAGCGCCCCCAGAAGCTTGCGTCGGACGCGTACAGCGTCCATCGACCCGAGACCACATCCGTAAAGGAGAACATACCTTGCTCATCGCTGCGGCAAAGCGGCTGGCCCGGTCCACCAGGGAAAAACCCTACCCCTGCACCCGGAACGGGTCTGCCCGTCTCGCCATCGAGCACCCATCCCCGGATGATGCCAAAGGGAGGCAGGGAAACGAGGGCATCCTCCTTGCCCCAGGGGATGTCGCCGACGTCGAACCCCATGTTGGTATACATCAGCACGGAGAGCCTGACATACCCTCTCGGCGGGAGACCTCCTTCCTCCCATGGCGCGGAAGGTTGGCGCCATTGCTCTTTCCAGATTTTCTCCACCGATCCATCGTATGCTGTCCTTCCTGAAGGGCGATCCAGCACCGTGTTCTCGCCGGGCAGAAGCGTGAACTCTCCACCCTCTCCCGAGATGAGCGTGTGACTCAGGCGACTTCCGGCGTTGGTAGTGAGGGAGAAGCCGGCGCCCTGATTTCTCGCGGGCCGCCCGTCGTAAGCGCCCGGCCAACCCATGTTCCCTGTGAGAACGATGTGAGCCATACTCCTCGGCAGATAGAGCGTATGTGTGGTATGGAGACAGAACGCATCGA
>JAUYEE010000056.1 GCA_030691545.1 bacterium | reverse complement strand
CACATTATCCGCATCAAATCCCGTCTATGGCGGGACTGCGCCGGTCGCTTCCCAAGCATCTTGTCGCTCCTCAACCTCCTTGCTCAATATACCTATCACGTGCCTCACCCATCATCATACCACCCCTGCTCTACTTGTGGAACCCCAAAAACCACTTTTCGGCTGAATTTCTAGAACGAATTCGCCTTGGTCGCCGAGAATCAGCCCAAGTTGCGAGCCAAGGCTCAAACTCGAGTCCCCCGTTCTTGTAGGATACAAATCGACCACATGGTTGCGGAGGGGAGTGCCGTCATGGAGAACAACTCTTCCTGCGATCCGTCCGTTCGATTGCGCAAGAATAACGGTGAGTGGATTGTCGTTCCTGGCCGCCGCTTCAAGTTGCTCCTCCAGACACACCATCTCATAGCCGTCTTTACAGACGAATAGCTGCCTGGGCTCCAGCAGCGGCACTGTGAACAAACCGTTGTCGTCGGAGTGAGTCAAAGGCGCATTTCCTGCATGATAGATACCAGCTCCTGCTAGTGGGTGTCCTGCTGGGTCAATGACGACCCCGTGGATCAAAGGAGCTTTTTGTAGGCTCACCACAATTTCGATCTCGCTCCGCTCAATAGGGAAGCTTAAAGCCTCGTAGACTGAAAACTGAGCCCATTCTGCAATAACACCGACGTATTTCAGCTTGAGGGCGGCATCGTCCGCAAGGCGGACGCAGGGAAACAAAACCTCCCGTTCATGTCCGATGTCTGATTCAGCCTTCCCCAGGCTGGACGCAGGGTAACTCGTGCCGCAGCTGCTGGTTGGCCGCTGGGAAGGTAGACTGTCCCCTTCACGGCTGTGCCGCAACCAAGCTCAAGCGTGACCGACGTGGGTGCTTGCACCTCCAACCATCTCTCCCTCGTCCCGTCAGAGCCCCAACCGCGCCACACGTATCCAGAGGCTTCTGCTCTGATGTTGCACGTCACCTCAGGAACAACTGGTAGGCTAAATTCACCCTCATCCCCAGTTGAGAGGCTTTTTCCTCGCAGGTGTTGGAGGAACAGGGCGAGGGCCTTGACCCCCCAGTACGGTTCAATGTGTACGGTCGCTCCTTGAACGGGCTTCTCCTCCTCGCCCTCTTCTACGACGCGCCCGTCTATTGCCGCGAGTTTCTTGAGGCTAAGTGTGACCTCAAACGTCCCTGTCTCGGTGGACTCAGGGAGGTCAATTTCTTCAAGCCCTGCCCACTCCTCCGTCTCGCATCGCAGAAGATAGGGTCGCCCGCCGGGGATCTGGTTAAAGACGAAACGACCTTCATCGTCTGTCCTGGTTGAAACGACATCCATCCCTGTGGCACGAGAACTCGGGAGGAGATCAACGCCCACATCAGAGGCCGGGCCAGCGGTCTCGCCGGTATAGATAGCCTTTCCGACGATCCGAAGGCTGGGCCGGACAATAACCACTAAAGGTTCGGGCACTGTTCCTTCCGCCACTCTGCCCAATGCGAGATTATCCGACGAGTATCCCTCGCCAGCAGCCCAGGCGGTGTAGATGGCCGGGGCCTCCGCCGGCATGCCGGCTTCTCCACTTTCGTCAGTTGTCACGAGCTGCTGGTCGAAGGGCTTGGCCCAATCTGTATGGACTTTCACGGCGATTTGAGCTCCCGGCGCCGGGTCGCCAGCCGGGGTCCTGGCGATAACCTTCAGCGAAACGGCAGGTTGCTCCACTGGCTCTTTCCATGTTTCCTTTCCCGACAGCCATGCGAGAACCGTCGTGATGAAGTCCTGGCTGTCTGTTTCGCCAATTCGTCCGCCAGCGGGGCAGTCCCAGTTCAACTCGACGACTCCTCCATGGCTCACCGCCTGAATTGTGACCCCGCGAAGGGCCGGGTCCTCGAAACGAATCAAGGGAATCTTTCGACCTTCTCCTCCGCTGAGCGCCTTGCTCGACTGGAGGTACACGCGAAGGCGTTCGCCCACGGGAAGCTCAGGAAGCGAAGGATGTTTGAGAAGGGCAAAGGCTTTTCGATCCTGACTGGCCGCTCCGACATAGGCGATACCCTCGAAGCTTCGCGGGCCCAGTAGCTCTGCTGGCGAGGATTTCGGCGGCGACCCGATCCAGGGGCAGGAGACAAATGCAAGCCAGCCGCCGGTCTCGCAATAACTCTTCAAGGCTTTGATGGCGTTTTGGTTGACGTCTTCGTCCCAGAGCAGAAGAGACATCGCGCACCTGGAAAGGGCTTGCTCGAGCGCGTTGACCTCCATTCCGGCCGGGACCGTGGTCGTCGTTGAGCCGTCATCTCCTGGAGCGAAGATTGTCCCGAGCTCAGCAGACCAGACGACGTTCATGAGATTGCTGAACTCGACCGCTCGTTGCTCCACCATCTTCCAGGAAGCCACGACCGCGACACCTTTGCCTCGCTCGACGGGCGGCGGGATGGCGCCTGAGCGCGTTGGCGGAAGTGAAGCGGGCGGAGCAGACGGAGTTTCTATTCTTTGGCTGGTGGAACGAGGATGGACACGATGTTTATCCCTATCTCCCCCCTGCAAAAGAAGAACCAACAAAACTGCGACAAGAAGCGAGCCAATCCCCAGGATGAACCATTGTCTGCGTTTCATGTTCCGCCCTCCCCGAATGAGGGTGTTGAAGATGCCAGCGGGGCGAACGCGGAAGACCCTCCCGTGCTCCCACTCTTCTCTGAGATTCTACTACCTCGCCTACGCAAGGTGCAAAAGAAATCAAACTTGCGGGGCGTGGCTGCGTACGACGGGCATGGATGAATCCTTTCATCGAGAAGTCCCGCCACAGGCGGGACTGAAGCCTGCTCAGGCAGAAACCCGCGGGCCTGACAATGCCACGGACTAAAGCCCGTGTCGAACGGGAGCATGCCGGCTGAAGCCCGGCGGGAAGGGATTGAACACGAAGCCGTGGAAGTGGCACGGGCTTGCAGCCCGTGAATGGTGGGCAAGATGCCCATGCCACCTCATCAGCGGGGCCGAGAGGTGGGCTTGGTGGCGCCGGGACGAACCACTCAGATATAGCCACACCAGGAGAAAGGCGCCCCGGCGCAGCCTGCCCGGCCAGGAAGAACACAACACAATGCACAGGAGGGGGACAGGATTACAGGATACACAGGATTATCCTGGCCATCCTGTAAATCCTGTCAGAACTCCAATCCGAAACCGGCAACCCGCAGGGGCGTCGCGACTACTCGCTCTCAGCGAGGGTGATTTCCACAAAACGGTACGGCTCGAAGGCGCTGACCCACTTGTCGGTATCGTTCTCAAGCAGGCAGTTGAAGGTGAAACCGATGACCTCGCCTGCCTGGAGGTCCAAGCCAACCTCGGGTCGCCGGGGAACCGACAGCTCGATTTCGTGGAGCGAGTCGTGAATTCCGCTGGCAAGCTCAATTCCCATGTCCTTGCCGAGATTGTCGTCGCGGAAAGGCCACTTCTTTTTTTCAGCGCAGTTGTTCACCCATGCGTCCGCGAGTGTCCAGTCACTGCCGCCGTGCGAGACGCTCACCTCGTAGTTGTCTTTTCCGACGTACCAGCCGTCGTCGTCCATGTCCAATTGGAAATAGAAACGGGGGATTTCCTGATAAAAGCGGTAGGCGAGGTAGAACTTGTTCTCGTCCCACGCTGCGAAAAGAGTTGCGCGGAACTCTCCCGCCGTGAAGGTGTAAAGCTCGACCCAGCGGCCTGGCTCGATTCGCCCGTCAATCGCTGGTGGCTCGACCGCGCGAGGGACGGACGATTGGACCGCGTAGAGAGGGTACGGGTCGAACCCATCGGGGATCCCGTCGTCGTCCGTGTCTGGGTCCGTTGGGTCGGGCATTCTGAAGTCGGCGCGGGCGTTTGAGACCGCTGGCAGCATCTCGAAAATCCAGTTTGAAGCGAGGACTTCTTCCATGTCACCGAGGCCATCGTAGTCGGTGTCCGGCATATTGGGATTGCTCCGGAACCTCACCTCGTCGAGAGGGATTCGCTTATCGTTATCGGGGATTCCGTCGCCGTCGCTGTCCGGGGAGGTCCACACGTCCCCGTACTTGAGCTGGAAAAAGCGTTGCGGCGGCATGGCTCTCGCGAGCCAGGCGTTGCCATCGTAATGCTCTCCGTGCTTGTAGGCGGTGTTCATCGCAGGAGCGAGATGGTTGAACATCCACTCTCGGTATGTGCCATCGTACCCGCTTTCGGCGAAAAAACTGTCAATCTGGTGGCCGACTTCGTGAGTGTAAAGCCACGCGATGTCGCTGCCGCCGAGGATGAAGCTCTCGCCGGGACGAACGGGGTAGCGGATGCCGTAGGTCCCGCCGCCGGACTCCTCATAAAGCCACTGTTTCCTTGATTCATCCCATCGCCTCTGGGCGGTGATCACAAGGACACCGGCATAGGCAGAAGCGCTAAGTTTCTTCGCGGCGAGCGCCTCGGTATAGTGGGGTGGACGACTCTTTATTTGTTCCTTCCAGTCAGAAGGAATCTCATATTCCTCAAGAGACTTGTCCCCGACGTAGTACCAGGTCTCGTCGAGGACATAGAGATTATCGAGGAACATGTTCATGCGCGTGTTCACCCAGTAGAAGCGAGAGGCTTTGTCG
>JAUYEE010000044.1 GCA_030691545.1 bacterium | reverse complement strand
GGCCCGGGTGTGGGCACGGTTTTCATTACGGAAGATGGATAGTCTCCACAGTGCCTTACCCAGTATTTGTGCCCGTCCCCGTTGACGCTGGCTTCTATTACGATGGCGGATGGCACCAGGAAGCCCCCATCTACGTTGAAGAGATGATGGCCGCACCTGTCATGGGGGAGATCGTTGAGGAGCCGGAACCTGTTCCGGCAGCTCCCCCCATTCTGACAAAAGCGGAACGAGAACTCGTCCTCATCACCCGGCAGTACGACCTCGATTGGTGGCAGGCCCGGCGAGTCGAGGACCTGATTTCGAAGGGAATCATCGAGAGCGTCCTCGCGGGAGGCGAGGGCGGCGAGAGCAACCGCTTTGTCTATGAGAAGCAGAAAGAGAAGATGACCATCACGGCCTCCCCGGACGACATCCTGAGAATGCGGACCATCATTGACGATGACCGCACGTACAAGTTCTTCACGCAGGAAGACCTCGGGGGGCTTGTGGCTGACGCCATTCCCCTGGTGGACCTGCAACTTCTCGAACAGGAGCCCACGGTGGCCCTGCGGGTCGCGGCGGACAACTATTCTGGGGCCGATGAGATTCTGCGATCCTCGGAAACCTCCCCCGCCGGACGGGAGTGGTGGTTCAACGACCGATTGGGTACGATGACCGTGAAGGGCGTGCCTGAGAATCTCGACGAAGTGTACGATTCGCTGGAGTCGCGCCCCTATTTCCGCCCGGAATTTGACGCGAATGCTCAGGCGATGTAGCGCAGGCGTCCCCGCCTGCATTTCCCTGGGCGATGTAGCGCAGGCCCGCACCAGCGGGCCTGCTTTTTCTCTCTGCGCCCCAGCCCCACGACCTTCGTGGTGAAAAAAGAGACCGGGTTCACCACGAAGAGCACGAAGGACACAAAGAGGTGCGTGCGCTGAGGACCGTTTTTGAGCCGCACACCTGCATACCGAGAGAGAGTTAGCTCTTTTTCTCGCTGCGCTCCGCGCCCGACTGCCTATTAAGCAGAAAGGGGCGAACCGCGGAGGCTCGCCCCTTTGCTTTAGAGCACTAACCGCAAGGCTCAATACATGTCTTCGCCGTACCCGCCGCCGGGAGGACCACCGCCTTTCGGTTTCTTCTCTTCCTTTATCTCCGCGACGAGAGCCTCAGTCGTCAGGAGCAACCCGGCGATGCTCGCCGCGTTCTGGAGGGCAATTCGGGTGACCTTCGTCGGATCAATGACGCCCGCCTCCACGAGGTTCTCAAATTGGTCGGTCTCGGCGTTGTAACCGTAACCGCCCTTCTTTGTCTTGACTTCCTGAACGACGATAGACCCTTCGCGCCCGGCATTCTCCGCAATCTGACGGATGGGCGACTCCATCGCCTTCATCACGATGGTCCGGCCAATATCCTCGTCGCCGTCGAACTTGGCCTTGTCAAGAGCCGGGAGGCATCGCAGAAACGCGACTCCGCCGCCGGGGACAATGCCCTCCTCAACAGCGGCTCGGGTAGCGTGCAGGGCGTCCTCGACACGGGCTTTCTTCTCCTTCATTTCGGTTTCGGTTGCGGCTCCCACACTGATGACCGCAACACCGCCAGCCAGCTTAGCGAGCCGTTCCTGGAGTTTCTCCTTGTCGTAATCGGAGGTTGTTTCCTCGATTTGCAGCTTGATCTGCGAGACTCTCGCCTTGATCGCGCTCTTGCTCCCACCGCCCTCGATAATGGTGGTGTTGTCTTTGTCAATCAACACTCTCTTAGCCTGGCCGAGGTCGGGTAAGCTAATGTTCTCGAGCTTGATGCCGAGGTCTTCGGAGATCATCTTGCCGTTGGTCAGGATGGCGATGTCCTCGAGCATGGCTTTTCGCCTGTCGCCAAAGCCCGGCGCCTTGACCGCAGCGCACTTGAGGACTCCGCGGATTTTGTTGACCACCAACGTCGCAAGGGCTTCTCCTTCCACATCCTCAGAGATAGCCAGAAGCGGCCTGCCGGTTTCCGCGACCTTCTGGAGGAGAGGCAGGAGGTCTTTCAGATTTGAAATCTTCTTCTCGAAGATCAGGACGTAGCAGTCCTCGAGAACCGCCTCCATCGTCTCCGCGTTTGTCACGAAATACGGCGAGAGGTAGCCCCGGTCGAACTGCATCCCCTCGACAACTTCCAGTGTGGTCTCGATGCCCTTGGCTTCCTCGACGGTGATGGTGCCGTCCTTGCCAACCTTCTCCATCGCATCGGCAATCTTGTCGCCGATGGCTGTGTCACCGTTGGCGGCGATGGAAGCGACCTGGGAAATCTCCGTCCGGTCTTTCACCTTGGCGCTGAGTTTCTTCAACTCCTCCATGACGAGGGCCGCGGCCTTGTCAATGCCTCTCTTGATGGCCATGGCGTTGGAGCCGGCGGCAACGTTCTTCAACCCCTCGCGATAGATTGATTCAGCGAGGACTGTCGCGGTCGTGGTGCCGTCGCCGGCGACATCGCTCGTTTTGGAGGCCACTTCCCGGACCATCTGGGCGCCCATGTTCTCATAGGGGTTTTCCAACTCGATCTCTTTTGCCACGGTGACGCCGTCCTTTGTGACGGTAGGGGAACCGAACTTCTTATCCAGAACAACGTTTCTTCCCTTGGGGCCGAGGGTGACCTTCACGGCTCTGGCAAGCTGCATGACCCCCGACAACACTGCCTTTCGTGCTTCCTCATCGAACAACAGCTGTTTTGCTGCCATCTCCTATCTCCTTTCTTCGTACAGAATTCCGCGTTAGCCAATGATTGCCAGGATGTCCTCTTCTTTCACGATGAGGTGTTCTTCATCGTTGATCGTGATTTCCGTCCCGCCATACTTGTTGATGAATACCCTGTCGCCGACTTTTACCTCGAACGGCGACCTCTTGCCATCCTCAAGGAGCTTGCCTTGGCCGAGGGCAATCACTTTCGCCTCCTGCGGCTTCTCCTTTGCCGAATCGGGGATGATGATTCCCCCTTTTTTGCTTTTTTCCGGCTCAAGCCTCTTGACCAGAATCCTTTCGCCAAGCGGTTTGACCTTCATGCTTTTCCCTCCTTTCCTTTGGCGGTTTTCGTTTTCTATTTCCGGTGCAGTGAAAAAAGAAAGGGTCGAGCGTGAGGAACCCGGCAATCGTTACGTCGCCGAGGAAACACCCATCTTCCGACTATTCCTCTTTCGGCGCGCAACAACCGGGAACCATCGCCTCTTTCGCCCTACCATATTCACAGCATGTTTTCCATAGGTAACTGACAAAAAACGCGGGGGCAAGGAGGCGTCAGACCTCCTTGCCTGCGTGCGAAGCTCCCTAACTGAGCCAGGCGGCCAGCGATGACTTATTTCTCTTTGACTTCGATCTTTCTGGCCTTGGCCTGCTCAGCCTTCGGAAGCGTGATCCGCAGGATGCCGTCCTTCATTTCGGCAGCGCACTTGGACGCGTCCACTTCCGCGGGGATTCGCACGGCCCTTTGGAAGCTGCCGAATCTCCGCTCGACGCGATGATAACCTTCCTCTTTGAACTTTTCCTCGTGCTTTCTCTCACCGCGGATGTTCAGGCAGCCCTGGTCGAAGCTGACTTCGATCTCGTCCTTCTTCAGACCGGGCAACTCCGCCTCGACGACTACTTTATCGTCGTCGCTATATACATCCACAGGAGGAGCCCATGCTCCAAAATCCTCTTCGGTCGTCAAAGCCGGAGCGAAGAGACTCGACATCTCCCTCTGCAGGTCCAGCAAGCCCGCGAAGGGATCCCATTCACGCCGCGGTCTCCATCTCACTAATGCCATATCTGATCCCTCCTTTTTATTGTCCTATCGGAACGATTTCCGAACTTGTTCATCGCTGGATAATGCACACTGCGTGCCAGAGGGAGATGGTTTCCGCGCGAGAGATGTGGCGCCTCTGTATGCCGCTCATTTGCAGTGTATTACAGTGAGCATCCCGTCCCATCTCCCGGCCAAAGGACGCGCTTTTGCGTATTGGTGTTCTGTTGACTTGTGACAGAATGATGCGCGCGCGGCCTCACTGAGCGTCACAGTGGGAAATTGTGTCACAATCAGCAGACCGGCTCGAAAGCTGCCTTCGACAGCCCGCTCGTAGAACTTGACCAGCATCCAAGCGGTCGCTGTTGTTGCAGCGGAAGTTCACCCCAGGGGAAAGGCGATATGAGAGAGGCAGACGGGGCATGGTTCAAGGCTTTCGTCGGTTTTTGGACAGCTTTTTTCGCGTGACTACCCCGCCGATGGCGGGGTGCGGTAGGGCTTGGGGGAGCGTGATTCCGAGGGCCTCGAGCAGTTGGCGCGATTGCTCTCGGGGTGTCGGGATGCGAAGGCAGGAGCCGCCTCCCTTAACCTTCACTTCCGTGGAGCACAGCGTTTTGAGTTGGTCCAGGCCCTCTTCGACGGTGAGATCGAATGGCGCCCAGGCGCGGCTCAGTTCCCGCCGGATCATGTAGGCCAGCATGACGACCAGAACGTGGGCGCGTGTGCTATGGGCGGTGCGCACGTGGACCGGTCTCAGTTCGAGGTGGACGGTCTTGCAGGTGCGAAAGGCCTCCTCGATTTCGCCCAAGTCTTTGTAGCGGTCATGAA
>JAUYEE010000288.1 GCA_030691545.1 bacterium | reverse complement strand
TTTGCCCACGCTGCGGCCGCCATTCGCACGCTCCACCGCATTAGCGAAAGGTGGCCGGCGTCAAAAGCCGCCGAAAGAGCCGCGCAACGGATTCGCGCGCTCCGGCAGACCTCGGGCGGCGCATGAAACGGCGCGCGCATTAGAAGTAGAAGCGGCGTCTCGCCGCTTGCGAGGATAGAACTCCGCGGCCGGCCTACCGCGTTCATCTGCGTTCATCTGCGGCTCCATCGGGCCCGCACCTTTATTTCGTCCCAAATCGGAGGTGGCCGGTGTCCGTGCATTTCAGGCAGCGAATGCACTCGGCGCCGTTCATGTCATTGGCAGGGTGAATCTCGACGGGGCAGTTTTTCAAGCATCGGCCGCAATCGTTACAGTCGTGCTTGGTCAGCCTCATCCGGAACAGAGAAAAGCGGTTGAACAGAGAGAAAATCGCCCCCAGCGGGCAAAGGAGACGGCAGAATCCTCTGCTCACGAGAATCACCAGAGCGAGTATGCCTGCGAAAATAGCGAGCCTCACGGGGAACGTGATGGTGAACGGATTGGAAACGCCGATGATTCTCCACGGAATAGCCGACTCAAGCGTGCCCGCCGGACAGACACGGCAAAACACCAGGAGGGACTCAGGAAAGAAGAACGGGATGAACGCCACCATCAGCAGGAGCACGACGTATTTCGTGTATCCCAGCCTTTGCGGTAGGCTGAACTTTTTCGAGGGAATCCTGTAAAGCCCGTCCTGAATGAAGCCGAAAGGACAAAGCCAGCCGCACGCCAACCTGCCAGTGATGCTTCCAACGAACCCCAAAATGCCAATCGCCACAAAGGGAAATACTCGCAGCGTGGCAAAATTGACGAGTACCCCGATCGGGCAGGCGAAAACCGCCGCAGGGCAGGAATGGCAGTTGAGAGCGGGTATGCAAATCGAGCGCAGCCGCAGAAGGTAAACGTTGAGGAAAACCAGCGACGCCGACTGGCTGATGACCTGAGCCCTGATTTTCCCGATTGCCCTGATTATGGAACCCATAATCCCCGCGGTTCAAATTCAGGTGGGACAGGGCTTAGGCTGCGCCCCATCCGGCTCTCCTTTTCCAGCGGTCTCCTGAGCGGATGTGAGGGTGAAGACGCCGTCCTGTCCCCGTTGGATGCTGTCGGTAAGCGAGTATTCAATCACGTCGAACTCGCTCTTCTCTCCCCCCTTCACCGGAAAGCGTACCTGCAATACCGAATATAGGACGAGACCGCAAAAGAGGAGAACCGCCGCGGCAATCAAAACAAACCTTCGGCTTTTTCTGTTCATCGTGTTCGTCACGTGCTTCTTCCGGCGCCTTTCAGGCCGACTCATCATTCACAGTCTTGTCTCAACGCTATATTGTTACCATGTGCTTGCGCCGAAATCAAGCAAAAGCTTCACCTGGGTGTGGCTTCTGCCAGCATCCCGCTTGTTGCAGGTAGGTCGGCTGCGAACCGGGCGGTCGCTTGTAGGCTCGCCTAAAAACGTCTTCTCCTTCTTCTCCTTTCTCGCCGACAGCCCCAACGGGGCCCGTCCCGTACGACCAGCATCCGCCAGGTTGCCTCCGGGGGCTATTCGCGCCTCACTGTCGCTCTGCGGGAAGAACCACCTTCCGCAGATAAGTTGCCCCTTTGACCGTCAATTTCCCCCGGAGCAGCTTCACGAGCATCTCCCCGTCCCCTCCCTCTTTGAGACTGCTGTAATACACGGCGAGAATGTGAAAGTTCGAGTCCTCTGCCAGACCCTTGTCCCGCAGATACCGAAAGAGGCACTCTCGCCCGTTCGCCAAGGAATCGCTCATTTTCTCCCGCCCTATAATGTGTCGTTTGTAACCATAATGGACGCAGAGGGCTGCGGTTCTTCCGCCGCCGGTGGCGCGCCTATTCGTATCTTTTTGCAAAATCCCTCATCAAGAGGTCGAACTGTTTCCCGCTCAACGTATTCAGAAACTCCTGTGAAAACTTCTTCGCAATCTCTTCCTCGAGGCAATCGTCGCAAACGTATCCCGAGACCCCTCGCAAAAACTGCCTGCCGCACGCCTCGCACTGGGGGTCGCAACCACAGGTATCCTGTCGCACGCCGTTCTCGAATCCGACGGTCGCGCCGCACTTCCGGCACGAGCCAGCGGAGAATCTCTCCGTCATAGGTAGTCCTCCGCGTTGCAGAGCGTGGGTTTGTGAAGCGCTGGCTCTGCTGCCCACACGTAGGATTTCGATAATGAAGCGACCTGGTGTCGGGACTCCAGCCAAGAAAGGTGTCCCAACATTCTGGTAATAGATTTGCATAATACCGCTGTTTTGTCAAGACAAAATTGCGCTTTATTTTCGCCTATGCAGGGCGAAACCGCTCCGTGAGGAAACGGGGGTTGGAAATGATGATAAGGACGACCGTGTCTATCCTGTCATCCTCCCCCAGGGTCGCTTTATCCGGGGTGAATCCGACGGGGGGTTACCACTTTTCGTGGTGCACGATCTCGCTCAGGCTCAATCGGGGTCTGGGCGGGGGAATGTCCGCCGGGTAGCCGAGGGTCAGCAAGTCCACTACCCGCACATCGTCGGGTATCCCGAGAACCACCTTGACCTCAGCCTCGTAGAAGGCGCCGACCCAGCAAGTCCCAAGTCCTTCCTCGATCGCCTTGAGCGTCATGTGGTCAGTGGAAATCGCTACGTCAATCGGGTAACAGAGCTGCCCGCAGGACATGACGTGATTGTCGGTCTCAGCGCAGGCGGCGATGACCACGGGCGCCTGCCCGACAAATCCCTGCCCTTTCGCCGCTTGCATGAGTTTCTGCCGGGTGTCGTGGTCCCTCACCACGACATACCGCCATTCCTGCCGGTTGGCGGCCGAGGGAGCCAACCGTCCTGCTTCCAGGACAAGATTGAGCTTCTCCTCTTCTACGGGGCGGTCCGCGTACGTGCGGATACTTCTCCTCTGTCTGATCGCATCCATAACATTCATAAGTGCATCTCCCTTGTTGCCTGTGCGCGTGGACTCGGCGACCCCGGCCTCGGACAGCTTGGGGCTGGGGCCCGGACAGGCGCAATTACCTCCCCTACCTACCATAATCTGCCCCTGCTATGCAAGAGGATGCCTCGCGGCGTGCAGATCCATCTGAGCAGCGGGTTCTTCAGGCACACGCACGACGGCGCTGTGGCAGAGGCGTTTCCTCAGAGCACCCTTTGCGTTCGTGAGAGATTCTCCTGCTATTCCGGGGTTCCGCCTACGATCTGTTTCGCGCGCTCGAAGTCGGGGTGGCCGGGTGGGGCGGTCTGGAGGAATCGCAGGAGGTGTTCGCGCGCTTTCGCGGGTTCGTTGAGGTGGAGAAGGTAGATTTCGCCGAGGCGGAAGAGAAGGTCTGGCTGGGGCCTCCTGCCGGGCACGGTTATAGCTTGTTCAAGCTGCTCTGCGGCTTCATTGAACTTGTGCTGGGTCTGATAAACTTCGGCAAGGAGAGCGCGGCCGGAAGGGTCGTCGGGATAGTGCTCAACGAGTCTCACAAGGTGGTCTTCGGCGAGAACCAACTCCCCCGTAGCCCGGTAGCAGCGTCCGGCGTAGGAGAGCGCAGCCCGGTCCTGTGGGTCCTCGGTAAGAACTTTCCGGGCGAGTTCAAGGCATTCCGCGCATTTCTCTCGGTGAAGGGTGACGTGCATCAGATAAGTTCTGGACGGCTTGTGGTGGGGGTCTATCCCAAGAGCTTTTTTGAGCGATTTCTCCGCCTCCTCGAGCATGGCTTCGGAGCGGGAGCGGCGGCTGGCGAACTCCGCCAGGATGGCGCCGAGGAGGTAGTGCGGCTCGGCGAGGTCGGGGCCGAGTGAGACGGCTTTTCGGATGGCTTCTTCCGCCTCGCTGTAGCGGCCGCACTGAAACAACATCCGGGCGATGGCGCAGAAGGATTCGGCATCGCCGAAAAGCTTGACGGGTTCCTCCAGAACCTCGCAGGCGCGGGATAACTCGTCCTGAACGCGGTAGAGGTCCGCCAGTTCGGTGTACGCGGGCCGGAAAAAGCGGTCGGCTTCGAGGATTTTCTTCAACACCTCGATGGCGTCGCCGAAGAGGGACTTGAGGCGATATATCTTGGCTACGTGGAAGAGGTTTTCGGGCGTTTGAGGAAGCTCTCTCAAAAGCGCCTCAAGGAATGACTCGAACCGCTCGTTGAGCACGTCGTAGTTGAAGTGAAAGCGGCAGTTCATGAGAATGGGGATATCGCAGAAAAGCTCCGGCGGGAAATGCGCGTCGAAGAGAGCGACGGCTTCGGGCCAGGGCGAGCGAAGGAGGTAGAGGCGAATCAACTGGAACTCAGCGAGGGAGTTGGCTGGGTTCAGTTCGAGCTCTTTTCGGAGGTGTTCCTCGGCGGCAGCGAGATCGCCGTCGGCGGTCTCCATGGTGCCGAGGTAGTAATGCGGACCGGACAGCACGGAATTCTTAGCGATCGCTTTTTCGAAAAGGCTTTTCGCGTCGGAGCCGCCGCGGAACAGGCAACAGACGCCCATGTGATGGTAAGCATCCGAACGTTCCGAGTCGAGCTGCACGCACCTATCGAAGCACTCTTGTGCCGAGGCGTTGTTTCCGGATCGAGCGTGGCAGAAAACGAGGAGGGAGAGGGCATGCGTGTCCTCGGGGGAGACGTCCAGGGCGGACTGAATCGCCGCGGCTGCCTCGTCGAGTCTGTCTTCGAGGAGCATTAACTCGGCAAGGAGGACGTGTCCTTCGGCGCCTTGGGGAAGAAGCTCGAGGGAATTCCGCAGGACTTCCTCGGCTTCCTCGTATTCCTCCTCGGCAAGGAGGATGCGAGCCTGGAGTTGAGTAGCCCGGGCGATGTGTTCCTCGTCGAGTTGCTTTCTCATCGAAAGCGCCCGGTCCACGCATTCGGACGCGACAGTCGTATCGCCCTGCTCCAGCGCCTCACGTGCCCTGGACAAATCTTCCTCAAACTGCTCGAGCGTGTTCATTCAATCCATTCCCTCCGGGTGAACTGTCAGTAGCGCGGGCGTCCTCGCCCGCATCGGTCGCTGTGTTCTCATGGAGCGGCCCCCTGCGAATGTGATGGAATTGGCAGGCCCGCCCCGCGGGCCTGCGCTACCCGCTGTGGCGGTTTGGCGAGCGGTCTTTGACGAGCGGCGGAAAAAAGGTCAATCCCAGGGCCAGGGGACATACTCCTTGGTGGCGCCGCCGATGGCGGCCTTACGGGTCAAGCGCTTGCCGTCACGGACGACCGTGATTTCGATAGTCTCGCCGACGGGGGTATTGGCGAGGATGTCAACCAACTGGGCGCTGTTGACGATGCCAATGTCGCCCAGTTTCACGACGATGTCGCCTTCCTTCAGGCCGGCTTTGTCTGCGCCTTCTCCAGGAGCAAGCCACTTGACGACCACACCCCGCGGGATGTCGAGACCGAGTCGTTTGACCTTTATGGGGTCAATTTCGGCTGGCTCGATGCCCAGGTAACCGTACTTAATCTCCTCTCCAGCGATGAGGTTGTCGAGCCTCGCTTTGACGCGGTTGATGGGGATGGCAAAGCCGATCCCCTCCGAGCCCTGGGAGGTGCTGAAGATGGCGGTGTTGATTCCAATGACCTCGCCCTGGATGTTGACAAGGGGACCACCGCTGTTGCCCCGGTTGATGGCGGCGCTGGTCTGGATCAAACCGCCATAAGACCTGCGTTCATCATCGGAAGGAAAGGTGCGATTCAGGGCGCTGACGATGCCATCGGTGACCGTCGGCTGGGGGCTATCGAGGTACTGGTAACCGCCGTAGGGATTCCCCATGGCCAGCGCGAGGTGTCCGACGTGCACTTTCGACGAATCGCCAAGTTTCGCGACAGGGAGGTCATTGCCCTCGATCCCCTTCAGCTTCAGCAAAGCGATATCGAGCAGGCGGTCACGTCCCTGCACCTCGGCGGGAAAGCTCCTTCCTTCGGGGAGGGTCACCTGGATATCGGACGCCACTTTCCCGACGGTGACGGCGGTTCGCTTGCCACCAATGCGGACGGGCACTTTCTGCGTGAGGATTTCGATGACATGGTCGTTGGTGAGGACGTACCCTCGTTTGTCAATGATGACGCCAGAACCGAGTCCCCGGACTTCCGCCCAACTGGGCCCGCCGAAGAAGAATTGGCTGTAGGTGTCGCCGACGGGAATCTTGCCTTCGGCTCCGATGGTGACGACGGCCTGGGCGGTGGTCTCAGCGACCTGGACGAAGGCGTTCTGGATGGCGAGAGCTTCCTTCGTAGACGCGGCATCTTGCCGCGTATGTAAGCGGCTGGAAGCCGCTTCTACGAGAGGGTTACCTTCCTCATCCGTTGCCGCGTTTGTGGGGAGGGGGTTTGTCAAACTGTAAACAAACAGAACAGACAGCACGGCGAGCGCGACTGCTCGTTTGGGGATGTTCCTCGTCATGGTTTCTCTCCTCAGGACAACTCCACTTTTTCCTTAATTTTCGCGACGATGGCGTCAAGCAACTTCTGGTTGTTCTTCAGTTCGTCCTTCGCGTTTTCTCGCCCCTGGCCAATTCGCTCGTCTCCGAAGGTGAACCAGCTTCCTTTCTTGTCCACAATGCCGTGTTCCAGCGCGAGGTCGAGGATGGAGCCGGACTTGGAAATCCCCTCGCTGAACATGATGTCGAACTCGGCGGTCCGGAACGGGGGAGCCACTTTGTTCTTGACGACCTTCGCCTTGGTGCGGGTGCCGACGACCTCCCCTTGAGGGGATTTGATGGATTCGCCCCTCCGGAGGTCAATGCGAACGCTCGCGTAGAACTTTAACGCTCTGCCGCCGGGAGTGGTTTCAGGATTGCCGAACATGACGCCGATTTTTTCGCGAAGCTGGTTGACGAAGACAACGCATGTTTTCGACTTCGCAACTGCCGAGGAGAGCTTCCGGAGGGCCTGGGACATGAGGCGAGCCTGAAGCCCAACGTGAGAATCGCCGATATCGCCTTCGAGTTCCGCCCGAGGAACGAGCGCTGCGACAGAGTCTATCACGATGACGTCAATCGCATTGCTCCGCACCAACATCTCCGCAATGTTCAGCGCGTCTTCCCCGCAATCGGGCTGGGAGATGAGAAGATCGTCGAGATTCACCCCGATCTTTTCCGAATATGCCGGGTCCAGGGCATGTTCCGCATCAACGTATGCGGCCAATCCCCCATTCTTCTGCGCGTTGGCGACGATGTGCTGGGCTAAGGTTGATTTCCCGGATGCTTCCGGGCCGAATATCTCTATGACCCTTCCCCGCGGCACACCCCCCACACCTAAGGCAATGTCGAGAGACAGCGCTCCCGTGGGGATCACCGCGACTTTAACCTTCGCCGCGCCTGCGCCTAGACGCATGATGGAGCCCGCTCCAAACTGCTTCTCGATTTGCGCCACTGCCAACTGAAGAGCCTTCTTCCTGTCCGAATCATCTTTCTCAGCCATGGTCGAACCCCTGCAAATGGTGTGAATTGGTCTATGTCCGTTGTGAATTTCATGATACCACCTCTTCTCCCGCGTTCAAACCAAAAAGGCAACCCTTCCACGATGGAAAGAGTAGAAAAAAACTGGCGAAATACAATGTACTTCGCCAGTCGAATCCGGTGTCTCTTTGTTGATGCAGAGGAACGCCCAGCCTGAACGGGGCCCCACATGGCTATTGTTGGGCGTGCCGAGTAAGCTGGCCTTCAACCAGCTTCCCAAACCACCTCACGTGGGAATCTGCGAAAAGGACATTGTATCCCCCGGAGTGGGGGCCCGGCCACCTTGGACCGCCGCCCGAGTACCACCACAGGCCGCCTGGACCATACCCATCAAAACCGCTATTTCCCCATTCGTCGGTCATATCCGCGTCGCTCGGAGAATGCCAATAGAGATGTTTATCGTAAAGAACAACGACTCTCGTCGGAAATTTTAGTCTTTGCAGATCGAACGAGCCCGTCATGGAATCGGTGTACAGGCGCGAGTTGAGTATGTAGCTGGAGAGGTTCCTGGTGCCCCCCTCCCTCATGGTGTCGCCGGGGCATTGGAAAACCGCCACCCTCGGGGAAGTGGCGCACTCAGGGTAGGACTTCCCTTGTCCGGTAGCGTTCGAATCCACATAGGGAAACAGCTTGTCCATCCAACCGGCGCCTTTTCCCCATCCGAACTGGATCACGCCACCGAACGCAGGCATATAACCGCCATATTCGCTGATGTACGTCGCAAAGGCCCTGCCAAGTTGGCTCAGATGCCCTGCGCAGACCGCTCGTGTGGACGCCTGCTTCGCCTTTTGAATTGCCGGCAGCAAGAGAGCCGCGAGGATAGAAAGGATTGCGATCACCACCAGCAACTCGATAAGCGTAAAGCCCTTTGTTTTTTTCATGTTACAATACCTCCACACAATGTTGTCTCATGAACGCCCCCCCCGACGTCAGACCCTGAATCGCCCTCTTGGGCGCGAGAGCGTAACTCTCCGCCGGGTTTGAGCAGTGACTCCTGAAAGATTATAGCTCCGCTTAACGTTTCTTGAAAACGTATAATAGATTTGTACCACCGCCGAAGGGAAAAGTCAAGCAAATCATAGCGGCCACGCGTTCCGTCCGGTCTTTTTCCCTCGCTTCAGCATGACCTAACAAAGGCAAATTCCGCGAACCGATTCACTCTTCGTCTGTCTTGGGGAAAATCGGTTCGATATTTTCTCCGGAGGCCTCGCATTCGGGGCAGGCGATATTGCCCAAGATGTAAATACCTTCCGGGGATGCGGAGCTAAACCAGTTATCCGTGTCCGGCTCACTGATCAACTCGCTTTCATCCTCCCCGTAAGGCACGTTCTCCCCCCGTCTCCGTTGTTCCCGGCGCTGCTTCACATCCAGGTCCCACTTGAGAAGATAGGCTCGGAACGCCTTGCCGCACTTGTTGCACTTGCATTTCCGCAGATACACGCCCGCCATCTGGTTGCAGTGCGGACACTTAATGGGGGGGTCCTGATCCGGAGCAGCGAATTCTTTCTGGCAACTCGTGCAATAGTAGAACACGCCCCCGGAGGTCGCCTGCTGTTTCGGCCGGGTTTGCTTCACGATGAAATACACTGCGATTACAGTACAGACAATGGCGACGATGGCAAGTGCCGATTGGCTTCCTCCCTTGTTTGACCTCAACGAATGCATCCTCTCAGCCCAATGGTTGTGGGTTTCCGCTCACTATAGGACTATTTTCGGAAGAGCCTCACTGCGCATCCCACCGACTCGAAG
Source organism: bacterium (assembly GCA_030691545.1). GTDB lineage: Bacteria > Auribacterota > JABMQX01 > JABMQX01 > JABMQX01 > JAUYEE01. The sequence goes on along the minus strand of JAUYEE010000288.1, from coordinate 30,303 downwards.
ACGACCTGACGAAGTGAGGCACAACCTTTCCGAGCAAAAGCTTAGCACGGTAACGGAGAGTGTCAAACAAAAAAGGATAGGATGCCCGGTGCGCGGAGAAAAGTGGGTGTGTGTAACGGCGCCCCGGCGGAAGAGAGGAAACAATCGCAGTGGCTGTTGGGCAAACGTCGGCAAGTTGACCGAAGAACGTTCCGTGCCTGGACAAAGGTGCCCGTAGCGGTCCATGTGAGGAAGGCGAATGGATATGCCTGCCCAAGAAAATGGGCGAACCAGCAGGTGGAAACCCACCCGTTCGCCCAGTCGCCAAGGCGAGATGCTCGCTGCGAGACCGGATGTTTCGTTATTGCTCCGCGTGTCGAGTGATTCGGCCTTCGACCCACTTGCCGAACCAGCGGACGTGCGAGTCGGCGAAAAGAATGTTGTACCCGCCCGCATGAGGGCCGGGGTAAGGAGGACTGCCGGTGTGGGAACCCCAGAGTCCGCCGCGTCCCCACTGGTCGCCGCCATTGCTGTTGCCCCATTCATCGGTCATGTCGGCATCGTCACAGGCGGCGGTCTTCGCGTTGCGGTCATAGAGAACGATAACACGGTCCGCATACTTCAGCCTCCCCATGTGGAACCGGCTCGCGGAAGAATCCAGATATAAGCGGGAATTCAGGATGTAACTGGACAGGCACACGGTACCATCAATCGCCGAGCGGAGGATGCTGGGGCAGCGAAACACCGCCGTCGGCTCGACCTCCGCGCACTCCGGATAGCCGGGGCCTTTGCCGGTACCCTGCGGATAAACGTAAAGGAAGAGCTTGTCCATCCATCCGGCGCCTTTCCCCCATCCGAACTGGATGACGCCGCCGTAGGCAGGCAGGTACCCGTCGTACTCGTTAATGTAGGTGGCGAAGGCTCTGCCGAGTTGGCTGAGGTGCGTGGTGCACACGGTGCGGCGAGCGGCGCCTTTTGCCTTTTGAAGAGCGGGCAGTAAAAGAGCGGCAAGGATAGCAATGATGGCGATGACCACCAGCAGTTCAATGAGCGTGAAGGCTTTCCTTTTCATGAGAATCTACCTCCAAGCACGCTGAGACTCCGAATGTTCTGTTGATGTCGTGGACCCTGCACCGGCGAATGGCGCAAAGGCAGACAACCTTCGTTCGGCGCTTCCCGAGAAGGTTCGAAGACCACACACCAGTTGTCTCCCACATGACATGGGCGCATTCTATCCTCTCTCGAAAGGGCGTGTCAAACAAAAAGGAGAGGGATGCTCGGGGCCGAAAAAGCGGGAAAAAATATGTTGTTGATGCTGTGTCGGGGTGATATTATGGCATCTGACCTAAGGGGCATACGGCGCCCTCCGACCCCTGAACCGGAAAATCACCGCAAGGAGGTATAGAACGATGTTTTTCAGCGGCACAGCATCTCATTTCCTGCCCGTCGCTATGATCGGACACACGGAGTTGATCTGGATTTTCGCGATCCTTTTCCTGCTGTTCGGCGCCGCGAAGTTGCCGGCGCTGGCTCGCTCTCTGGGAAAGAGCATGAGGGAGTTCAAAAAAGCCTCGAAGGACATCCAGGATGAGATCGAGCGCGCCGAAGACGAGAAAGAGGATCGTTCCAGCGGGTCCGGGGACAACGAGCGTCTGAATGACTGACGAACGCGAGGAGGAGCACTTCGAGGAAAAACCTTTCTTAGCGCACCTCGAAGACCTCCGAATGACCCTCTTCAAAATCATCGCCGCGACCCTTGCCGGGGCGGTGGTCTGCTTCGTTCTATCCACGAAAATCTTCTCCATCCTCAAGGCTCCCGTCAGGCGACACGCCACGATAGTCAGCGACGAAAGCGTTACACCCCCCCAAGAGAAGAAACCTCCCTCGCCAGATGCTACTGAGGATAAACGACCGGCTCCGATTATCGTGACGGGCCCGCTGGGCGGCCTTGTCATGCTCGCTCGGGACCTCGTCACCTACTCCAGGGAGACCCTTTCCTTTCTCCGCCGCCATGCTCGTGACCTTGAGTCGCCGCACACGGAGTCATCGCAGAAAAAAGGCCCCAAGCCTCCGTATCAAAGCAAAGGGAAGCGTCCCGCCGTCGAGAAAGAAAAGGCGCGTCCTGTCGTCAAGTTCATCGAAACGGGTCCCGCCAAAGGCTTTGTCGTCGTTTTCAAGACCTCCTTTCTGGTCGGCGTAGGGCTAACCTTGCCGCTTAGTCTGTTTTTTCTGGCCCAATTCGTTTTTCCCGCGCTTACCCGCAAGGAAAAAAGTTACGTAACCCCTTCCTTCCTTATAGGAGGGGGCCTTTTCGCGGTGGGAGTTCTTTTCGGCTATTTCATCACCTTGCCCCTGGGCATCAAAATCTTCCTTGACTGGAACCATCGCTATGGAATCGCCAACGACTGGAGGGTGAGCGAGTACCTGAGCCTTGCTACCAAGCTCCTCATCGCGAACGGCGTTATGTTTGAGATGCCGCTCATCCTGACCATTCTCGTCAGGTTAGGCGTTCTGTCAGTCGCCGCCCTCAGAAGAAAGCGCAAGCACGCCATTGTCATCATCCTCTTTGTTGCCGCAATTCTCACTCCCACCGTTGACGGCCTGACCATGATGATTGTGGCGGCGCCCATGATAGTGATGTACGAAGCGTGCATCTGGGTTTCCTATCTTCTCATGAGAAAGAAGGCGAGGAGAGAGAAAGAGGAGGAGAGAAAAGAAACCTATTGGGAAGAGAGAAAAAGGATAAAACGCGCCGCGAAAATCGAGCACGAAAAGAAAGAGGAAAAAGCCAAGCCCACCGAGAAGGCGGCGGAATCAGAGGGTCCTGGCTCACCACCGCAGGACGCCAGCGAAGACCGCCAGCACGACGACCAGAGCGGCCAGGAGAAGAAGCCGGAAGAAGAAGGACACACACAGTACGATTTCGGTTCCGGCACGCAACCGCCAGGCCCCGAAGAGAAATCCGACTGGAGCGACGAGAAGCCCTACCGAGAGGATAACTGACCGGACCAGCCAACCCTTCTCCTCATTGTCCCCCGGGCATCCGCTAGGCGGTCGGCTGAGCTAACTCAACCCGGCGACTCTCTTCGCAAGACCCTCCCATTCCGCACGCCGAGAAACCCTCCTTCCCCGACCGCGACCTCCCCGTTGACCATCACTACCTCGATCCCCTGCGGATACCTGTGGGGATCCTCGAAGGTGGCTGTATCCGCAATTTTGTCGGGGTCAAACACGACGATGTCCGCGTATGCCCCCCTTGAAATCATGCCGCGGCCCTTTAGCCCGATCTTTCTCGCTGGCATGGAGGTCATTTTCGCGATGGCTTCCGCCATTCCCAGAACGCCCTTCTTGACGTACCGGGCGAGGACGCGGGGGAACGTCCCGTAGGTTCGGGGATGGGGCTTGCCCGCGGAGAGGGGCCCGTAATGCGCCCTCGCAGCTCCGTCGGAGCCAATCATCACGTACGGTCTGCGAAGCACCTTCTCGAGATTCTCCTCGCACATGGAGAAATAGACCATCTCGGTGCGAAGCTCATCTTTCAGCAGAATATCGAACAGCATGTCACAAGGGTTCTTTCCCTTATCGGCGGCAATCTGTTGGAGCGTCCGCCCCTCGTAACATTTCAACGCCTCCGTCCCGACATAAGCGACAATCAGTCGCGACCAGAGATCTTCCTCCGGGTGCTTGTCCAGAATCTCTTTGGACATCGCGGCGCAGGTCTGGCCGTCCGCGAGCCGTTGGAGCTCCTTCTGTTCTCCTCCCTCGTATGCCCATTTCGGCAAGACGGAGTCCAGGCTTGTGCTCGAGGCGATGTAGGGGTAACGGTCACACGTAACATCCAGTCCTTGTTCCCTCGCGCGTTCGATGAGCGCGATGGCGTGGTCGAGGTTTCCCCAGTTTTGCTGCCCAATCGCTTTCAGATGGGAAATTTGGAGCCGGACACCCGCTTCCCTGGCGCACTCGATGGCTTCCTGGACCGCCTCCCGCAATTCCTCACCCTCGTTTCTCATGTGCGTCGTGTACAGCGCGCCATGCTCTCGGACAACCGACAAAAGCTCGATGATTTCTTCCTTTGTCGCGAACGTACCGGGGGGGTAGATGAGTCCCGTCGAGACGCCGAAGGCTCCCTCGTGCAAACAGCGCTCGGCGATTTCCTTCATTTGTTTGAGTTGGCCGTGAGTGGGCGCCTCCGCGGATCCGCCCGTCACGGCGGTCCGAATATTGCCGTGGCCCACTAAGATGCCGATATTCAAGGCTATGCCGCCGCTCTCCAGGATGGCGAAGTACTCTTCGGGCCAGTTCCAGGTGATTTCGATCCCGGTTCCGGCGTATTTCCGAGCGAGGTCGTCGCGATGCTGATGGTTGAGGATGGGGCATGCGGAGAACCCGCAGTTCCCGACGAGCTCGGTGGTGACCCCCTGGCGAATCTTGCTTTCCAAGTTGGGATTGATGACCGCGGAGAAATCCGAATGGGAATGGATGTCTATGAAACCGGGGCAGACGATTTTCCCGGAGGCATTGATCTTGACCTTCGCCTCGGGAGGGGTGTCCTGGGTCACGGCCACGATTCGGTCTTGGCCGATACCAATGTGCCCGAGGAAAGGTTCCCCTCCCAGGCCGTCATAGACAGTCCCTCCTTCGATCACAATATCGAGCATTCCCTTCGTCTCCTTCATCAGATAAGGCCAGACAAGCGAAGAGGACGGCTGCTTTCCGCGCCGCGGAACGGCGGTTTCGGGGAGGCGCGATTGCGCCAATGAACGGCTCCTGTCACGGTGTGAAATCCCAGGGCATCAGGACGATTCGGTAGAACCGCCAGCGCACAGCATCCTCCGACGGCGACAGAGCCGTCTCCGGTTGACCCCGGTCGGTCCAGACCGTGACGGTCTGGTCTGCCTGGATGTACCCGGGCACAGTGAGCCAATTCAACAAATCCTCGGTCCACATTACGCGGTAATACCTGCCGACGATGCTCCGCCACGAAACAGACGTTTCGCCGCCGGGCAGCCGAGCCGTGCTCAGCACGCCATGCGGGGTGGAGCGCCCATCGAGAGGATTCGTCTGCGTCACGTGAACCTCCTCGTAGTCGGTGACTAAGTCCCCGTCCGTGTCGGGGTTCTGGGGGTCAGTTCCGAGGGCGATTTCCTCGAGGTACCTGAGCCCGTCGCCGTCGTCATCCGGGTCGTAGGTGACAGCGATGCTGTCCGAGCCAACGACTCGCCCTCTGGAGTCATAGGCGATGACAACCATGTTGTTCACGCCCGGCTTGAGTTCGATGAGGTATTTCCAGACGGTGCTATCGGGCCACTCCGGCTCGGAGGCGATGCCGTTGAAGGTAAACGAGAGGGCATTCACGGGGGCTGTTCCCTGGATGCGCGCCTGGGGCTTGCCGCTGGCAAAGGGCGCCCCGGAGTTCGTCGTAATCTCGAACGATGCGACCGGGATCTGCGGCCGGACGAAGTTAGCCCGACTTATCAGGAAACTCTTGATGTCGCTGGGGGAACTGACCGACCCTTCCTGCCGCAATATGTTGTAAATTGAATCCAGGACGGGGTCGGCCTCCTCTCGACTGAAGGGTCCATCGAGCAACTCCTGAAGATAGCCGTAGTATCGCCGCTTGTACCGCTGCCAGTTCAAAAAGCGATAGACGCCCGGGAAGCCGGACTGGAAAATGGCGTCATTCACATGGTTCGCCTCAAAGACCAGGTCGCTGTCCCAGGGGACCATCATCCACTTGCCCACACCCGGCGGACGGTACAGATAGCAGTTTTTCCCCCGCCAGTATCCGACACAATCCCAATCGCCGATGAGGATTCTTGTGGCGAGAACCTGGAGCCATTCGTCGGTGTCAATCGTCGCTTCAAGGGTTTTCTCGAACTCGGAATCCGGCGTGGTGCTCGGGTCGAATGCCTTGATCAATTCGATCAGGTCGCTGTAGTCGTCAAACCACTCGTTCGTCCTCTGCTTGAAATTCCAGCGATAGGTTTCCTTGTCGTCGCCCCGATAGACGAATCGCGCTGTATCGTGATTGGTGAAACCCCCGCCATCCGTGAAGGTGAAGTAATCATCCACTTTGTACAGAGTTCCGCCGTCGTCGCCGTTCCACCAAAACGCCGCGAAATCCTTGTCAACCTTTTGCACATCATCATAGATGCTTCGGTAGCCGCTATTCAGTCCGAAGGAACAGTACCTGTGGTACGGGGCAGGTGCCCCCATCTTCCGCACGAGGTGAAATGCGAATCGTTCCCTCTGCTTGGTGCCATCGTTCGGGTCCAGGTTCATCTCCCGCATACCGTGGAAAGGCTCGTCGCGGTTGAACGTAACGCGGTACCGGCTGCGGCTCGGGCGACCCCACGGACTCCCTCGATAGCGCACGCCGACGTTGTAATAGATTTCGGTGTCGTTGAAGACGAACGTGCCGTCGAGGAGCTCGTTACTCAAAGGCGGTCGCGCGTCCAGCTCGTTGAGGTTCTCCGATGACATCAGAAGCCGATACACATTGAGATTCGTGCTGGGGCGGGTGTTCTCCACCTGGTAAAGCGCCCTGCGGGTCGGCGCCTCCGCAGGGAACCGGAGGAATTCGCCGAGCGTGTCTGTCGCCTCGACGTAGAAACCGACGACACTCCATTCGGTGCGGGCAGGGAGAGTCGCCCCATACACGCCGTCTCCCGCCTCACTGTCCCCATGCCGACCGTCGTCGAACATCTCCACCGAAAGATACTTCGGGCCAGGACCTGTCCCGTGATAGAGGATCACGCGGGCGACGCCGTCAGCATCCATCACCCGGGCGCTCACCCGGACTGTGTCGGTTGACGTCGGGACGATAGGAGATTGCTTCCCGTTGAAGATCAAGGGGCCGAGGTTGGGTTTGAAGACGCTGTTGATTGTTCCTGGGGAGCCGAGCCTTTGTGGCATTTCGAGCCGGTTCGCTTTTGCGACGGTGTGATTCCAGGTGCGCGTCATCAGAAGGTTTATCCCGCGCTGCCATTTCGCCCAGAATGAAACCGTGTAGGTTCTACTGGACCGCAGCGTCGGATTGAGATCGCATTCGATACGGTTAACCCCCGTGTCGCCTCTACCGGTAGCCACGATTTTCAAGCAACCGCCCTTGCCGTGCGAATCCTCCGTAGTCCACCCCGATTGAATGTGATCCCCCTGGATGAGCCACGTGTCCGCGCCAGCGTCAAAGGTTCCGTTTGGAATTTGGCTTGCCCCGCCGCTCTCTCGAAGCTCGATATTGTCTATGTAGCAGACCCCCCGGTGCATGAGGAACATGTGAAACTCCGACTCGCCGGAGGTATGCACGCCGCTGTACTCGTAATACTTCCACTCCGCCTTGCCGGTCTCGTCGCTGGCATCCCAGGCGGAGGGAACATTGTTGTCGTGCCGGGGGTCAATCAGCTCGAGGCTCGACCCTCCTCCTCCCGCCCAGATAGGCCATCGCCCGCCGTCATAGTAGTGAACCTCATCCGCGATGTTCCCACGGGCGTCGCGAAGCTCAAGATGCTCTCCTTCATTCCTCAGGACTCCGACGAACGGCCCAACCACGTTCTCGATTCCATATTTCGCCCGGATCGCCTCCGGGGATTTTGCGACCACAAGATAACTGCCTGCCGGCATCGTCACACCCAAAAAGAGGAAATTGATTCCGTCCGTGAAGGCCCACCCGTCCAGCGATACGGGATACTCGCCTTTGTTGAACAGCTCGATGTATTCGTCCTCCTCGGCGTTGCCTGGTGGATGGTACATGATTTCGTTGATGACGATGTTGCGCTCGACGGATATTTCGTTCGGTTTCCCCGGAGTCGGCTTGACCATCGCCCACCATTTTTCTCCTCCATCCGGGTAGCGCCCGCGGCTGATGTCCGCGATTTCTGCGTCGTATGCGAAGGCGTCCAGAACCCTCATCCCGTCCGAAGACGTCAGATAGATGCACCCGCCGCTTTCGGGAAGGGACAATCCGGTTGCCCACGAGGGGAAGAGCTTGAGCGTGTTCGGGCCCATGAGTGTCCCGACGGGGACCTGATACTTCAACAGGTCGCCCGGGTCATCGCTGAGAAAGCACCCGCCGATGTCGTACTCTTTCTTCGAGGGGTTGAATAGTTCCACCCAACCTTCGCCTGCGCTATCCGACTGTATCTCGTTAATCACCACGGGCACGGCTCCCGTGACAGTCACCACCGATTGCTCAACCAGCGACGCCGAGATGAAAAAATCGCCGCTTTTCGTGGAAGAGTTGTGCGCCTGGATTGACAGAACATTTTCGCCCGGACGAAGGAGTGAGACATAGCCCGAGATGTCAATCTCCTCCGGCGTCCCCGACTCGTGTTCGTCCGCTGGCGTGTTGTACCAGACGGCCTCGCCCGGGTTTCCGAGCATCCTTCTGGCGACTTCCGACCCGTTCAGGTAAGCGACAAAACCGTCCTCGTAATCCACATGGAGCAGGAGGACCGTTACATTCCCGGGGTCCTGCAGAACAAATTCTCTCCGAAGGAAGACCGAAAGATATAGACCGCGCATGTCGTCGAGCATGGTGCCGCATCCCGCGGTCCCATAGCCAAAGGGACCCATTCCGGTTAGCCACGAGGAATCGGCGAAGTCCGCCTGCCTCCATGCGTCGGTCGGTTTGGAGGCTTCCGACGTTCCTTTGAAGAACCGCCAGTCTTCGCTGGGACCCACAAGGAAGCTCCGCCGGGTCACGGCTCCGGAGCTGTTCGCCTGCCCGGGCGTCCCGCCAATCACCGAACTGATTGTCCAGCTCTCGCATTCGTCCACTGGCAGGTACACATCACGAAGCGACAGCGAATGCCCTGTCCCATCCGCCGCTGCCGGCCAGGGATACCGATCGCTGTACCTGACCTGCTGGACGACGGAGCCGTACGAATTCGCGAGGGAGACTCTCTCTCCGGCATTGTTCAGCCGTCCCGTATAGGGTCCGAGCACGTTGTTGATGCCGTAGGCCGCACGGGCCACTTCAATATCCTTGCAGACCAGGAGGTACGACTGCGGCGCCATCATCGTCCCCTCCGGAAACACATACTCGATTCCATCCGAAAATCGCCAGCCCCCGATGTCAAACGGCAGGATGTCCTCGTTGTGCAGCTCCACGTACTCCAGCGATTCGTCCCCGCCAGCGGGATTGTACATAATCTCGGAGATGATCACGCCGCTCGCTTCCGATAGCGGAAGAGAAGCTATTGACAGGAAAATGAGAGCGAGTTTCTTCACGCCATTCCTCAACCGGAGACCATGGGACAACTGCACTTTTGTTTTCTCAAGGCAATGCTGCAGATTCCTCTAAAAGCATATCACAGCTTGACCGCGTTATTATGCTGAAAAGCGCGCTGACGGCAGGCTGGCTCTGCGTCTCTGGCCCGGGAGACCGGTGACACGCAACGCGAGGGCAGGCGGAAATTTCCCAAAAGAACTGGGTGCGGCTGCATTTAAGGGGGAGAGTTCGTACAGGTAACGCCGCCCCGCCATGGCGGGGCAGTCGCGAGGGCGTCTCGCCCTCGGAATCGGGGGCAAGATGCCCCCGAGATCCCGCCATAGCGGCACAAGATGCAGGCGAGACGCCTGCGCTACAGCGGGACAAGATGCAGGCAGTAGACGCGGGTCCAGGCACGCGGCGCTGGCAGGTCTGGTTCGACCGCGAGATGCACGCCCCTCAAGTACAGCCACACCCGAGCGTCGCTGTATCCCCGTAAAAAGGAGACCAAGGAGGCGGCTTTGTATAAAAATACGGCACGGCGAAAAAGTGGGCCTTTTCGGGCCTTTTGACGGTGAGGATTTGTGATATAATCTGCTTATGGAGAACGAGATAGGTTCCGGTTCAGGAAGATGAGAAAAGGCCCAGGTGGCAGGGAGAACTCGCGGTTTCTCGCCATTCCCGGCTGCGAAAAGAGCAAGTCTTGGTCGAAAATGGGCGGAGGTTGCGAGCGAAATGTGCGCTGGGAGCATGTTGCGTTCCTTGCGTTGAGGATGAATAGAGATACATCTTTTTGACAGGATTATACAGGATTCTTGCTGTTTTGTCAATGAATCCGACAGGGGTGGGTGCGGCTGTATTTGAGGGATAAGGCTCGTACAGGCAACGCAGCCTCGCCCAGGGGGGTTCGCCCTCTGTGCCCTTCGTGTCCTGCGTGGCGAGAAGAGACACCCCCTTCACCACGAAGAGCACGCCTGCCCGCGTGCGCGCGCAGGCGTCATAGTCGGCCTATCGGACAGTGCGCGCTTTTGGGCGGCGTCGGGTCGCACGGCCAGGGAAGCACACGAAGCCCTCCGCGCTCTGAGAAGAGGAGACTTTGCGGCGCCTGCACAGGCAGGCCCTGGCCGAGCCGAGTGGCAGGGCGTTGGGCGCGTGCCAGGCGTGTTGGTGGCCGCGGGGCGCCGCACGCGGGCACGGGCGGGCTCGCCCTCGGAATCGGGGGCCGGCCCCCTCGTTAACTTGTCACGCGCGAAGGTCTCACATCGCCTGAACTTGCGCGAGGCACCACGAACATCCCGGTCCATCGGGAGCCGGGTCAGGCGGATACAGCCATCGGGTCTATGGGCTTGACTCCGCGAGCAAGTACCTCTCCTTGAACGCCGCGCGGAATGCGCTCAGTTTGCCCTCCTCAATCGCCTCTCCTAAGCGGGTCATGAGGCGCAAGTAGAAGTGGAGGTTATGGGTCGTCAGGAGGCGAAGGGCGAGGATCTCGTCTATGTTGAGAAGGTGGCGGATGTAGGCGCGGGTAAAATTTGAGCAGGTGTAGCAGTCGCAATCGGATTGAATGGGTAAAAAATCTTCTTTGAACTTCGCTGACCGTACGTTGATCGGCCCGTCCGAGGTGAAGGCTTTGCCGTTGCGGGCATTTCGCGTGGGGAGGACGCAGTCAAACATGTCTATTCCGCGGGCAACACACTCCACGAGATCAACCGGCGTCCCCACCCCCATGAGGTATCGCGGCTTGTGCTTGGGAAGAAGGGAAGCCGTGAACTCGGCGATCTCGCACATTTGGCTGGTTGGTTCGCCGACCGAAAGCCCGCCGATGGCGTAGCCGTCAAAATCGTCTTCGAGGAGAGCTTCGACCGACCGCCGCCGGAGATCCTGATAGACTCCTCCTTGCACAATCCCGAACAGTCCGCCTTCGCTTTCGCGGCGCAACTCCTTACACCTCCTTTCCCATCGCAGGGTCATCTCGAGCGATTCCAGCACCTTCTCGTAAGGAGAAGGAAACGGCGGGCACTCGTCGAGTGTGGTGATGATGTCTGCACCGAGGGCTTGCTGAGCTCGAATGGACTCTTCCGGGCCAAGGAAGCACATCGAGCCGTCAATGTGCGACTGAAAGCGGATGCCCGCCTCGGTCACCTTCCTTCTCTGTGCAAGGCTAAAGACCTGGTATCCGCCGCTGTCGGTGAGGATGGGTTTATCCCAGGACATAAAGCGGTGTAGCCCGCCCGCTTTTTCGACGACCTTGATTCCCGGACGGAGAATCAGGTGATACGTATTGGCGAGGATGATTTCGGCGCCGACTTCTTTCAGTTCTCGCGGCGACATGGTTTTGACTGCGGCGGCTGTTCCTGCGGGCATGAAGCAGGGTGTCCGGACGAGTCCGTGAGCGGTGACGATTTCACCGCATCTTGCGGCTGACGACGAGTCTTCTTTGAGGACACGAAATTCCATTTTTGCTACAGAATCAGCATGGCGTCGCCGTAACTGTAAAAGCGGTATCCCGCTTCGACTGCTTCCCGATAGGCTTGCAGGATGAAATCCCTCCCTGCAAAGGCGCAAACGAGCATCAGGAGAGTGGATTTCGGCAGGTGGAAATTCGTCAGGAGCGCTCCGTTGCCAAGCACTTTGAACCGACAGCCCGGATGAATGAACAGGTTGGTTTTCCCGGTCATGGGACGAATGGTTCCCTCGTCATCGGCGGCGGTCTCGAGGACCCGTGCGGATGTGGTCCCGACCGCGAGGATTTTCCCGCCGTCGTGCCTGACGCGGTTGAGGGTCTGAGCTGGTTTCTTCTCGATGGAGAACCGCTCCGCGTGCACTCTGTGGTGTTCGATCTGGTTCACTCGCACCGGTTGAAAGGTCCCCAATCCGACGTGGAGCGTCACGTAGCAAACCCGCACTCCTTTCCTGCGGAGAGCATCCAGAATCTGCCGGGTGAAATGAAGCCCCGCGGTGGGCGCCGCGACGGAGCCTTCCCTGGAGGCAAAAACCGTCTGATACCTTTCCCGGTCAATGGGAAGGCTGGTTTTTCTTTTGATGTACGGCGGGAGCGGCACGGAACCGATTCCCTCCAGGAGCTGCCGCACATCGCCGTCGCAACGGAAGCGGACGATTTTGCTCTGGAAGGGGGTGTCCGCTAAGACTTCTCCTTTCAGGTCGAGGCCTTTGAAAAAAACTCGCGCCCCGGGGCGGAACTTTTTGGCGGGCTTCACCAGGCACTCCCACAAATTGGTCGCCTTCTCTTCGAGAAGAAGAACTTCCCCCCGAGCATCCTTCGCGTCGCGCTGAGGACTCGCCCCCAGCAGCCGTGCGGGGATGACTTTCGAGTCGTTGAGAACAAGGGCGTCCCCTTTTTGCATGTGCTCGAGGAGTTGGGGAAAGCTCTTGTGCTCGATGCGGCCCGATTCCCTGTGCAGGACCATCAGACGAGACTGGTCTCTCTCCGGCAAGGGGAGCTGCGCGATAAGCGAAGGAGGAAGTTCGTAGTCGAAATCACTGAGTTTCATGGTGACGCTCCCTGGCCGCTCGGATGGCCGACGTGTCAAAGCGCTGCGCGTCTATTTGAGGCTGCCGCCAGCCTTGTGCGCGTGCACCGGCAGGCGAACCCGTACCGTAGCAATTCCTTTGCGACGGCTCAAGGCAAAATGAGACTATCAAGCTTTGAGGGCAGTGCCGAAGGCGCCCATTAGGTTTCGCATTTGCGGTTCGGGTGGATTCATTTCGTCCCAGAATGTGAGACCGGAGGTTGGCGCCGGCCTGGGAGATTCTGTCCCCAGCACTACGTGGAAAGCAGCGTTATGCAGCAAGAAGCACATAACCTTAAAGGCGACTCCCCGACGAGCTCGTCTTCTCTCGGCAAAAACCTGGCGCCCGCCTGGCTGGAAGTTGACCTCGACAAAATTGCGAACAACATCCGCAAGCTCAAAGCCGCCGCGGGTCCCGGTGTGAAGGTTCTCGCGATGGTCAAGGCCCAGGCGTATGGGTGCGGCGCCGCGATGGTCTCACAAGTGGCATTGGAGAACGGCGCGGAGATGCTGGGTGTGGCGAACATCGCCGAAGCGCTCGCTTTGAGGAAGAGCGGCTTACGCTGCCCGATTTTAGTGTTTGGGCGTCCGGATGAAAGCGAACTCGGGGCAATTATCGAGGAGGACCTTCTCCAGACGGTGTTCGACCTGATGTTGGCGCGCCAACTCGATCGGGCGGCAGGGACAGCCGGCAAGAGCGTGAGAGTTCACCTCAAAGTTGACACGGGGATGGGAAGATTGGGCCTCTTGCCTCGCGAAATGGATGACTTTCTCGATGGGTTTGCGTCCTGCCCGAACCTGGTTCTGGATGGAGTGTACACGCATTTTCCCGTGGCGGATTGCGATAGCCGATTCACTCGGGAGCAATTGGAGATGTTGCGAAGTCTGCTCGATAAGCTCCGCGGGAGGGGCTATGAAGTGCCGCACGTGCACGTCGCTAACAGCGCCGCTCTGCTCAACCGCTGCGGCGAGACCTTCGGCATTGTCCGCCCGGGGATTAGCATTTACGGGCTGTACGGCTCCCCGTTGGTGAGCCGAGAGATCAATCTTGAAGAAGTCGTCTCGTTCAAGGCGAGGGTCGTTCACGTAAAGAAGGTCCCCCCCGGAACGAGCGTCAGCTACGGGCGGGAATTCATCGCTCTGCGAGACACGACCATTGCCACCATCGCCGCCGGTTATGCCGACGGGGTGCCCTTCCGCCTGGCGAAGAAAGGCGATGTTCTCATCCACGGGCGGCGTTTCCCGATTGTGGGAAGAGTGACGATGGATATGACTATGGCGGATGTCGGGGAATCGAACGATATCGCCGTGGGGGATGTGGCGGTGTTTTTCGGCGAGAGTGGTCGGGCGCACATCTCAGTCTCCGAGGTCGCCGAGAAAAGCGGGACCATCGAGCACGAGGTGATTTGCGGGATCGGGCCGCGTGTCCCCCGAGTCTACCTGAAGGACGGGAACGTCGCCTGCATTCAACGGTACACCTTCGGGTAACTGACGGACCGTGGGCTCAGGCGCAGGTGAATCCTTCGTGCCCTTCGTGGTGAGTAGATAGCCAGCCCTTCACCACGAAGAGCACGAAGGGGAGTTTCCGATTGCGGATTTTGGATTGCGGATATGAACGCCGTGCGAGGGAGCGAAGCTCCCGATCTCGGGTGAGGCGCACCTCTGAAGCTCCGCTTCAAAACGACAAGGCGGGAGCTGTCGCTCCCGCACTCTACAGAGGGCGTCCCGCCCTCGAACGGACTCATCATGTTATGGTTGGAACAAAGAATGAGCGCGAGGTTCATTCTGTCCGCATGGTCGCAGGAGGGCCAGGCGCAATCGCGTTGGCCAACACAGTCGCCGCGCGGGCGAAGCCTTGGAGTGCGGCAGCCATGCTGCCGCCTTCATCCGAGGGAGCGGAGCTCCCGTGATCGGGTGTATGAACGCTCCTGAAGCTTCGCTTCAGAACCACACGGCGGGAGCTGTCGCCCTCGTACTCCACAACGTGCCGCTCCGCGTCTTAGCGCCTTTGCGTTACTCCTGCTCTTGCTTTCCTCTCAGCGCCCTCTGCGTTCTCTGCGGTGAGTCCCCCAATGAGTGAGGGGTTACCTCAAAAAAAGGAATTCAGTTGACAATTTGCCCGCCGGACGTGATACTGAGATTGTTGTCTGATATGACACGTGTCAGCCTTCGTGATCCGAAAACCCGCGGGTACTGGGTGACGGACGGCGTTCGTTGCGCAGAGGTCCGCCTACAATACACGCCAGCATCGAAAAATGTCGTGTCTATCAGCTCTTTGGAGGGAAGGTCGTCATGAGAAATGTCTGTGGGTTTTTGTGGGGGTACATGTTCGCGTTCCTGATGTTGTCATTGCCCCCCTGCTGGGCGCAGGGCGTGCCCTGGGTTTCCCATCACGGATTGACCGCGGCCGAATATCAGGCGAAGTTCGACGAGTACGGTGAGAACGGCTTTCGGCTTGTTCGCGTGAGTGGCTATGCCCAAGGGACGGAGGCCCGGTACGCGGCGATTTGGGAGCAGCGCTCCGGCCCGCCCTGGGTCGCCGTTCACGGCCTGACGGCCTCGGAATACCAGGTCGCGTTCGACTGGTACGGCGGCAACGGGTACCGGCTGAAGCAGGTCAGCGGGTACAAGGTTGGCAGCCAGACCCAGTACGCGGCCATTTGGGAACAGGATGGGGGTCCGGCATGGCTGGCGGTTCATGGTGTGACCGCCAGCGAGTACCAGACGCAATTTGACCTGAACGCCGCCCGCGGGTACCGCTTGGTGTGTGTGAGCGGCTATGAGGAGGGGCGCCTGGCCCGGTACGCGGCTATCTGGGAATATGGGAGCACGTATTCCTGGGTAGCGGTCCACGGTTTGACGGCGTCGCAGTACCAGACGGCGTTCGACGACCACACTACGAACGGATACCGCCTGACTCACATCAGCGGGTACGAAGTGGGCGGGGAGGCTCGCTACGCGGCCATCTGGGAGAAGCGAGGCGGACCCGACTGGTCCGCCTACCACGGCCATAGTTCAGCCGAGCACCAGAGCAAATTCGACACGTTCGGCGGCTGCCGTTACAGGCTGGTGGAGGTAAGCGGGTATGACGTCGGCGGGGCGGCCAGGTTTGCTGCCGTCTGGGAGAGAGACCCCATCTCCATCCTCCCAACGAGTGGGATCCCCAGGCCTCAATTGCAGGCATTTGACGATGCTATGCAGCAGTTCATGCGGGATCGCGGGCTGCAATGCGGGACGTTGTGCGTCGCCAGGGACGACACCATTGTCCTCGAACGGGGTTACGGGTGGAAAACGGCTGACCACTCCGTCCCGTTGCGATGCGATGCGCTCCTTCGCATTGCCAGCCTGGTCAAACCCATCACCGACGCCGCCATAACCAAGCTGGTCGCCGCGAAGGCTCTCGACTTCAGCGACTTCGCTTTCGACTTGGGCCAGAGCAACCCGGGGATCCTCTCCATCTCCCCGGTCAACACCCCCGACCCGGATCTTGATACGATCACGGTTCAGCACCTGCTGGGTCACGAGGGAGGGTGGGACTCGAAGGTCTCAGGCGATCCCATGTTCAAGGAGATCTTTATTGCCAACGCACTCGGGGTCTCACCGCCTCCGACCAAGATGCAGACCGTCAACTACTGGACCGGCCAACCCCTGGACTTCGTGCCGGGCATGGACGATAAGTACGCGAATTTCGGATACATGTTGTTGGGACTGATCGTGGAGGAGGTCACAACGAAGCTCTACACGACCTATATACAGGATGAGATCTTCACGCCGATAGGCGTTCCGCCTTCGGAAATCGAATTGGGTAGATCGTTACCCGGTATGCGCAATCCCAGGGAGCCCTGGTATTTCGATCCCGATTCCGGTAAGAACGTGTTCAATCCCAGCCAGACCGTCCCTTATCCTGACGGCGGGTGGTATCTGGAGGCGATGGAGGCGCACGGCGGCCTCATCTGTTCGGCGAGGGCCTACACGACATTTCTGACCCGCTACTGGATCAACGGCGAACCCCGTGGGGCTGGAGAATCGGCGAATTTCACTTTCTTCGGAAGTCTTGACGGCACATTCACCTGTGGCAGGCAAATGCCCAGCGGGGTGAGCTATTCGGCGTTTTTCAACCAGCGGGAAGACTGCACAGGGTTTGGGACGGACGATGTCGGTGCCGCCGGCTCCGGCTGGACGGCCGATCTCACGCAGTTGCTGGACGCCGCCGCCAACGGCGTCACGTCCTGGCCGGCCAACGATCCCCAGACCATTCCGATGCAGGACCCGGAGCTTCAAATCGAGCAGGAAGGCCTTTTGAAATGGGAGGCGGACGCCGGTCGTGTGTACCAGGTTGAGATCTCGTACGATCTGGAGAACTGGCAGGACTATGAGCCGTACCAGGTGGGCGATGGCGTTTCGCTCGAAACCGATGTGTCCCAGGTCATGGTCCGAAACCAAAGAGCCTATTTCCGGCTCATCGTGGACTGAGCTGGCTGGAGGGCAACAGGGGGCAAGAGCCAGCGAACCAAGTGTTGTAGAGCGACCGTGGATTCCGTGCCGAGGGCCGCATCCACGGCGAGTGACGAACAAGGTTGTGAAAAAACCAACGCACATCAAAAAGAAAGGGAGGATATGGCTCAACAGAATTTGGACAAACTGACACCTGTGAAAGGCAGAGGGTTACTGGTGGCCTTGTTGGCCCTGGTGAGCTTTGGTGCGATGAGCGCCACTGTCGTCGCCCTCGCGGCGGGGACCGCCGAGGGGGAGATCCAGGACCGCCCGGCGCCCGTGTACCGTTGCACCCTGCCCTGTGCGGAACCCAACGTCTTCAATATCTCGGTGGCGGTGCACTTCAACGCCACGAACGCCCAGCTTACCAACATTGAGAATCTCATCAGTGCCGCGTCCGCGGCGCTCTTCGATGTGACCGACGGGCAGGCGGAAATTGGCGAGGCGTTCATCTATAACAATGCCTTTGGTACAAACGCTGACCTGCGCATCTATCCAAGCACTTCCGACACGTGGTGGTGGGCCAACACCGGGAACTGGCAGGTCGGAGGCAGCGCCCACGTCTCCTACAATTACATCACCGCGGCGGGCGTCGGCTACACGCTCGCTCACGAGTTCGTCCATCTGATCTTCGACGCACGCGATGAATATGAATCGCGCCCAGTCGGCTGCGTGGACCCGACGGGCCCCGCCGATTGTCCCCACGCTACTGCCCAGGCGGCTGGAGAGGAATCGTGCTTGATGGACAGCAACGGCACCGAGCTTTGTTGGGGCCAGGCCAACCCCGCGAACCTGACCGACATGTCCGGCGGCAACCACGACCCGAACAACGTGACCGAGCAATCGCGGTGTCGCTCGAACCGCGACTGCTGGCACCAGGTGGTCTGGTCCTGGCCGGACCACTTTACGATGCCCGCCGGGGCGCCCGACCCGGCCGCTGGCGGCGCCGTGGTTGATGTCACCCACTTCGTCAGGGGGGATGATACCGTGCGCGTCGTGCTGGTACTTGACGAGTCGGGCAGCATGAGCCTCGAGTCGCCGTCTCGCATGGAGCGACTAAAGGTCGCGGCCAATGACTTCGTCACCCTGGCCGAGAACGGGACAGAGCTCGGGATCGTGTCATTTTCCACCGACGCCGAGCCTGCCAGCGGGCACGCCAGCGTGGCCATTGCACCGCTGGTTGCACTCCGTGTGGCCTGGACCGGCGCCGTCAACGGTCTGACCCCCGGCGGCTGGACCAACATCGGCGATGGTCTGGACAAGGCCAGGGATATGATCATTGCGGCCGGCGGCGTGACCGCCAACACCTTCATCGTTTTGATGACCGACGGCATCAACAACAGGCCCTGGCCCGATCCAGCGGCCTTCCTCGACGGCGTCCTGGCCGACCTGTTGGCGGACGGTATCCCGGTTTACGTGACGTGCACCGGCGGCGACCTGGGACTTTCGTCACAGTGCTCCGAGATCGCGACGGCGACCGGCGGCTTCTACGTGGATTCCGCCGATGCGGCCGACCTCTCTCAGGCCTTCACGGACTTCCACGAGAAAATCTCGGGCCGCGAAGCCATTGACTCCGCGAGCGGCTCGTTTTTGAAGCCCGCCGAATTCAAGAAGGTGTTCGTGGAAGAAGGCTCCGAGTCCGCAACCTTCACCCTGATGTGGGAGGAGGAGAAGGCCGCGGCGGACATGGTAGTCATTGACCCCGTTGGCGGCCAGCACGGCAGTCTGCCCATGCCCCAGGGCCGCTACGCCCGAATCAGCAAGCCGACGGCCGGTGAGTGGGAGATCATCATTGATCCGCGCAGCAGTACGGACAGTGCCTATGTCGCCCGGGCCTACACGAGGAACCAGATCCAAAGCCTGACCGCGGCGGTGCGCCACCCGAGGGTCCTCCCCGACAGGCCTATGTACGTCTATGCCTACCCCCGCAGCATCGGCGGGGGAATCACTCAGCCCACCATGAACATCGTGGGCACGGTGCTGCTGCCCAACGGTGAAAGGGACACCATCGAGCTGCACGACCGCGGAGTTGACGCCAACGGCCAGGGTGACGACCTCCCCGGGGACGGCATCTTCACAGGCGTCTACAGGAACACGAAGCTGAAGGGACCGTACCGCTTCCACCTGCGCGCGGACATGGAAAAGTGGTCGCAGTCCACGGATAGGTCCAAATACGACCCCGACCTGATGAGCCCTCGATTCGTGCGGGAAGTGCGTGTCTCTGCAGCCGTGGGTGAGCCGGGCGACATCCCCCGGAAGCCTATTGAGAGTATTACCCGTTCCGAGAAAGCGGTGCGCATCGTCTGGCACAGCGATCCGGATGTGAGGTACATGGTCAATTTCAGCGATGATCCGAAAGACCCTGGCAAGCCCGTCGCGACGTTTGTCGGAAACGGCGGGTTGCTGGAATGGCTCGACGACGGAAGCGAAACGGGCTCGAGTCCCCTGGACCCGCGTGTCGAGAGGCGCTTCTACCGCATCAGCATGGGTCAGTGATTCTGTAAGGCCGCTGTTACCGAAAGCGAAGTATTCGGCATAGCGCAGGCTTCCGGCTTGCCCGATGGTGGCAGGATGCCTGCGCTACAAGCCGCACGTTCTTCCAGTACGTCTTTGGCAGGGCCGCTGCTTTCAGAAAAGCTGGAATGTCGGTGCCCGGGGCAAATCGTTTTTTTAACTCGCAGAGGCTGGGGAACGGGAGAGACGGATAAACCCGCCGGTCGCGCCGGGGGCGTCAATCGGACTCCTCGGCTATGACTCTATTGCGTCCCTTTCGTTTCGCCTTGTAGAGTGCAGCATCGGCGCTGGAAACGAGGTCCTCAGGAGTCCGCATTCCGATACGGTAGGACGCTACCCCGACGCTCACCGTGAGCCTCAGCTCCTGAACTCGCCCAAAGGCAAATTCCTTGTCGCTGACCTGCTGGCGGATTTTCTGCCCGACGGTGACCGCTCCCTCGAGTCCGGTTGATGCAAGAATCACCGCCATCTCTTCTCCGCCATATCGGCAGGGGACGTCGCTCCGACGACAATTCTGCGAGATGATTTGTGAAATCTCTTTCAGAACAAAATCGCCGGTCTGATGGCCGTACCGGTCGTTAAAGCTCTTGAAGTGGTCAATGTCAATCATTAAGACGGAGAGGGGCTGCTTGTAGCGGCGTGCCGTGAAAAACTCTTCCCGCAGCCTCAGGTCGAAGTATCGGCGCACATAGAGCCGCGTCAACCCGTCTGTCGTGGCAAGGGAATAGAGAAGCGCATTGTGGATGGCGACGGCTACCTGATTGCTGATGACGCTGAGAAGGTTGCTGTCGTTGCGGGTGAAAGAATCCTGCGTGCCGGGGCGCGTGAGCTTGATGACGCCGATTCCCTCGTGCTTGGCGATGAGCGGCTCGATGAGGGACGAGGAACCGTCCGGCTCCTGGACGATGTTTCCCAGTCGTTCGGAGAGCGCCTGGCCGACCGGCCCCTCGCCGAGAGAGACCGCGTCTTGCTGCAACTCATCTGCGCGTCTCAGCTCGTTGCCCTGGCGGGCGATTCGGGGAATCAGCTTGTCCATGCCCGAGTCGAGCAGATAGATGACGCCCGCCGGAGCCTCGAAGAGAGCCGTGACCTTCCAGACGGCCGCCTCGAGGACTTCGTCAAAATCGAGAATGAAATTGATCGCCAGACCGATCTCACGGAACGTGGACAACTCATCCACTCGCCGGCTAAGGTCGAGGTATCTGCGATGGAGCTCTGCGTACCGTCGCTCCATGTCATCGGCTTTGCGGAGAAGGTCCGGAATGCCTGTAACTTTGCTCATGTGTGGAACCCCTTCCATCACTGGTCGAAATCGTACCCGGTATGAGCGAGGCGGTCAAGCAGATTCTCGGCTCGGATGCAATGCTTCAGACGGGCTTCTCGAGCAGAGGATTCATCCGTAGTCCTGCCGTGCAAATATAACCGTACGCGCGCCCCGCAATTCGCGCGAAGATTGACCCGCGACAACCTCGTGCGGTACTATCCGCGCTGTTCGCTGAAGCCTGAACCACCGATTCAGAGAGCTTTTCAGGAAAGGGACTGCCATGATCTTTCTTCGTTGTGCGATCGGGTTATGTTGCCTTGTGGTTGTCAATGCCTTATCAGAGGGCGCCGCGCGTTCGGGGTCTTCCCATGACTCTCTTGATTTGCCCTCCCTCGGGCGAGAGAATCTCTCGCATCGGCGTCCGCTCAATCTCAAGACGTTTCTGTTCGGGGCGCCGTATTACCCGGAACACTGGGACGCCGAGACGAAGAAGGACGACCCGGAACGTATGGCGGCTGCGGGGTTCAACGTCGTGCGTATGGCTGAGTTCGCCTGGGACCTCATGGAGCCGCGGGAGGGCGAGTACGACTTCTCCGTTTTCGACGAGGCGATCGAAAAGCTCGGTGAGAAGGGCATCAAAACGATCCTTTGCACCCCGACCGCTACTCCGCCTCGTTGGCTGACAGCGAAACACCCGGACATCCTCCGTGTGGATGAGAACGGCGTTGCTCAGTCGCACGGCTCGCGCCAGCACTGCTGCCACGCCTCCGAGACCCTCCGCCGTTGCAGCCGCAAGATTACGAAAGCAATGGCGAGCCACTTCCGTAACAACCCGAACGTCATCGGCTGGCAGACGGACAACGAGTTCAATTGCCAGTTTTCCGAATGCCATTGCGCTTCCTGCGAGAAAGCATTCCAGGACTTTCTGCAAGACAAGTACGCGACGATCAAGGAACTGAACCGCCGATGGGGCACAGCGTTTTGGGCGCAGACGTATTTGAAGTTCGAGGATATTCCCACCCCGCGCCCCAAGCCGACTTACAATAATCCGGCGCACGTCCTTGACTATTACCGCTTCATCTCTCACGCGGTCGCCGTGTTTCAGCACGAGCAGGTTGAGATTCTCCGAAACGCCAACCCCAACTGGTTCGTCATGCACAACGGCGTCTTCCGGCACATTGACTACCGCGGGGACTTCAGCAAGGACCTCGATTTCCTCGGCTTCGATTCGTATCCCTTCTTCGATTACAGCCCAGCGAACCGCCCGCGCTCGCACGCCTTCCGTCTTGACGAGGTGCGAGCACTTACCGGCAGCTTCATCGTCCCGGAGCAGCAATCCGGCCCGGGCGGGCAGGGAGGCTACTTCCACGACAACCCGGAGCCGGGCGAGCTTCGCCTGATGACCTACCGCTCCATCGCCCACGGAGCCGACAGTCTGATGTATTTCCGGTGGCGGACGTGCAGATTCGGGGCGGAGGAGTACTGGTGCGGCATCCTCGACCACGATAACGTGCCGCGGCGGCGGTACGAGGAAGTGAAACAGGTCGGGGAAGAACTGAAGCGGGTTGGCCCGGCGCTTTTAGGAACCTCGGTCAGAGTTGACGTGGCGATTGCGACAGGGGACTACTCCGTCGAGGAGGGACACATTCCCCTGAGCCTCGGTCTCCCTTCGCCAAAGAACGTCGCGGCGGAAATCCACGGGGCCTTCCTCGACCGAGGCTACGCCGTCGGCTGCATCCACCCGGAGGACGATTTGAGCGGCGTCAAGCTCTACTTCATCCCGCATTGGTCGCTTTTCAAGCCGGAGTGGGTTCCCATCTTAGAGAAGTACGTTCGAGATGGCGGCGTGCTGGTCATCGGAGCGAGGACCGCAACGAAGAATTTCGACAACAACGTCGTCGCCGAGACGCCGCCGGGCTGCCTCGCGGAATTGGCCGGCGTGCAGGTGGTTGAATACAGCAAAATCAACCGCCCGGAGGAGCGGCGCATGAAAATCACGCTCGGCGACTCCTCTGTTCAGGCGCCCTGGTGGTATGAGTTGCTGAGTTCTGCCAAAGACACTGAAATCATCGGCAGGTGGGAGGACCGCTTTGGTCCCCTTGCTGAGGGAAAACCCGCGTCTGCCAGTTCGACCGGTCAACCGGCGATCACGTCTCGAAAAGTCGGCAAAGGGCGAGTCTTTTACGTGGGGGCATACCTGATGCGGCCTGTCGTGGATGCTCTGCTGCCAATGCTCGCTGACACATCGGGCATTGAGCCGCTCTGCCCCGGCGCCGCCCCGGACGTCGAGGTCGTCGTCCGCGAGAATGACGAGAAGCAGCTCTGGTTCTTCCTGAACCACTCCGACAAAACGGTCACCCTCTCAAATGCCCCCGCAGGCGAGAACCTCATCACGGGCGAGCCGTGCTCCGGCGACCTCACTCTCCCCCGCAACGGTGTCGTCGTGATTCGGAAGTGAGCAGCGACACGCTGCGCGCAGGGGGCAGTGTTCTTTCAGGAGACGCGGCAAGGGCTTGTCGCGGGAGCCATTCTGCGCTCCTACCTTCGGCAATGAGGCGGCCAATCTTCCATGGTTTCCCCGTGAATTCGGTACTGTTTCACGCCTCCCGTTCCCCATTTCGCACTCACGGTCCTTCGAGGCCCACGGCCGTCCGTTCTTTCTACTCGACAACGCCCCAGGGGTCAGACCGCTTGACTGTTTGGGCGTTCCCTCAAGGGCACCCACGTTACCACAGCACTGTCGGCTCGTCCGGCGACGAATCGTAACGCCTACGCGAACTCCGCGACAGCTACGGCGCGCTTCGCCGCAACCCTTTTGCGGTCGCGCTTGATTCGCTCGATCTCGTGCAGGGTTTCTGCGGTGATGTAGCTCTCCCCGCAGTGCGGACAGCTAATGACCGGCACATTTTCGATCACGAGCAGACCATCTCCCTTGCCGTAACTGCGACTCACACGGCGAACCCGCGCTCCTTCTTCTGCACAAATCTCACATACCATATGTCCTTACCTCGGCTTCCTATTCTCCATACACTGTAATGATAACAAGTCTCCCCGTCACACTCAACCTCGCCACGACGGTTATTTCGTCTCCAGCGGTGCTTTCCCCTTTGACAATATACTTCCACTCGCCTGTCTCGCGGTCCTCCTGCCGTTCTGCAATTTCGCCCGTCAGTATGCCCCGCTCTATGTCAAAAATGCTAAATCCTTCGTCATCCATTTCCTCTTCCGCGTGGATGGTCATCACGTACTGACACGTTCGGACATTCTCCCGGATTCGTTTGAGGATGCGATCAAACACGGTCTCCTCCACGCGGAACATGGCTTAGCGCTACGTTATATTAGGCGGCCCGGCGGCGGTGCCCCCATCGCGAGTCGGTTCATGCGCGACACAGCTGCGAATTCTCCAACTTCGCCCCCTAACTGCGAGTACGTTGCTTGTTCTCCCTCAACGCCCTTCCCTGCACCTGCACTTTGCTTGACCGTGGCTCTCCTACCGGATCTCGGGGGATCGCGCGAGTCGTTCCTTGAGGTATCCGACAGCTTCCATGAAAGTTATGGGCCGGTGATCGAAGCGGTCTTCGGCGGCAGTCCCCAGGATTTTCCTGAAGCGAGGCCCCACCTCTTCCGAGGGATCGAAAACCCAGAACTTATGGATGAGCGCGTCGCCGACGGCCCCTATCGCCAGCAGGTATTTGAAAAACAAGTCCGCCTCCGGCAGAGAGTAGCCAATCACCACTATTTCTTCCGCATCCTGGAGCTCCCTCGCTGCCGCGGACCAGACGGCCCGAAGCTCCGACTGGTGCATGGTCTTGTTCCATGTTGGGGGCACGATGAATGGTTCCTTTTGCGGCTGGTGCCCGCATGGCTGCGCACCAAATCCGATGCGCGAGCCGATGATCAGCCTATTCTCGCGTGCGTATTTCTCTTGCACAGGCCGATCCTTCAGAAAGGCGGCGGGGTGAAGGGGCGATATCGTCTCACATTTCTCACAGTACCCCCAGTTCAGGGAACCATGAAGCTTGATGAGTTTGAGGCCGCTCGGCGGGTGGCCCCCCTCCAAGCAGTAGTCTATCGGCACGGACCTGTCGTGCAGGGCACAGTCCACGCAGAGATCGTAGTTCGTGGTGATGACGCACGAGCGCAACCACGGCTCCTGGGGATGGATGTCCTTGATCAGGTCCACAAACCGTCCGTAAAAATGCGGCGGCCCGACGGACTGGGTGGTGCCGGCCGGGAACAGCATCGTTTCCTCCAGTGTCCTTACTATCAAGCGCCTCATGGCGTCGGGCAGCGCTTGCACCTCCTTTGGGTCCATATTACCCAGCTTCCCCGCAATGCGCGACATCTCGAAGGCGGCAAACACCGACTCGAGGTTCCGGTGATCGAGGCGAAACTTGGAATGGACGGACTGAAGTGCGGATTGTCCCCTGAACACGAGACGGAACTCGGCCTCCGAGTCGGCGACACGACCGGCGCGCTCGAGTTCCTTGGCGACCTCAAGGAAATTCCACATCAACGGCGCCCCGGCCTTCACCGACGCGCCGGCACCCAATATGAAAACCGTTCTACTCATAGTCACACAACTCCGAGTTGCGCAACACTCGCCCTTGAGTTGGCTTGTTCGCTAGCCAACTCTCGCCTTGCGCTGCCCAGGTCAGGATAATAGCCCCGCGGCGCGGGGCCTGGCAAGGGGAAACCGGTCGGGAAAGGGGTTGTCGGGAAAGGCACAGGCGAGGGGCGCTGGGGCCCCTCGCCTGTGCGCGTGACTCGGATGCGCCTGCAGAGGGTGGCGGCGGGGCTACGTTCGCCGAATCCAAGCCCACGCGCTCGCGGCCACCTTCATCCGTCACCGGCCAGGGGGGGGCGCGGTGTGCGTCACGCTTTTTTCAGGGCTTTCTCCAGGTCGTCGGCGGAGACAGGGTCTTTGACGTCCTCGGCGATGACGAGGGCTTTGCCGTCAAAGGTGACGATGAGCTGCTTGCCGCGCAAGACCGCCGGGTAACCTCTCGCTGAGGGAGACACCGAAAACATCCGTCGCTTCGCCCTCGCCGCCAGAACAACGGGCGGATGACACGGATGCCATGCCGTGCAATCGCCTAATCGCGATCCTTCATCATCATCGGATTGATGCCCGATATCCACGTCCCCTTGCAGATATACAGCCCCACATTCCCTCGCTGGGCAAGATAGGGGAAGTCCGGCAATCCGACGCTGCTGATGACCCACGCCCTGTTCCCCGGTGCCCCTTTTCTGTACCTGTACCCCCATCCCTTTCTCGAAGAGACGTATCCGTGGGTAGGCGCCTCCTTCGCCGTTGCTTCCGTCGCAAATGGGTCCTTCGGAAGCATCCTCAGGTATCCTGGCGCCAGTTCATCGAGTGTTTCGGGCAGCTTCCCCTCATTGTGGTCGGCGTACATGTCCAGCGCTCCCCACAGAAGGATCATGTCCTGATGGGCTTTCTCCAGTTTCTCGCTGTCAGCCTCTGAAAGGTCCTTATAAGCCTGGGAACTTCGGAAATCGTATCGTTCATCCGGTTGGGCGACGCCAAGAAACAGCAACGTCACTGCGATCACCGCGACAGTTACACGGCAGCACGGTAGAGTTGCGACTTTCACAGCTTGACCTCCTTTGCTTCCTTTTGCTTCAAATGCGGCGACTGAGAGATTGAGCTCAACCGCCGCGGCCCGCACCGGAACTCCGCCACCGACCCGCCGGTTCGGTCCTCGTCCTCCGCTGTCACTCGCCCGAAGAGTTTCCTGCCGACGCTCCCCTGCTTGCGAAGCGAAGCAGGCTCCGAGCGCCCCCGCGGGCGGCCAGCGATCGGAGCCTGCGCAGTTTTGTGCCAAATCACGCTTTCGTGAAGGCTTTCTCCAGGTCGTCGGAGGAGATAGGCTCTTTGACGTCCTCGGCGATGAAGATAGCTTTGCCGTCAACGGTCACAACGAGGCGCTCGCCGAGAGTGAGGATGTCTTTCAGCTCCGGTTTCAGTTCGAGGAGCTTGAAGTAAGCATCGGAGCCGAACTGGACGTTGATCGTCTGCATCTTCTCGGTGAACTCGCTGTCCACCCAGACGCCGCGAATCCGGTAGAAGTTCCTCTTGTTGATGTTCTTGAGTGGCAGGGCTGCGCTGCCCCAAGTCTCAACTTTCGCATCCTTCATCCGCCCGACGGTCTTGCTCATCAAGACACCCACGTCGCCGTCAATGCTCTTGAGGTCCTCCGCCAGCCCTTCCACTGCGTAGCCGTATCCCCTGTCGAACTTCGCACCTTCCTTGCCGACGGCGAGAGCATCGGCTGCCCTTGTGACCTCCTTGAGCCTCCCTTCTTCGTCAGCCGCATCTCCACCCGCCACGCCGAGAATCGGCACGAACTTCTCGGCTGCCTCTTTCTCCTCCGTCGGAGCCGGGACACCACCGGATTCCCATCGTACGGCTGGCCGCCGAGTCCAGGCGTCGTATACTTCCGTCGCGCGAGACTCCCTCACCGCTGTATGAGAAGCGCGATCGTACCTCGGGCCGGCAACTCTCCCCGTGCCGCTGAGGGACTCAGTTGAACCCGGAGGAATCGCACTCAGATCAGTGGACACCCCAGGGACGGCCCCCCGACGCCCGACGCCTGGCCGCTCATCTTCGACAATCAGATATGACGTGTACGGTGTGGGGATGCCATACTCTTTGCTGAGGCGCAAGACCTCGTCTTTCAGCTCTTTCTCCTCGCCGTGCAGGCGAATTTCCTCGAGGAGATAGCCGACCTTCCGCGTCGCCCAGAGCCGCTCGATGAAGTCGTTGCCCTCGTTGCGCTCGGGGAACGTCGTCTCGTAAACAAAGCTCCTCTTATCCTCGTTGACCTTACCCGTGAGTGTAACTGCCACGTCGCCCGTTCCGTCGTACTTGCCGAGGACGAGGACCTGGCTGCCCTTGAACAGGTCCGGAAGCTCTTTCGGGTAAATCTCGTACGTATGCACCTTGTCTCCGAAGGAAAGCTCCGGAGAGGCAAGAACCGGGTGACTCGCCTTCGCAAAGAAGCTCGAGACCTTGATCTCGATATCCTCCTTCGGCTCGACGTACTCGGCGACGCCCTTGTTCTCTGCGGCGAGCGTGTCGAGAAGCCGCGTGTTGATGTTGTAATCCACGCCGAACGCAAACAGCCGCACGCGCCCTTTGTTCTTCTGAGCGACGGACTTGATGATTTGATTTTCGTCCGTCATTCCGACTGTCGGTTTGCCGTCCGTCAGGAACACAATCAGGTAGGGGCGATCTTCCTTCATTTCGACCGATAGGGCTTTTTCGAGAGCCGAGCCGATGTCCGTCCCGCCTCTCGCTTCCATCTTCTCGACGAACTCTTTCGCGGCGGCGATGGACTCGTCGTTCACCTCGACTAAGTTCTCCCGGAACGGATTCACGTCGGTCGCAAAGCGAACGATGTTGAAGCGGTCACCCTTGTTGAGGTTGTTCAAGCAGAAGAGAAGAGCCGCTTTCGTCTGCTTGATCTTATCGCCGGACATACTGCCGGAGGTGTCCATCACGAAGGAGACATCCTTTTTGACAATCTGCGATTCTTCAACAACGTTTTTCGGGGAAATCATCAGCATGAAATAGCCGTCCTTGCCCGTCCGGCGCGCCATGAGGCTCAACCCGAACTCCTTCTCGCTCAGCGCGTAATAGACGACGAAGTCGCGGTCGAGCGCCATCCGCTCCTCCTCGAACCCGATCGTCGCCTCGGTATCTCCCTTGCGGCTGATGCTAATGACGTGCGAGGGCGAGTAGATGTTTCCGATGGGGACCTTGGAGGAGATGCGCGCCGTCACGGAGAAATCCTGAAGTGTTTTGGAAAACTGCTCCCCGATGCGCATCGGGAAAACGTACCGCCGGAGACCGGAATCGAACTCGATCGCCTGCGAATAATCCAGCTCAATCTTCTGGAGGTCCTTCGGCGGAACCGGGAAGACGCTTACCCGGAAAATCTGCCCGCCCATGTACTCGAGAAGCGCCGGGTCCTTCGCCCGCCTCACAATATCCTGATAAATCTGCTTCGCCTTGCCGGCGTCGAGGAGTTCCGCGGTCATCCTCTTGCCGCCGATGTACATGGCGAACTCCTTGATCGCGGCACCCTTCGGCAGCGGGAAGACGTACGTCGCTTCGAGCGCCCGGTCCGTCGTGTTCCGGAACGCCTGCTCGACGTGCGTCTCTGCGGCTCCTTCCGTGACCTCGGCTTTCACCCGCAGGTACTCGATTCCCAACGGGGGCAGCGATTCGTCCTTCGGAATCAGCATTCCTGCCGAAAATGCCGTCATCGGCAGGAGCACCGCCACGGACACAATCCACGCCAGGAACAGTCTTGTTGCTCTCATTTTCCCGTTCTCCTTTCCAGTTGTGATAGGAATTGCAGGCGAGGACGCCTGCGTTACATTAGGATCAGTCCATTATCGGCCATTGCAGGTACGGCCTCGAGATTTTGGCTATAACGTCTTCGGGCCTTTGCCCGAGCTGGTCTCTCTCATTGCCGACCGACTTGAACTCGACATCAACCTTGATGTACGGGCACCTTCGGTAAACGTAGGTTCTCCAGGTGCGGCTCGAAAGCCCGCCCTCCGTCGTAAAAGCCTCCAGAAGCTGCTTCCGGGTCATTCCGACCTTGATTGTCTGAATTTCTTTCAACCAGAGCGCCACGAACTCTGTCTGCTTTACGTCTCTTTTTGGCGCCTTGGGCAGCGACATCTCCCCGAGGCCGTCAACGATAGGCACTGTCATCAGCACCGTCAAGAGGACGCTCAATAACACTATCCTTTTCATCGCTTCCCTCTGCTCCATGTCAGTCCATTCTGTCTCACTCAACCCCGTGCCCGGAATACAACCCCCCTCCCGGGCACTGCGGCGGATCAGAAGCTCACCTCCGGACGCGGTGTTATGTGCACGTGGACGACCTCTCGGTGGTGCACCAGACCTTCTCCTTGGATTCCCGGGCCGGCGACCTCCACGATTCTGCCGATGTCTCTGGCGCTCCTATCTCGGAACGATGCTCGGAAAACCCGGTCGAGAAACCGCCTGATTTCACCCTCCGAGGGCCAACCCCCATCCCGATACTCTGCACGCTCCCGATGAGTTATCGCTCCCAGGGCATAACTGTCTAACAGTTTCGGCCAGAGCTTTCGGAAAAGCTCCGGCGAGGTGAAGATGTCGCTACCCACGATGCGGCCGTGCATTACGACCACGCACCCCACGGTGTTTTCCATTGGAATCCGGATTTCCCGGCGGTACTGAGCAATCTCGCCCGCGACTGCTTCATTTTTGTACACCGCTGAGAAATCTTCGTTCT
>JAUYEE010000178.1 GCA_030691545.1 bacterium | reverse complement strand
GTGGTGCAAGCATTACGCAGGATTTGGTGCATTAAAAAGAAATCCAATAAAAATAAATTGATCTGCAGCAAATTTTTGCGAAGTTTTGTCGTGTAAGAATATGAATAGCACAATAATATTGGGAGGGTATATGAAGATAGCAAGGTTGTGTGCGGTAATAGCCATATGCTTATTTATATCATCACAAGCATATGCGGATTCTACCAAAAACAAAAATGGTAAAGGTGCCAATAAAAGTGATCCTGCGGGTCGAGTTGCTAACGAAGCAGCCGACGCCGTTGCCGATGTATTGACCGGAAAAGAAACTGGTAATACGCCGCCCGGACAAGGAACGATGCCGCCAGAACAGCACCAAAGTTATGAGAATCGCCGCCCACAGCAATATGATTTCGCCAAACGCAAGGCCCGGCCTGTGCAGCCCGAAAAAGACCCAGGACCAGACCGCGTTGAGTATGAGCTGCACAATGAAAAACAGCAATGCGAGCCGCGATTTTCTCCACCCAACCCGCTGCCAAACCAGCCAAGCAGCAACACCCATTGCGAGGTAAAGGAATGTCCAGACCGGGGCAAACAGCCAGTTGGGCGGCGTCCATGACGGCTTCGCCAACTGCTCGTACCACTCCCCAGGCTCGAACTGAGAACCGAACAACCCGGCAGACAAGGAGAGGGCGAGGAACAGAACAAGCATCAAGAACGAATACACTCCGGATTTGGCCATTTCGCCTCAAAGACCTTATTCGTGACCGGACTATTCCTGACAGCGAGGACTTTCGCCCGCTGTTGTCCAGAATGTGCTCCGGGAGAACCGCCGTCCTCCGTCTTGCAGCCGTGCTTCCGAAGAGGAGCGTGCAGGCGATCCTGCCAGCTTTCGCTCCCTCATTTTCTACACCTCAAGGCTCATTCAGGCAAGTTTCTTCTCTTTTTGGTTGCCCTTGTTGGGTGGGTCCCCACTGGTTTAACCTCGTCCCTCATCAGCGGCTTTTCAGGAATGAAGTTGAAGTCAAAAACCCGAAAGTCCTTGATCCTCTCGCTGCCCTTTTCCAGTCTCTTTTCCTTGTGCAGCAGATATTCCTCAATCTCCATCCTCGCATAAACCCCACTGCACGCCTAAAGAGAAGGGGGTTTATAAGGGTTGCGGTTGAGGCAAGGAGCGGAAGTATAGGGGCCGGGTTCGGCGAAGGCACTGGAAACATGAAAAGCGGCCGATGTTCAGAGCTTGTATTCGTACGACCCCATGTCAACCCTGCCGTTTATGATCCGCGGATTGCCATCCAAGTCAACGGCGTTCCACATCCAGCTTGCGTTCTTGCCAGCGTCTATGCACGGGGAGTTGGACCGGAGGTGGTAGTCACCGTCAACCCAGACATCATCCATCCAGTTATCGGGTGTGCCATTGTCATCCCATCGGCCTGGGGCCGCGAAGCAGGGGTCGCCGTCTATGTTGTCGCCTCCCTCGGCCCAGCCTTCGATTAAGCAGTGCGATGGAGTGGTTGATGACGCGATTTGCGACGGGTGAAGGTTATAACCTATCTTGTTTCCCCAAATGATGCAATTTTCGATCGTGCCGTTACACTGCTCTATACCAGATGCAGGCCAATATGACCTGTTTTGGCAGATGGTGTTGTTCCGGATGATGCCATGGCACCGGCGCAAGCCGCCACCACCATCAGCAAGCCCCGCCCTGTTTCCGCAGATGACGTTGTTCTGAATCACGCCATCGCACGAGTCTATTCCACCTCCATGCTCAGAGTCATTTCCTGATATTACATTATTCTGGATAGTACCGTTGCACCAAGAAATTCCTCCCCACCAATTGCTCCTAATCATATTATTTTGAATCGTGGCAAGCGCGGGGGTAGGGTATCCGCCCCCCCAGATTCCACAATATTTGCCATTGCGAATTGAGAAACCTGAAAGAACGCACTCTCTGCTCTCAGTGCCTGCGAACCTTACCACTGCATCAAGGTAATTGCCATCAACAACTGTCCTGCTGACAACACTCCGGTCGAGGGGATCAGTGCTGCGGAGAGTGATGTTTTTCCCTCCGAAATGGATATTCTCGAAGTAGATTCCCTCGGCAACGATAATCTCATCTCCATCAGATGCAGCGTCTATACCTTCCTGGATTGTCTTGAATGCAGTTCTCCAGGAGCTTCCAACGCCAGATGAGGAGACCGAGTCGTCAACATACCAGCGAGTCGGCCTGTCCCAGCCAGGGGGATACTTCCCGCTTGCCAATGGCCGGTCCGTTTTGTAATCGAGGAGATTCCATGAAGGCAACTCGCCCCATTTATCATCCCACCCTCGGACCACGATTCCGAGGTCGGCAGTAATCCCCGCATTAAGCGCCCAATCATACATCCGAGGATTGAGTTGAAACGTTCCGTCAAGCTGGAGATAAGGCTTGATGTTCAGACATGGGCCCGCGATGCTTTCCAGGTAAACCACCAACCGCGGTTCGACGTAGGCTTGAAGGGTTACATTGCCGCCTATCTGCCAGTCGGGGTACAACGGCTGAAAGTTGTGCTTCGGCGTAATGTACTTGGTCCACTCCCCGTCTCGCAGTTTGGCCCCGATTGACAGGCTGCTGGACGACTCGAATCCGGCCTGGACCCATCCCTCCAAGTCGGTTTGGGCAGTGAAGCCGACCCAGAATTCCAGGACGATTTCTTCCCAGACAGGGAAGCCCCAGATGATTTGTACTGGAATGCGTCTAACACTACAGATTTTCGTGGGTGGGGGTTCGTAGGTTCCTCCCCGGTCGGCGCTGGCTTTGACGACCGCTTTGAGATTCACGGTCCCCTTAACCTCACAGTCGAAGGATGTCAAGCGGAGTCCATTGAAGTCTGCGCCTACAGTCACCTCGGGGACAAATTCGACGTATCCAGAAGTAACCTCGACGCTTATTCCGTCATCATCAATCACCGTTCCCGAAAAGTCTCTCCTGTATTCTTTCCCGGGTTCAAGAAGAAGCGCGTGAGGGCGTCGCGCACCCGAGGGCGCGGTTGCTGGCTCTTCCACGACGAGCTGCCTCATCCTAACGCTTCCTTGCTCAAACAACTCCGCAAGAGGCACAGCTTCGGTCAGAATGTCAACGGTGTGAGACTCAGGATGGTCGGCAATATCCAATGCACGTCTTTTGTACGGATTACCCGGGTATGTGCTGACAAGAATGTCTCCCAGCGAAAGGCCGGGGCCGTCGCCGCTGTAGCTGAACGTGTATGTGTCGTCGGCGATAGACAACAGAGTGAGTGCGGAGACTTCGTCAATCAGCACGACGTTGCTGGCGAGGACCGCTTCAAGCTCCAGCCGAAAAGTCCAGGTGTAGTTCTCAAGGCGGTAGCCGTGTTTGTCAGAAACAGACAGGGTTACGGCAACAGCCTCACCGTAATCACCGTGATACTCACCGCTGCCCGGCACGTAGATCAGGACGTTATCCGTGAAGCTGAGCCGTGGGTCGCCAACCCCGATACTTGGACCCGAAGCGACGGAGAAAGCAATGGATTCCCAGGCAATTCCCGCCTCGTCCCAAAGTTCGACGGTGAGCGGCTCCTGACGGCCAACGGCGATGGCTCCATCCCCAGGATTCAAATGGACAACTTCGGGCGGCTCTGTGTCCAGCTTTCGAACGCGGTAGAACCTCACTGGACTTGTGGTTTGGTCACGGTACGTTGCTTCGCCCGATTGAGCGACGATTGGGTCTGGATTGAGCGTGCTCCAGTCGCCGTCGAGCTGCGTTGCGGCCTCGACGTTGTACCATTTCCCGGCTAACGAATCCCAGGAGATGATGAATTCGCTCCCCTCCCCTTGATACTCAGGAGAAGGGGCAATCGCAGCTCGCATGTCAGCCGCATGGGCCGCAGGAACAAAGAAAGCCGGAAGGAGCATAAAAAAGCAGAACGTTTTCATAGTAGAACCCTTTCTGGTTGTGTGGCACGCGCGCTGCGAGCTCGAACGGCCTCAATGCGGCGCGCTTTGACGACGAACAGATTCCACCCGCAAGAAGTTTATAAGTGTCCGCGTCCCTGAGCAAGATATTCTTCACACCCTTAGTACAGGGTTTCATAAATTCCATCACATATTCCCGCGTGAATTCGCCTGCCGAGAGGGCCGCTTCGCCGTCTCAGCGACCAGCTTCGCCCAAGGCAGGGTATGACTCTGTCGCCCCCCCTGCGGGGGCTCAAGGCAAACTGCGTAACGCCCTTTCCCACGGGCTGACGCCCGTGGCTACCGGACTGTCGCCACCGTGCGGGGGCTAAGGAGAAAACCAAGAAGGACGCGAAGGTCGCGGAGATAAGGCAATGATTTTAGATTTCAGATTCTCTGCATCTCCGCCTCTTTGCGCCTTTGCGTTCATCGTGTCTCTCGGTGCTCCCCCATGACGCCCATTTTGGCAACAAGGTCTATCGCTTTCAGCCCCGCCGAGGCGGGGCGGCAGACTCCTTAGCCACGGGCGTGAGCCCGTGGAGACAGAAGCGGGAAACAAACTCACAGCCCCCGCAGGGGGCGACAGATTCAATGAAAAAACTGAATCAAACAAATCTGGCGACGCCGCCACAAGAATACGTTACCGAATTTACGAATCACAGCACTTAAAAGCTCACGTAATCAGCGCGCCAACCTCTGCCGGAGTGACGTGCGGCCGGAAAGCAAATCCCGGATCAGGCAGAGTTGGAGATTGAAAAGTTAGGAAACTGTGGTA
The DNA here is from genome assembly GCA_030691545.1 of bacterium. GTDB lineage: Bacteria > Auribacterota > JABMQX01 > JABMQX01 > JABMQX01 > JAUYEE01. The sequence goes on along the minus strand of JAUYEE010000178.1, from coordinate 13,175 downwards.
GATTCGTTCGGTTCTTGGGAATAGGACTGAAACAGACAATAGTCGGAGATTCATACATAAGGAGCAATAAGCCATGTGTACGCATTGTACTCGGCGGCAGTTTATCGGAGCAGGTGTCGTGGGAGGACTCGCGCTGGCGACGGGTCGCTGGGCGGCGGCGACCGGCGCTTCAAGCCCTCCGCCCGCCTCAAAGGTCCGGATATGCGTGATTATTGCCGGGGAGCCGGCGGGCAGAAGCTGGGGCCTTTCCGAGGCGGATCTCGCGCCCATACTAAAGCGTTTGTCCCAGGCTGAGATAAACCTGGGCAACGTGGAGTTCGTCATCGGTCGCGCGAGCACCGGCGAGCAGACCGCCCAGTTGCTGGACAAGGCGGGGCCGGATGCCCCCGTGCTGGCGGTCAGCGCGGACATCTTCGGCCTGAGCAGCTTCAATAGTGACAACTCGGTGCTGTCAACCGTTTTTAAACAAGGACGACCGGCGGCTGTTTTTCATATGCCGATAATCGGCGGGCACGACTGGTGTCTCGTGAATCCGTGGCGAGAGGAAGGACATCGAATCACTCTTTTCAACAGCAGCGACTACGACGAACTGGAACGAGCCGCGTCATTACTCAGAGTAGTCCCGCTGTTGCGACGCAGCCGGGTACTCGTCTCCCCGCCATTCAAGGGGACGCCCGAGTCTTTCGCACCCGAGAAAGTGAAACAGCGGCTGGGAGTGGAAATGGTGGCCATCCCCGACGGACGGTATGACGAAGTCATGGCCAACGTGGACGAGGTCGCGGCCAAAGCAGAAGCCAAGCAGTGGCTTGACGAGGCAGAGGGCATTCTCGAGCCAAACGAGGAGGACGTCCTGAAGGCCGCGCGGGCCAGTCTGACGTTGGACCAACTCATCGCGGAGAACCAGATTGACGGTCTGTGCGTAGGAACGTGCATGGGCTGGCTGTCGCGAGGGTTTCCCTGTCTGGGATTTTCACGCCTGAACGATCGAGGAATCCCCGCAGCCTGCGACGGAGACATGGACTGCCTGCTGACGATGCTCATCTTCCAACACGCGCTCAACCGGGCTGGTTTCCTGGGCAATGCGGGCGGTGTTGACACCGCCAAGAACGCCTTTCATCTTTCCCACTGCTCGGCCCCGCTGAGAATGGAGGGCCCTGGTAGCCCGAAGGCGCCCTATCTGCTCCGCCGGCACGCCGAGGTCCGTGGCGGCGCGGTTACCGAGGTCCATTACAAAATCGGGCAGAAAATCACCTTCACCAAATTGGTCCACCTCGACACCCTGCTGATGTTCACCGGTAAGATCATCGAGGTCCCCAAGGTTCCCAAAGGTGAAGAACGAGGCTGCCGGACGGAACTCGTGGCCGAGGTCGCCGACGCCGACAGGCTGCTGGCCAATTGGGGCGGAGGCGTGCTCGGCGCCAGCGCCAAGGACTACTATGCCTCTCTGCACCGCGTCGCCTACTATGGGGACCACACCCAGAGCATCCGCCACTTAGCCCACCTGATGGGGCTGCAGGTTAGGCAGGAAGGTTGACTTACGACCCGAATGCAAGCACCGACAGTGCTGCAAAGCCCTATTTCAGGCTCATAGAATAGAGTCCAGTAGAAGCGCGCTGGATATGGACAGTTCCGTCTGCCCGGCATCTCCCCTCCAATTGCCGCCGTTCCCTCCGGCCCTCCTGGCTTGACTCATCATGGTTTTTCCTCTATCCCTTTGTCGTCAATTTCCTCATCTCCTCTTCCAGCCTCGCCCTCCGCCGCTCCCCCCACCTTTTCACGCCCGGACCATGCCCGCCCACCGCGACTTCGCGAAAATCGCAGGCAGACTTCAAAAACCCCATGCCCTTCATTCCCTTGTTGTCGGCGCCCTGTCCGCCTCCTCACGCCCGGCTCATGCCTGTCTATAAAGAACTCGCGAAAATCGCAGGCCGACTTCAACAGCCCGCCACTTCTTCATTCCCTCCTCGTCATCTCCCTCATCTCGCTCTCCTCCTGCCCGTTCACTGTTGCCTCAATACTCACGGCGAGTAGCTGATAGAGTCTGACCGCCGTCTACAAAGCCCCCAGCCCTTCGTCCCCTTGTTGTCGTCTCCCTCTTCTCGGCTCATGCCCCTCCACCGCGATTTCACGAATATCGCAGGTAGTCTTCAACAGCCCCCTTCCTTTCTCGTCCACTCCCTCATCTCCTCTTCAAGCTTCGCCATCCGCTGCCCCGGCCTCTTCGCGACCAGATCATGCCTGTCTACGCGAGTTCGGAGATATCGCAGCCGGCCTTCAACAGCCCCCGACTCCTTTATTCCTTTGTAGTCAATTCCCGCATTTCTTGCTCAAGGCCGGCAAGCCGCTTTCTCCACTTCTCCGATGCCTCGTTATTCGTCTCCCCAAGCACATCCTGAATCTCGAAAACACTCTTCCAAAACGCGCCTTCCTCTATCTTGACGTCTGCCTCGAGCCCATCCTGAAACTGAAACGATGGCGGCACGTCGCTCCTTTCCTCCTGCTCCCTGAGTTTCCGCCATTCCAACAATTCGCCCATCCTCTTGATACTCGCCCTGAGCTCTCTCAACCCGACCTCGATTTGGTCTTTCATTTACGTTGGGGGCTTTCAGTCCTTAAAAACCTTCCGCTTCAATACTCGCCGTTCTCGTACAGGTCGTCGAGCGTCAACTCGTCATCTGTCCGCCCTCTTGGGCTGTTGTAGAACTCCAGTCGATCAACAAGCCGTTCGACGTTTTGACCAATGAAGCCCAGCCGTTCCAACATCCGCTCAAGGATGCCTTCTTCCTTATCTTCTTCTTTTCGTGGTGTCATTTTGAAGGGACTACGAAGGAAGGGTATTTAAGCTTTGCGGTGGAGGTTAGGAACTCTATCGGTCCGATAGACTGCGTCGGCACTGGGGTCGCGAAGGATTTTCCCCTTTCGTCGAGTATAGTTTCCAAAGCGCGAGAAACGTTTCTGTGCAGAGGTTTACACGCAAAAGCCCGAGAGGCGCTTTTCAGCAAGGCCCAAGTGGAAGATCAGTGGCCCGCGCCTCTGTTTCCGTTTATCCATAGGAAGTTACGTGCTGTCGAAGGCGTCAATCGCCTTCTGTTGTTCACGATAACGTATTGCATGGGGATCGTTGGCGCGTTATGGTTCCTCTGATTCGACGCCGCGGCTTCGCTTTTCAGTGAGACTATGTTGTGCGACACGTTTGCAGGCGTGGGCATGCGACAGAAAGGGACCGCAACACCGATCATAAGAGAAGGGGAGTGCAATGACTTGCAGCGCCATTCCTTCTGTTGTAGGATTTCTTGCCTGCATTTCGATTCCCTCAACGTTGAATGCGGCCGAATGGTACGTTGACGCCACCCTCAGACAGTTAGGCGACGCGAAAACAATTGTGACCGCGTCCGGTAGCGACACAGACCTCCCCAAACTGCTGAAGATGAAACAGCACGTGATTTCTGAAAAGTGCAAGTACATGATCGAAGAAATGTACGAGTAGCTGTTGATGGAACGGAAAGTTCAGTTTCCCTGAGGAGGGGCGGCGCAGCGTCCTGGAGTCTCAAGTCCTAAAAGGGGGTGTGAAATGGCCCAGAGCATCCCAGTAAGGCTTTGGCATGTAGCCTTAAGCATTTTCTTCGACCGGCTGGAGGTCGTAGGGGGCGAACGGATTCCGTCGAGAGGCCCTGCCATCCTAACAAGCAACCACCCAAGCTCCCTGATAGATCCTCTTGTCATCCTCGCGACGATAAGGCGACACGTCCATTTCCTCGCTCAGGCTGGGCTCTTCAGGGGTCCTTTGCGATCGGGGCTGATGCGCCTGGCGGGAGCACTTCCGGTTTATCGTGAGGCAGATGACCCGTCGAAACTCCGACGGAACGTCGCGACGTTCGAGGAGTGCCGGAAACTGCTTGAATCGGGGAAACTGATCGGCATCTTTCCCGAAGGAACGACACACAGCGAGCCGCAAGTTCGCACCCTGAAGCGGGGTGTGGCGCGGATCGCCCTGGACGTTGAATCTCGCCAGGACTTCCAGACGGCCTTGAGGATTTTCCCCGTCGGGTTGAATTACAGCGAGCTCGGCCGGTTCCGAAGTCGGTGCCTTGTCGTGGTCGGTGAGCCGATAGGGATTTCATCTTATGAAGAACGATACCGCGCCAATAGAAGAAATGCTGAAAAAGAGCTCACTGAGGAAATCAAGGCAAACCTCGAGCGACATACTCTCCACATGAAGAAACTTCGCTTTGCGGAGCTGGTCAAAGAAGTGGAAGACATCTATCGGGACGAGCTTACGGACCGGATGCCTCCGAGGATCGCGGCTTTCGAGGAGCCGGAGCGCAGCCTGGAGGTGAGCAAGGCAATCATAAGAGCCGTCGAATACTTCGACGATATAGAGCCAGATCGCGTTCGGAGAATCTGGCACAGCATCGGGCGATACCAGAGGTGCTTGCGCTGGGTCGGGCTGAGCGACGAGACGTTTCATACCGCACCGAAACAACCGCGCCGCCGAGGAGGCGGGCTTAAAATTGTGCCAGGTTTCATCTTCGGGTTTCCCGTGGCCGTGTACGGAATGGTCAACAATATCGTACCGTATCTGATCCCCTTAATTCCTATCGGCGCGGGTTCGGAAGAATCCCAGCCAAGTTGCGTCCATCAAGTTCTTCTCAGGTTGTTTCAGCTTCTTGATGTTTTACATCCTGCAAGGGGCTATCTGCGGGACGATATTCGGCCCGTGGGCGTGCCTTATCTATCTTTTCACACTCCCCCTGAGCGGCTTCTTCGCAATGCGCTACTTCAGACGGCTTCGGAGTGTAATTGCCGACCTCCGTCTCGCGTCCGCACTTCTTCAGAGAAGGGGCGTGGTTTTTCGGCTGTCCGGTATCAGGGCGCGCATCATCGAAGACCTCGATGCCGCGAAGGAAGATTACATGAAGTTTCTCGCGCAGTCGGGCGGGTCTTAGGAATCGCGGTGGATTTGAAAGGCAATGTCTATGTCGCCGATGGGTCGAACGCCAACATCCAGAAGTTCACTTCCTCAGGGAAGTTCCTGAAGAAATGGGCACTCGGTGGTTCGCGACGGTCAGAGTTCGGCAAGGCCAGGGGCATAGCAGTGGATTCTTCCGGGAACGTACTCGTGACGGACTGTCTGAACAATCGCATTCAGGTGTTCGACTCCTCCGGCAAGTTCATAACGAAGTGGAGCGGTTCTGGGTTCGGCGGTCCGAGCCTAAAATGGCCCTGCGGCATAGCAGTGGATTCGTCGGGGAACATCTATGTCGCCGACAGAGGCAACAACCGGATCCTGAAGTTGCGCCTACGGCGGTGAGTCCCTAAACATGGAGTGGGATAGCTGGGGCTCAACGTACCCGAGCTTGAATTGCCTTTCAGGAAACGGCAGATTTCTGGTGTGTTTGAATGGTGCCCGAGTGCATCGCGCGTCGCCTTCAAGGATGGCAGGCCCCGCTGTTGGCCTGGGGAGGTGGCGCGCTGCCTAAAGACTCGACAGGAGCCTCGCAAAGGAATGAGCGAAGAAGGGAAGGGAGGGTTTTGGCCATGCATTCACGGAACACAAACGGGGGAGGAAGCCTCCTGCGTGTCCTTGTTGTGGTGGGCGTTCTTGCCATCGCCGCAGGGCTTTTCCTGCCCGGAATTCTGCAGAGGATAAAAGGCCGGGAGCAGTGGGACTTTGTCATGGCATGGGGGTCGAGGGGGTCTGGCAATGGGCAGTTCCTGGAGCCTGAAGGCATAGCGGTGGATTCGTCGGGAAACGTCTACGTCACCGATGCGTCCAACGACAGGATTCAGGTGTTCGATTCCCAAGGCAATTTCCTGGGGAGATGGGGCTCTCATGGCTCCGGAAATGGACAGTTCTCGTTCCCTGTCGGCATAGCGGTAGATCGGACGGGGAACGTCCACGTGGTGGATGCGGCCAACTACAGGATTCAGAAGTTCGACTCTCACGGGAGGTTTGTCATGAAGTGGGGGTCGCAGGGCTCCGGAGATGGGCAGTTCTGGGATCTTGCCCGGGACGTAGCCGTAGACAGACGCGGAGCCGTCTACGTGGCGGACTGCCGGAATCATAGAATCCAGAAGTTCGACTCCTGGGGGAGGTTCATCCTGAAGTGGGGCTCTCTCGGCGGCGGAGATGGAGAATTCAGGTCGCCTTACGGCATAGCGATGGATTCATCGGGAAATGTCTATGTGGTGGATTGCCGCAACCAGAGGATTCAGAAGTTTGATTCGTCTGGGAATTTCGTGGCGAAGTGGGGCTCCAAAGGCTCCGGAGATGGAGAGTTCAGGGTGCCTTACGGCATAGCGCTGGATTCACGGGGAAACGTTTACGTGGCGGATGCGGGCAACCGGAGGATCCAGAAGTTCGACTTCTCGGGTGAATTCCTAACAAAGTGGGGCTCGAAGGGCTCTGGCGACGGACAGTTTGCCGCCGTGGGCGACGAAGGCGTACCTTGCGGGCCTTGCGGCGTAGCCGTGGACTCCTCAGGCAACGTCTTCGTGGTGGATCCCGGCAACTACAGGATTCAGAAATTCCGGCCTCGGCGCTGATCCGCGAGCGGCGGACCCTGCAGCGTCGCGGAGCGCAGCGGAGTATGATTCATACAACCAAAACAAAGGGCCGTCGCAGGCCCGACCAGCTTAGAACGTTCATGAAAGACGGAGAGGGCTATGGCAAAACCTACCAACGGTGAGGACAACAACGGGGAATCGGAGAATGCTGCGAGTGGGCAGGGCAAGCCAGAGCAGACGCCACCGGAGGGCGGTCTCTCGGAGGTTTCCAAGACGGTCCAGGACGCGACATTGGCAAGGGGCGATTTTTGTATTGAAGACTGGTGGTGATTAGGGGCGGGACTATGAAAGGAAAGAACGTTTCGAGATTCGGTGCTCTCTCCTGCGTGTGCGCGGCTTGTCTGTGCCTTCCGGGTGCTGACGCGTCCGCGCTCGTCAATGCGTGGAAAGAGGAGTCGGACGGCTGGGGTTTCGTACCCCCTGCGGGCATAGCAGTAGATTCATCCGGAAACGTCTTCGTTGCGGACATCGTGAAACACAGTATTAAGAAGTTTGATTCCCGGGGGAAGTTCCTTCTGAATTGAAGTTTGGAGGGCTTGGGGGCGGATAGCGTTGGGGTCCTCGAGCCATAACGGTGGACTCGAAGGGAAACGTCTATGTCGCAGACCGCGATAGCCACCGCATCCAGAAATTCACCCCCCACGGCGTTTTAATCACAAAATGGGGAAAGGAGGCCATCATGAAAGGGAAGATTCCTACGAGACTGGCTGCTTTGCTCGCTGCGTTGGTGGTTTGCTTCTGCGTTCTGTATTCTGGATGCCGCCGTTCGCCAAAGGAAGGCGGCAAGACTGCAGCAGAGCACGCGACTGAATCCTACTCCTTTGTCAAAGCTTGGCCGGAGGCGGCAACGGGGGCGGCATTTTACTTGCCTCATGGCGTGGCCGCAGATTCCTCGGGGAACATCTATGTGGCGGATACATGGAACCACAGGATTCAGAAATTCGATTCCTCGGGCAAGCTGCTGGCGACGTGGGGGGCCTCCAACCCGTGCGGCATAGCCGTTGATTCACGCGGGAACGTCTGGGTCGCGGATACAGGGATTCACACGATTCAGAAGTTCGATCTGTCAGGGAGGTTCCTCACAAAGTGGGGCTCTGAAGGCTCTGGCAACGGACAGTTCTCGTACCCTGAGGGCGTTGCAGTGGATTCGCAGGGAAGCGTCTTCGTGGCAGATACACGCAATAACAGGATTCAAAAGTTCGATTCCTTTGGGAGGTTCCTAACGAAGTGGGGCTCCAAAGGTTCTGGCAATGGACAGCTCAGCGAGCCTCAGGGAATAGCGGTGGATTCACGCGGAAACGTCTTCGTCGCGGATACCGGCAACCACAGGATTCAGAAGCTCGATTCCTCCGGGAAGTTCCTGACGAAGTGGCGCTCGCTCCGCTCCAGCCGTGAGCAGTTGGAGTTTCCATGCGGCATTGCCGTGGATTCACGCGGCAGCGTCTTCGTCGCCGACAAGCGCAACTGGGGGATCCAGAAGTTCGATTCCTCGGGAAGATTCCTTACAAGGTGGGGCTCGTGGGGCTCTGGCCACGGACAGTTCAAAACATCTTTCGGGGTCGCAGTAGATTCGTCCGGAAACGTGTATGTCGCAGATACCGACAACGACAGGATTCAGAAATTCCGGCCTCGGCGGTGAATCTCCCGGGCGCGTGGACCCTGTAACGTCGTGGAGCGCATCGGAGTATGATTCACACAACCGAAAGCCAGAACCATTGCAAGGCCAATGTTGCTTAGAACCTATAGCGAAGAGGGACGGGCTTATGGCAGAACCTACCAGCGGTGAGGAAAACAACGAGAAATCGCAGGATGCTGCGAGTGAGCAGGGGAAGCCCCAGGACACGCCTCAGGAGGGCGGTCTCCCGAATGTTTCTAAGACTGTCCGGGACGTGCGGACTCTGTGGGGGAGTGCTGTCGCGCCGGATGCGTTGCCTGGCGCCTCGATCAAGGCAGGCGGAATCAGCGCGGGGTTAGAGGCGGCGTCGAAGCTTCTGCCACGCCTGCGGCGGCTCTCGAAGGCGAAGGAAGAGAAGGGAGAACCGGAAGAGAGCGATTTCGAGCTTATCGAACTGCTTGGCAAGGGGGGCATGGGGATGGTCTTCCTTGCGAGGCAGAAGTCGCTCGATCGCGAGGTCGCGGTCAAGGTCATTCAGCCAAAGGTGGCACAGGATGCGGAGGCTCGCAGCCAACAGTGGCTTCGCCGCATTGAGCGTGGCGCGGGTTGGCCGCTAAGGTTGACGCATAGGGTCGTGGTCTAACCGGTCTCCAAAGCGGAGGTATTGGCCGTGAAGCGCGTTGAAACACGTGATCCTCAACAAGCGGTCTATCAAGAGGGACGGCACCCTGTTGTCGGTTTGGTGCTAATAGTCCTTGGGCTTCTTGGGCTTTCGGCAGTCGTAGCAACGGCAGTAAAGCTGATCCGGCCGTGGCCGAACCACTGGACAGAGTACTTGGGCGGCTTGTTCTTCTTGGCGTTTGTCTTACTGCTTACCGCAACATTCCTTCGCATCGGGTTGGCGGGAATGGTTTGCAGCCAAATTGTCTTCGATAGGTCGGCTGGCCAGGTCATCGAGTCGTGGCGCTGGTTTTTCGTGCGGCGTTCAACGACCCACCAGCTCGCACGATTCAATTCCGTAAGTTGGAAACTGCTGCGGGTCGGCAGTGGCGAAGATAGCTCGGCGAGGTATCCGGTCGTCCTGAAAGGACCGGAGGGACATGAGCTTTGCCTTTTCGAGGAAACTTCAATGGATGATGCGCGAAGACGAACTCACGAATTGGCTGTGTTCCTGGGATTCGGGGAGGAACATTGGGACACAACGTTTCTGTCTCGCGAGGCCCGGGATATCAGCGGAACCCGCCCCAACGCATTCGTGCGAGTACTTGCAGCCCTCGTCGTACACCTCGATGAACCCAAGATAACACTGCGGATTGAGGGACCCACATCGAACATGCTCGTGTACCGGAAGGGCTTCGGGAAGCTTACAAAGTTGTTGGGGCTGCCCTTTCTGCCCTCCGGCCTGTTGTGTATGCTTTCACCATGGTTGGGGCTGGAATTTAATGAGGGGAAAAACCCCTGGTGGTCAGCGCTGCTGATCGGCGGCATGCTCGCCACGGTTGGCGCGGTGTTGGTGTTCGGTCGTCAGGGGGATGACCATAGACAAGAATGCCTCGTCCGTAACGTTCTGGCGCGGCTTGCTGCGGCCGATGTGGTCCAGACATCACGACCTTTCGCGCTTTACCTCTCTTGTCCTCCAACCCGAGGCGGAGGTATCCCGGGGTGTGCCGCACGTCGAGTGGAGGGTGTCGCTCAGTGGAGAGGGCGTTGAAAAGCTCACCCTCTTCGGGTTATCGGACTTGGACGAGGCTCGCCCATTCGCACAGCAGGTGGCAGATTTCCTAAAGTACCCGCTGGTGGAGCTCGTTTACGAGGGTCACTGATTGCCGACCCAAGTGGGCGGATCCACTTCGCGCCAAACCGCGATGCCGCCTGTTGGCCGATGGCTTTTCTGTAAGGGCGGGCCGATTTTCTGTGAAAAACCGCCTGCGCAATTCTGAAAAATCTCTCATTATCCCCGCTTAGCGGACTCGCGACGGCCGTCGGCTGAAGAAAGAGAGGGTGATTTTTGTAAGTGAAGCGAGCAGACCGGCGACCTTTAAGCTGTCTGGTGGGCCCGAACGTTGTTGCCGGTGCCAGTCCCGGAAAAGGGTTCCTTGCCGCCCATCGAACCGCTCTTCGTAACCGATTGCCTCTGAGAACGGTCGAGTCATCAACATTCTGAGTATCCCCGCCGGCCTGGCTGACCTCGACACAAATGGCGACGGAGCCGCTGACGATTCGGCGGTCGTCGCCCGTCTCAACATCGCCTACGCCCAGGGGAGAGGTTTGCTGCACTCTATCCGCAGCGTCCGGTGAGCCTCTGGCGTTTGCCAATCGCCCATTTCACGCCGCGGTACTGCAGCAGGCCCAATGGCCGGCCGCTCACGCTGTCGCAAAGGCACCAGCGTGGCGAAATCCCATGTCGGTTAGCCAGGCGCCGTAGTCTGGGGCGGTATGGCGGGACCTTGCGTCGCTTCGAGCAGGGCCGGCCAGGGCGCGTGAGTACTATCCGCCGCCAAAGAGATTCCTGACCCGCTCCAGGCCTGACAGGGGGGAGCCGCGTTCAACCCGGGACTTCGAAATCTTCGTCGAGTTAAGAAGCGTTTCCGGCCATTCGTTCAGAGTACACACATTTACGGGCGTTTTTGGCCATTTGTTCGGAGTAGGACGATTACATGGCAGAATTGCAGGATATTGGGATAAAGCGTGCTCAACGTCCACTTCTGTCGTGTCAGGGTCGTCGAACGGGGCTTCTTGAACCTTTGCCTCCGCAGGTACCTTTCGGGCGAAGGGTGGTTTCGTTTTGGCTGCCTGAGACCACCCATCTCAGCCCGGCCTCACGTGTGAGACCACCATCTGGATGTTTCCCCATTCATCCCTTTCCAGGTCCTGTTCAGAGACGTACTCCAGATCAATTCTCATTCCTTCTCCAATGAATGCCCGTAGCCGAAGCTTCAGCGTCTCCTCCATTCCCGGAGTGTACTCCTTCCCTTTCACGATGCGAACGATCATCTGCCCGGGCGCTTCATGAGTGAACTGGAAAGCTCGGACGCCTTTTACGCCTCGGATCGGAGCCGCGAGTGTTGTGACAGGCCGACCGTCCAGGGACATGATAATAGGTCGCACACGTCCATGAATGGCTTTCACCAAGGGAAGCGTTCGTCCGCATGGGCATCGTTTCTCAGGCGGGTACAGCTCCAGGATATCTTCAATCTTATACCGCAGGAAGGGCATGGCCATTTTGTGGAGAGATGTGCAGACAACGCGGCCGATGGTAACACCATCTTCGCGCTCTTTCTCTTCGGTGAGTTGGAGTATCCCGTACTCCAGGTTGATATGATAACCGCCCTCTGGGCACTGCGTCACGGCCATGCATCGCTCCATGTGCGCATAATGGTCCAAGACTTTGCAGCCAAAAGTCTTCTCGATCATCACCCTGTGCTCTGGAAGGACGACTTCTCCTCCGGTAAATGCCGCCTTAAAAGGAATGTCATCCAGACCCCGCTCGCGGAGGAAAAGGGCAAGGCAGTAGAGATTTGATGGACGTCCGTGGATGAATTTAGGCCGGAATTTCCTCAGCGCCCAAGCGTATACGCCGATTCGCTCACGAGAGATTCGCACGGAGTTGAGTAATAGGCGGCGGAAGGCGGGCTGGTAATGCCACAACTCTTCCACCATCTCTGCCCGCCTGTTGAAATAGTCCCACCGGAGTTCTGCAAACGGATCGCGGAGACGAAATCCTCCCCAGCCCCAATGTCGCCAATAATACACGAACTCCAGAACATTAGACGGTCTATCAACCAGAAATCTCAGTGGCGTTCCCGTCGTGCCTGTGGTGAGAGCCTCCGCGGGGCGAAAGCGGCTCGCGTTGTCCGCACGAAGTTGATCGTAACGTGCCCGTACATTGTCGCGTGAAAGGAAAGGAAGCTTGCGGAGGTCTTCAGGCTTTCGAATGTCGTGTGGCTTAAGATGCCGCTCGTCAAAGAGCCGCCGGTAGAAGGGGACATGATTGTAGGCCTGGTCAATGACACGGCCGAGGCGCTCCTCCTGGTAGCTCTTTAGCCCGTCCAGAGGTAACCATTGGCTTCTCTCGAAGTATCGGCGGAGGCGGAGAATCCCCACGGGGTAGGCGAAGTCTCGTACTCTGAAGTCAACCGACAATGGTCTCCTTTCCTATGCTTGGGACTCGCTGCGAGCTGTTCAGTGGCACTCATGCTCTCACGAGACAGCAACCGCATTTAGCACAGTTGTCCCCTTGTGTCAACGTTATCCGGGCATCAGTTGCGGCGACGATCCAGAAAAACACGTTGCCGTTGTTTTTTGAGCGGGTCCGGACTAAAATCCCAGCATCATCGTCCGGGTCATGGACTCCGGGGCCTCTCTCTTGTGGGGAGGACATGCCGGGGCCTTCGCACATGATCTCCGACGGCGAGAACCATGTCGGGAGGAGAGTAATTCCCCCTTGGCAGAATTCGGCAACTTGGCCAATCGCGAGCAAACATAGAACCGGTCGTGATCAGCCTCCCGGGCACTCGCTGTCAAGGTGACCTTGACTCAATCTCAAGCGCAGACAAACTAAACACCAAGATTCGAGAGATGGCAAACATATACTCGAAGGGCAGTTTATATGCCGCTGACCCGCACTCGCCGTTAGTGCTGTATATATTGCAGTCCGGCTTCTGCAATATAGAATGCAGGCACTGCTATATGCAGTTCCAGAGGGCAGCAGTTAAACGCCGCGATCTGCGTGTCGCTAAGAGAGACATCGAGAATTTGCTTTCCCAAGGGTACAGAGTGCAGCTGCGCGGTACAGAAATTCTCCTGAATCCGGAATATCTCTCGCTATTCCCCTTGATAGGACAGGCTTATCTCCAAACGAATGGGGCGCTGCTGCATCAATATCCCTCATTGTTTCGAAAACTCAAAGGCGCGATGCTCCGTACAATCATGCTGACTTATCCTATTGAACCTGAGGGGCTGATTGATATGCCCGAAAGCGTGATACAAGATG
>JAUYEE010000136.1 GCA_030691545.1 bacterium | reverse complement strand
CTCTGGGAGCGGGCGCGCATCATTGTTGATGTTCAGAAGGAAGTGGGGTTTGACGTCGAAGCTCATTATATTCCCGGTTTCTTGCCTTCAGCATCCGGAGGCGGGTAGCTTCGCGGCGAACGTGCTCCGTCACGGCGTCCGCATTTTGTGAAGCAGAGGTACGGTGTTGCGATCCTGGTGAGGGTCAAGGGCATTGAGCGACGGAAAGCGGTCCCAGAGGAGGCGCAAGCTGAAGCTCGATTGGGCCGGTGCCTTGAAAGACCTGCGCGATCAATACACCTCCGTAGAGCTCCAGCACAAAGCCACGGAATGGATGATTGAAGAGAACCTCCACTACTTAGCGAAGGAAAAGCAGATGCCGAAAGAAGAAAAAATCAAAGCCCTACAAGACACGGCAAACAGGCTCAGAGTCCACTGCATCCGCATGACCACCAAGGCGGGGTCGGGTCATCCGACGACCTGCCTTTCTGCGGCGGAAATCGCCGCGTGCCTTTTCTTCGATGTCATGCGCTACGACCCCAAAAAGCCGAATCACCCGATGAACGACCGGTTCATTCTGTCCAAGGGGCATGCGGCTCCGCTGCTTTACGCTGCTCTGGCGGAGGCGGGTGCGTTTCCCATCGAGCATTTAATGACGCTCAGGACCCTCGCCAGCGACCTCGAAGGTCATCCGACCCCGCGATTCCCCTGGGCGTACGTCGCCTCCGGCTCCCTTGGACAGGGCCTCTCCGTCGGCGTCGGCATGGCGCTGTGCTGGAAGCGGCTCGATGAAGTGGACCGCCGCGCTTATGTCCTGCTCGGCGACGGCGAGACCGCGGAAGGCGCCGTATGGGAATCTGCGGCGCTTGCCGCACAGTACAAACTCGACAATTTGGTCGCGGTCGTTGACGTCAACAGGCTCGGGCAGAGCCAGGAGACGATGTACGGGCACGACACGGACGTCTATGTCCGGAAGTTCAAGGCGTTTGGCTGGCGCACAATTCTGGTTGACGGACACAACTGCGAGGAACTCCTCAGGGCCTTCGGAAAAGCAAAAAGAACTCGCGAGAAGCCGGTCGCCGTCATCGCCAGGACCATCAAGGGAAAAGGCGTCTCCATCGCTGAGGACAAGAACGGCTTCCACGGGAGAGCTTTCACCGCCGCTGAGGCCGAGGAGGCGATACGAGAAATCGGCGCCCCCGATGAGCATCCTGCCATTCGCATCAGAAGACCCCGCATGGGAGTATCTGTTGAACCGCCGACCATCGCTGAGGCGGCCCCGCCCGCGTACAACCTCGGCGACATGGTTGCCACGCGGCAGGCGTACGGCACTGGCCTTGTCAAATTAGGCGCCGCCGACCCGCGCGTCGTCTCTCTCGACGGCGACGTGAAGAATTCCACCTTCTCCCAGTTTTTCGCCAAGGAACACGGCAAACGGTTCGTCGAATGCTTCATCGCCGAGCAGAATATGGTCGGCGCCGCCATGGGGCTTTCCACCTGTGGCAAGATTCCCTTTGTTTCGACCTTTGGCGCGTTCCTGGCCCGTGCCTGCGACCAGATTCGTATGGTGGGCGTCTCGCGAGCCAACGTCAAATTCTGCGGTTCCCATGCGGGCTGTTCCATCGGCGAGGACGGCGCCTCTCAGATGGCGCTGGAGGATTTGTCCATCTTCCGAGCCATCCCTGGATCCATCGTCCTGTATCCGTGCGACGCCGTTTCCTCGGAGCGTCTCGTGGCGGAGATGGCGAGGCACAATGGCATTGCCTTCATTCGGACCTCTCGCCCGAAGACGCCGGTGGTCTATCGCAACGAAGAGCAGTTCCCCGTCGGTGGCCTGAAGGTCCTCCGCCAGAGTGAGAATGATCGCCTCTGTCTTGCGGGCGCCGGGGTCACCGTCCACGAGGCTCTCAAAGCCCACGACATGCTCAAGGAGGAGGGCATCACCGTCCGCGTGCTCGACTTATATTGCGTCAAGCCCCTGCCCGCCGATGAGCTAACGAAGCACGTCCTGGCGGCTGGCTCGAGAATTCTTGTCGCGGAGGACCACTATCCGGAGGGCGGCATTGGCGAAGCGGTCGCAGCGGCTGTATCCGGCAAGGGCATCGCGGTTCACGGCGCCGCGGTCACATCCATCCCAGGTTCGGACAGCGCGGAAGTTCTCCTCGATTTCCACGGACTCAGCGCGAGGCGTCTGGCGGAAAAAGTCAGGCGAATTGTCGCCGAGTCCCAGTAGGCATTTGGCCCGTTGGCTTGCAAACGATGAAAGGAGTTCGGCAGATGACTCAAACAGGCGACTCTCCCTTCCGCTCAAATCAGGACGTTCCTCGCTGCTGTTCCCATGACAGCCCAACGCCGGTTGAAGCTTCCTCCGTCAGTCGGGTTTCTCGCCGGGATTTTATCGTCGGACTGGGTGCCGCAGGCGTGGGCGCCTTAGCAGCTTCGTCGCGAGCGCAAGCCGGCCCGTTCGCGGAGCCGGTAACCGGGACGGGCCTGCCCACCGGCCGCCCTCTCAAGGTCAAGCCCGTCTTGACTTACCAGATTGAAAATCCCAGCGAGAAAACCAGTTGGCGGAGCTACGGCGGACTCCAGAGCACGGCGGAAGTTCAGACGGAAGCCAAGAGGATCGAAGAGGAATTGAAAGCCCTGGCGTCCCGCGCCGAGTTCCCCGTGGAGATTCTTCCTCTGTCGCTTGTCGCTGACGAGAAAAACGCCAAGGAGGTGGCCGCAAGCGACTGCGACACGCTCCTGCTCTACGCCGCGAGCGGATGGCAAGTGTTCCCGCTGACTGCCTCCTCGGCCACGGCCATCATGTTTCTCCGCCACAAATCCGGCCCGTACTACCTCTGGCACGAGATTGCTCACTGGCGGTTCCTGCGAAGGAACGGCGACACCGTCGAGGAACCGAATCTGGACGTGGATGACATCGTCGTGGATGACTACGACGAGGTATTGTGGCGGCTGCGTGCGCTCTACGGCTTGAAAAATGCCCGGGGCACGAAAATGCTCGCCATCGGCAGCCTCGCGGCTTACAGCGAGCCGGGGCAGCAGCTCGGCCCCCCGCACGCCAAGGAGGTCTGGAATTACGAGATCGAGGTTCTTCCTCGGGAGGAATTTGCCCGACGCCTCGGCCAGGCCCGCAGTGACGAGAAGCTTATGAAGGAAGTTCAGCGGGAGGTGGACCAGTTCCTCGCCCAACCCAACCTCGCCCTTCAGACCGACCGGAAGTTCGTCGTCAATTCATTCCTCGCGTATCGGGTCTGCAAAGAGCTCCTGAAAGAGACTGGCGCGACAAATTTCGGTTTCGACCACTGCATGGGCAGGGACATCATCGAAATGCTCGACACGCCGCCCTGCCTGATTCTCAGCCTCGCCAACGACGAGGGTTACACCGCTTACTGCCACACGGACCTGACGCACACAGTAGCCGGCGTGCTCCTGCGCTGGATCGCGAGCAAGCCGACCTTCGTGTGCAACTCCCATTTCCCGCACCACGGCATCTTCACGGTTGCTCACTGTGCGGCTCCAAGACGAATGAACGGCAGGGATTTCGAGCCAACGACGGTGATGACCCATTTCGAATCCGACTACGGCGCCGCAACAAAGGTCCACTATACAAAAGGGCAGGTTGTCACGGTCATCGTCCCGAATCTGCGCTGCACCAAGTGGCAGGGATTCAAAGGAAGAATCATTGACACCCCCTCCCTTCCCGCCTGTCGCTCGCAGATGGATATCGAAGTGGATGGCGATTTCCGCAAGCTTCTCACCGACATGGAGGGATTCCACGTGCAGGTCTGTTACGGCGATTACCTCCGCGAGGTCGGCTATGCTCTCAAGAAACTCAAAAAGATTGAGTGGCAAAACTTCAGCGAGGCCTGATAGGATGATCGCTGAAGTCATACCAACGAAAATGAGAAGGTCACTCTTTTCCTTATCGAAGTAGAAGGAGACAAAGAAATGGCAGCAAAGAAGAATTCGCGCTCCCCACAGAATCATCTACCCCGTTGCTGTTCGTCTGGTAAACCGATCATCGGCGAGAAGGACTTCTTCGGCAAGGGCCTCTCCCGGCGAGACTTCCTTCTCGGACTCGGCGCCGGAGCCGTCGGCGCCTGGGCGCTATCCTCGTCCTCCGCAAAAGCCGCACCCGTCAGTATTGGCGGCGAAATGACCCGAATCGGCTCTCCCCTGAGGGTCAAACCGGTTCTCGTCTATGGGCTTTCTCAACGAAGGGAAGCCACAAGTTGGCGACCCTGGGGTGGGCTGCATACGCAGGATGACGTGAACAACGAGGTCAAGAGGATTGAAGGGGAACTGAACAAGCTCGCCTCAGAAGCGGACTTCCCTGTCGAGATGCTTCCCGTTGCTCTGGCGAGGAATGCTGCCGAGGCCGCTCCCGTGAAGGACAGCGATTGCGACGTTATTCTCGTCTATGCTTCCGGCGGCTGGATGGACACCTTCGAGAGCCTTGCCTCATCCAAGAAGCATAACATCATGTTTGTCAGGCACAAATCCGGCCCCGTCTATCTTTGGTATGAGATCGCTCACCCCCATTTTCTCCGAAAAGCCACCGACGAGTACAAACAGCCCGGCATGGACGTCTGGGACGTCGTTGTGGACAAGTACAGCGAAGTCCTCTGGCGGCTCAGGGCCCTGTTCGGCCTCAAAAACACCCTCGGCACGAAAATCGTCGCCCTCGGCGACGCCGGCGGATGGGGAGTCGGACACCAACTCGGGCCGAAAACTGCCCGCGAAATCTGGAAGCTCGACATCATCCCGGTGACCTACCAGCAGTTGGAGCCCAGAATCAAAAAGGCTCTCGCCGACGACAAGGTAGTTCAGGAAGCGCAGCGACAAACTGATGAATACCTCGCTCAGAAGGGCGTCTCTCTCCACACCGACAAGAAGTTCCTCGTAAATGCTTTTGTCCTGACAGGGCTGTTTAAGGACCTGATGCAGGAAGCAGGAGCCTGCGCGTTCACAATCAATGCCTGCATGGGAACCATCATGCCCATGTCTCAGACCACGGCTTGTCTCCCCCTCAATCTCATCAACGATGAGGGGTTGATGGCGTTCTGCGAATCCGATTTCGTGGTCATCCCCTCCGGCATCCTCCTGCGCTACATCTCCGGCAAGCCGTCGTTCCTCAACGACCCGACGTATCCGTACGACGGCGTAACCACATGTGCCCATTGCACCGGTCCGAGCAGGATGAACGGCAAAGATTTTGAGCCGACGGAAATCCACACCCATTTCGAGTCCGACTACGGCGCCGCCCCGAAAGTGAACATGCAAAAGGGTCAGGCCCTCACAAACCTCATTCCCGATTTCGCCTCCAAACAATGGGTTGGCTTCCGCGGCAAAGTCATTGATCATCCCTTCTATGACATCTGCCGCTGCCAGATTGACATCGAGATGGAAGGAAACTGGAAAAAGGTCCTCGAGGACATGCGGGGATTCCACTGGATGACCTGCTACGGCGATTACCTTCGCGAGGTCGGCTACGCCCTTAAAAAACTCGGAATCGGCTGGGAAAACGCCACGGAAGTCTGAGCGGCCGCCCGCGGACTGCGTGCCGAGGAATATGCAACCGCAGAGTGCGCGGAGAACGCGGAGGAAAACCAGACAGGATGAACAGGATTTTCAGGATTATCCTGTGTATCCTGTTATCCTGTCCAAATCTTGGTTTCTTTTCTGCCACGTCTGCCGCCCGTACGTGAGGGCTTACCCTTAGCGAAAAAAACTCTTGACATCGCTTCCCCCCTTGGCGCAAATTCAACGATGTCAGGTTGGGCTGTGGTGTAGCTCACGTGCCGGGAAAGGTTTGTCAGCCCTTCTCGTCATGCGCCTTCAGCCTTCGTTCTTTCTCAGTTTGTTTGCTGTCTCAACGGAAAACAAACAACACAACTTTCTCAACACAAGGAAGGAGAGTTGCTATGGCGCGGAACAAACTCTTGCTTGTCGGAATCGTCTTTCTTCCAATTCTTCTCTTCGCATCGCCTGCCTTCTCGGTCATCACGAGCGACGGAACGCTGCCCGGGGTTCCCGTTGGCGACGATTGGGAACTCACGTTCATTAAGCTCGCGGGAACATCGGACACCACCATGCCCGATCCCACCCTTGACTACAATGACGCGACCGGCGAATACACGGTCACGTCGGCAGGTCATGACATCTGGGATTCCCAAGACGGTTGCGCCTTCACCTACATGACAATCCCAACCGGGGACTGGAGTGTCCGGGTGCAGGTGGACAGTGACTTCACCGGCCCCGCTACGAACACCTGGTCCAAAGCGGGCGTCATGGTTCGCGATTCGCTAACCCCTGAATCGAAACAGGTCTTCTACGCCACCACTCGCAACGACGGCGGCGACGCCTGCATGCAGTGGCGGGATACCGACAACGCCGCCTCCGGCTACACAGCCCTGGATGCCGCGGCCGGCTCGCTTGGTGAGCGATGGTGGTTGAGGCTGGATCGCGTCGGCAATGATTTCTACGGGTTTTACTCCACTGACGGGACGAGCTGGACGGCCTCGGCCAACCCCGTCTTCCACACGAACGCTGGCTTCTCCGATCCCGTTTATGTCGGATTCGTTCTCACGAGCCACGAGGCGACCGTCGAGACTACTATGGTCTTCAGCAACTTCGAGGTTCCCGGCTATGAGCCTGGGACGAAAGCGAAAGCCGATTCCCCGGTTTGGGGCTACGGCAACGAGGCCATCACCCTCGACGGCAGCAAGTCCACGAAAACGACCACCTACCTGTGGACTCAGATAAAGGAGACTGGCGACCCCACCGTCGCCATCACCAACGCCAACCAGGCCGTGGCGACCATTACCCCGCCCGGCGCCGACATAGGATATGACCTACTCTTTCGACTAACCGTCACCGGGGAAACTGGTACGGACAGTAAGGATGTTCGCGTCAACGTTCGGGCCATTAACGCCCCCAAGGTCGCTCCGGGACCCTTCCGCATTATGCCCTTGGACCTCGGAGCAGCAGGACTGGGCTTCCGCGCAGACTGGCCCGAGCTTTTTGACGCCGAGCAGTACGACATCGGGATCGAGTTCGGCGGGAGCATCATCTGGTTGGAGACCATTGGCGTGAGCACTTACGACGTCAAAGGTCTCACCGCAGGAACACTTCGTACCATCGCAATTCGCGGGAAGAACAAGTACGGGTCCTCCGACGATCCGACAGCGATATCAAAGGTGTCCCGTGTCGCCATGCGCAACTTAGCTCGCCCGGCTTCTATGGGCGGCACGACGGAACCGAGTGACCATGTCTATGTCATTTCGCACTACGCCATAACCGGAATGAACAACATCGTTTATGACGATAACAACGATAGCTGGAACGGATTGTACAAGACGGAGGATTACTGGGGCTATCTGTGGGCGAGTCCGCTGTTCTTTGACCACATTGCGTATTACACGGGCGACATGTTCGGAGACGGCGGATGGTTCCTCGACCTGAAGCTTCAGTACACTACGGACGGGACCACCTGGCTGGATGCCCCGATTGTCAAGATCGAGCCGGCATACGACTTCACGGACCAGTTTACGGGCAAGGATGACTTTGCCCGGTACGACATTGAGATTCCGACATTGAGAGGCACCGGTATCCGCATTGCCGGGACGCCTGGCGGCTCGAACACCTTTACCTCGATTGCGGAAATGGAGGTCTTCGGGCTTCAGACGCAGGGTCCGCTCATCGTGCAGGGAATTGACGCGGAGTTTCCGGAGGGAGGAACCGCTCTTCTGGACGGCAGCATCAGCTTCTCGACAGCGGGTCCAATTACAAGCTATCAGTGGACAGGACCCCTCGCTATCACGAATCCGACGAGCGCCATAGCGTCGTTCCAGGCCCCGCATGTGGCAGCGGACACGACGTACGTGTTCAGCCTGCAAGCCGGCGACGGGACGAACACCGGCACGGATGCGGACGTACAGATTCTGGTAAAGAACTTAGTGACGACGGCGGTCGCCGGACTGGACCAGTCGGTTGAGGAGGCCACGCAGGCGACTCTGGATGGGTCCGGGTCTCTGACGACGACCGGGAACATCACCTACCTGTGGACGCAGACCGCCGGGACCAACGTCAATGTCACCGGCAAGACGACCGCCACAGTGAACTTCACGGCTCCGATCATCTGGGACTACGAGGAGGACTTGACGTTCAATTTAGCCGTGAATGACGGAGCGGGCGGCACGAGCAGCGACGAGGTTGTCGTCACGGTCAGGAACGCCCTTGCCTGGCCGGCGTATCCGGTGACATACCCCGCAACGACCTCCTATCTCCAGAACATGCTGCACTTAGGCACGAACTCGACCGACCGGCTGATGAACCCGCACAACTGGGGGAACATCACGTCCGGGCTGGACCCTCTGGAGCCGTTTGGCGGCGTCCGGAATATCCGGCCGTATCCGGGTCTGGCGTACGACTTCACGGGGACGGCGCCGACCCCGAACCGCAACCCGCTGGTCTGGACACCAGTGTTCTCGAACAGCGGC
>JAUYEE010000112.1 GCA_030691545.1 bacterium | reverse complement strand
TCGGCCCTGAAAGGCATGTGACCCTTGGCCTCCCAGTAGAACTTGCCTTGCGGACGCTCGCCGTTACCGCTATTGCCACCGAACTTCCTGTACTCCTCGGGCACCTCGATTCCCAGCAGCTGCGCCGCCTTCGTGGCGTTTCTGATGGGAAGACCAATCTGGGCCTTCGACTTCCTGCAGCTCCTTTGAAACCTTGCCCAGCTTCTCCTGGAGCCCGGTCTTCTGTTTGTGGAGCTCCACCCTTTTCGCTTTGAGCTTCTCCACGTCACCATTTCCCACGGTCGCCAGCAGCTGCTCGAAACTCGCTTTCTCAGTCATTCTCCAGCCCTCCAGTTCAGATTTCAGCGGTCAATCCGCTGTTTTCTCTGTCCTCGCGGCTGAGGCTAACGCTGCTGAGGGTCTGAAGTCAATACTTGTCCCTACAAGTATTTCGATATATCGAAGGCCTGAGATATGGGGGTGTAACTGGACTTTTGCGTTTGAGAGGTGAGCCATTTCCCGCGCGCCTCCACGTGAAAAGAAATTGTGAACTGCCTGTGGTGCTCGTCTCCAAGAGGGTCAAACGTGAGGGAAGGTATCCAGGGTCTCGATGGGCGGGTTGCGGGGTTCCTGGGTTGTGCCCGTTCGTAGCAGACCGATTTCCGAGACCACAGTCCTTGCCGCTTCGATGACTTGCATGAGCTGTTTGTCGTCTTGACCTACGGAGCAAAATCATGAATCGCCTATGTTGCTCATCCACAAGGTGGTCAAACGTCAAGCAAGGTATCCAGGGTTTCGGTGGGCGGGTGTCGGGGTTCGTGGGTCGTGCAGTACCGCCCTGGATTGTTTCTACACCGGATGAGTCGCACGCTCATCTGAGACGAGCTCCACTCGTTTGCTGCCGGTCTGGAAGAGGGGCTGACTCGTGAACTCACGGTGCACCTCGGCCCAACAGGTCTAGCGCCGGGAGGTACGAGATACTTCTATGAGGACTGTAGTGTCGTTGAGGTCCAGACGAACAAAACGTTAGCCATAAAGAGCAAGACCGGAATCCTTCTTGAGCGCGACCTGCAAGAGCGTCTGATGATTGCCCCTGCGAAAGCCGGAGGATATGTACGGATACTCGTGATTCCCGATGCTCCTGAGCCTTGGGAGCCGGGTGGCGTAGGCAATCCAACTGGTAAGAATGCAACCTAAGTGGGTGAAGTCGAACAACCGAAGGGGCACTGCCATTTCTTGGGGGTGCTTGTCCGTGCCCGACCGTGATGTCCAAACCATATGGCACCTGAGCTACGACCAATACGCCAAGATCGTGGCTGGACGCGCCTTTGGCCAGACCGATGGCAGGGCTGCGAAGGGCTCAACACTGCGGCTCGACGGGGTCAATGTTTGTCAAATGCACCGAGGAAAACAGCTACCTCAATGATGATGAACGCGAGCGCGGTCCACCTATAGGCCTTTCGAACCTCATCACGGTTACGATCCTGGATTAGCCAGTCAGGCATCCAGTCAACTATCTTGCCAGACAGGGAGGCCAACAGAGTAATATTGACCAGCAGCAGACCGAAAAGGAATACAAGCGTACTCCCTCGTGTCAAATCAACACCCCCTCCCTAGCATCAACACCCTATGCACCAGTATCAGAATATGATGGCTAGAATCCCCCTGTTATGTTACCCTCCTTGTCAATGAATAGGTTCTGCTCCGGCAGATAGCGGCCCTGCTCGGTTTCAACCCAGTCTGGTGTGCCGTCATCTCGAGTATGAACTTCAACCGTTATGCCAAGCAGCTCCTGCAACTTCTCCTTGACTTCGCTCCGCTTGCCGCCCCACACGAATGTATGGCCCAAGGCTGCGTAGTAGCCAACATTCGCGCCAACGCGAGTTCGGCTACCAGTCAGACCTACTATCGGTTTGTCATGATTCACATCTGGGCTGGTGAAGTTTACCTCGAAACCTCCCGAGCCCTTCCCGTAACCTGCCGTGGCAGATAGCCCACGCAAGCTGAAGATGCTGTCGTCGGCAAGTTCGTCCAACAACCCGCCAACCCATGATAGCCCGAACCCTTGACCGACGGCATAGGATGGCGTGACCGCCAGGCCGACATTGCCCTTATCATCCCAGACTACGATGACGTCCATTTTCCCACCGAAGAAGCCCTGCGCGACGAAACCTGTTCCCCCGAATCCCCATACGACATGCCCCGTCGGGTCTACATAGTTCTGCGGGCTGTTCTTGCAGTACTGGTACAGGTTCCACGTCCAAGGCTCCCACACGTTTGCAGGCCACGTATCACGTGTGGTGAAACGGCCCTGCGCCGGGTCGTAGCGCCGGGCACCGAGGACGTAGTTGGCTATGGCTGAATCATATCGTGCGCCGGTAAACCCAAAGGGCACTCCGGTTAGAGCAGTAAGCACCTTGCCGAACGGGTCGTATTTCGCGTACCCGTCGACCGTGCCGGAGGAGTTCGCCCTAGCCATGATGCTTCCCTGGTGATCGCCGAAGGCGTAGTAGTTGACTGCGTTGGTCGCGTTCAGCTCCATCAGCAGCTGGCCGTTCAAGCCCCTCACGTAACTCGTGAGCGTGGCTCCGAGGGACACGATCTCCCTGCCCTCGTCGTACACGTAGTTGCGTTCCTGGCTGAAAGCGTTGTACTTGCGGGTGGTTAGCCCACTGCCACCAGTCAGCCGGTTCTCGTAGTCATACGTCCTTGTGGCGCCGTTGTCGCTTATCATGTTGCCCAGTGCGTCATAGGCGTAGTGCCGAGTGCCCACGGTGTCCGCCTTGTCGGTGGGACTGTATTGGCCCGGACCCCGGTTGCCGTTGGGGTCGTAGGCGTAGTTGTAGGTCCACTGGGTTGGGTTGTGAGACAGGTCCTGATAAAGCGCCTGTATGAGCTGTCCCGATGTGTCGTATGTGTAGTCCCAGTGCTCACCGTTGTTCTGGGGCGCCGACATGTATGTAATTGACCCGCGGCTATCGTAGGCGTAGTTTATCGTAACGGCATTGCCACCCATCTGCGTGAGCCAGCCGGCGTCGTTGTAGGTGTAGG
>JAUYEE010000078.1 GCA_030691545.1 bacterium | reverse complement strand
TTACACGGCGTGGGCTGCTGGCGAGGGATACTCCTCGGATAATCTCGCCTTGGGGAGAGTGGCGGAAAGGACAGTACCCGAACCCTTAGTGGTGATTGTCCGGCCCAGTCTTCGAATCGTCGGAACGGCTGTTTACACCGGAGAAAAGACGGGGCCCGCCTCCGAGGTCCAGGTTGACCTCCTGCCCAGTTCTCGTGCCCGAGGGATGGACGTCGCCTCCGCCGAAACTGACAAGGAAGGTCGTTTCATCTTTGACCAAGTCCCCGGCGGCCGACCCTATCTTCTGCGATGCGAGACAGAGGAGTGGGCGGCTCTCGAGGAAATTGACCTCCCTGAGTCCGCCGAGGCAGGGGCGTTTGAAGTCACCCTCAGCCTCAAGAAACTCGTCGCAATAGACGGGCGCGTCGTCGAGGAGGGCGAAGAGCAAAATCCCATTGAAGGAGCAACAGTCCACATCGAACCGTACTGGGGCGTGAAGGCCGTGCCTTTATTCCTGCAACGCCTGCGAGGGAAAAGCGCGTTAACTGGAGCTCAAGGTGAATTCAGCCTACCTGTACTTCCCGATGTGACGTACCAGATCAAGGCGGAGGCGCCGCAATACATATGGCGTGAGCGAGCGTCTGAGGAGAACCCCGATAGGACGGGCGAAGGATGGTTGGAAGTGAAGCCCCCGGCGACGGTGACATTAGACCTTTATCACGGGACTACCATTGGCGGTCTCGTTTACCTTCCCGGCGGTCAACCTGCTGCTGGGGCGGAGGTTACCTTGACGCGGGTCCGGGGCAGCTTATACACGAAAAACTGGACCCAGATGGCAGACCTCGGGGGAAGGTTCTCTTTTCCGTGCACCGAAGTTTCACTGCGTTCTCTCGAAGACAGGGTGAAATACGTGCACTTGGCGGCGAGTAGCGGCCCCTATTCAGCTGTTGATATGGTGAAGGTCCCTGCCGAGGAGCGCAACGTCGAACTTATCCTCAGTCTGAGAGAATCTCCTCTTGTTGTTCTACAAGGGATCGTCACAGACACAGAGGAACATCCTGTGGCAAACGCGAGCCTATACGGGGGATCGAAATCTGGAAAGCCAATCTGCCACTCCGATGAGAACGGTTTTTTCGAAGTACGCTTCCCGTCCGTGCGATACGTTGGGGAGACACCCCTCCCACGTGAACTCCAGGTGTGGAAGGAGGGTTACGAGGTCGTGGATGTGGAGACGAGTCAATTGGAAACAGCGGCCAGAGATAACAACCCGCTTCGCGTTATTCTCCCGCGGTCGGACGGACGGATCGCTGGAACGATCGTTTTCCATGATGGCGCGCCTCTTTGTAATGAGGTGGTCGACCTGCTGCCGACCAGCGGCCTGATGCCTGGGTTGGGCATAGGGTCGAAAGATGCCGTAGTCCTGGGTCAGCGGGGCGAGTTCGCTCTGGAGGGGATACGATTTCAAGGGCGCGGTTCAAAGCTGTTCGAAGCTCCTGTGAAGTCCATTGATCTTCAGGTCACATGGTATCCAGACCGGGAATCC
This sequence comes from bacterium, assembly GCA_030691545.1. Classification (GTDB taxonomy): domain Bacteria; phylum Auribacterota; class JABMQX01; order JABMQX01; family JABMQX01; genus JAUYEE01. Next base: position 22,340 of record JAUYEE010000078.1, on the reverse strand, counting down.
CGAACGCTGAAAGTAAAAGCATCCCGAAAGGACATTGCTCTTGGCGCCTCCGATGTTGTGGTGCGCTTTGACCCGACCCTCGAACTTCGTGGGAGAATGGTGGATGAGGAGCACGGTGGGCCGATCACAGACGTGTCGCTTGAGCTTCGCAGCTTGTATTTCGTCAGGAGCGGCAGGTCTGATGCTGCCGGCGAATTTCGCTTACGGTGGATGTCCCCCGGTGAATGGCACCTGAAAGCAAGGTGCCCTGGATACTTTCCCTGGGAAAAGCAGATCGAGGTACGTCTGGGAGCCGAGGATCTTGGCGACATTGTCCTATATAGAAGACTCATCGTTCTGGGCCACGCGGTATCGCAAAGCACAGGAATGCCCATCGAGGGAGCCGAGGTGCGAGTTGTGGCAACAGAGCGGATGTTCGGTGATAGTCCTTCGGTCTCAGCGGTCGATTGCGCCTGGGACACCACCGATTCCGCCGGCCGTTTCAGCCTGAGATTCAACAATCCTTTCAACGATATCATAAGTGACTTCCTGAAGGCGTCCTACGCGATGTCAGTGATCATAAAACAAGGGCGGGCGCGGGCCAGCCGCGAAATCGATCCCTCACATGTCGGCCCATCCGGTGTCATAGCCCTCGGCAGAATAGAGCTTTAGGAACGGCGGAATGAGAGTCGAACGCCTCTGCAACTCCGGCGTCGCTTTAGAAGAATTATCCGCATAAGGAGGAGAGGGAAGCCTCGCGGGGCAAAGCGGCACGAAGGCAAGAGGCACGGTCTCTTCACGCTGGATCCTCCTCATAGAGCCTATTATAGCCATACCTCCGCGGCCAGGCTCCGTTCGAGGCATCGCATGGACCGCCGCCATCTGTGTGCGGCCGCGTCCTCCCTGCGGCTGTGATTCTGTTACTGTGGCATGGCTCATTTCGCCCTTTCAGGGCTTGGATGATTCGGTTCCACTGGGACCCAGAGCGTTGCCCTGGGCTAAAGTATTTCGCCCCGTTGGGGCTTCGTATCTTTCTTTGGACTAAGCCCTGAAAGGGCGCGATAGCATAGCCCAGGGCAACGCCCTGGGGACACGATCCGAGACAACGTGCAAGAGCCCTGTAAGGGCGCAATAAAGGGTCAATCCGGGCGGCACACCCCTTGTGCCTCCGACCTGTGCCCGGCCGCTGCCACACAAACCAAGCCGCATCTTCTCATGCTCTTTCTTTGACATATCATCATAAATCTGGTATAGTCCTACCAAAAGGGCGAGACAACAAAACACCGTCAGAAGGATCAGAATGCAGACGCAAAACGCGTTTCCCGCAGCATTTGCCGGGCGTCTTCCTCAAGCCCATTTTCTGCCCCTTCTTGGGAGTCGCGACAACCGCGCCTATCAGACCAGGCACCTGGGCCTTTTTCGAAAACCGCCGTCTCCCTCTATCTCCCTCATTTCACGCACATTACCGTGGGAATCCTCAAGCCCAACAGGCCCGAAAAGGCCCAGTTTTTCCCATTCTGCATTTTTAGCGAACCCACCCGTGCATCGCGCCGGCATTCGCTTTATCTTGTCCTCTCTGCGCCCATCTCTGCGTGCTCTGCGCTCTCTGCGGTTCCTCCTCCGACTGGCCCGTTCGGCACAAAACCGGTGGCGAGCTGGGACCAGGCCTTGCCAGCTCTGGTTCGAGGCCCAAGTACCCAACCACTCAAATACATCCACATCCGCGGCGAAAGGGAGCTTGACGGCGCCCCACACGGCCAGTGTACACTGCTGTGGGAAGGAACCTTTGAGCAACGCTTCCGTATGAGGGCAGACACCATGAACATCTCGTTAACCCAAAGAGGCAAGTACGAGCTACTCATCGAGAAGCAAGACCGGATGCTAATCGAGGCGCCAATCTACACGAGCGACAAAATCACGCTCGAGCCGGACTCGATTGAACAGCTCAAGAACGCTGCCTCTCTGCCGTCGGTCGTCCGGGCCTTCGGCATGCCCGATATTCACGTCGGATATGGCGTTCCGATTGGGTCGGTTGTGGCGACGAGGGACATTGTGATCCCCGCGGCTGTGGGCTACGACATCAACTGCGGCATGCGGGTCATCACCACGCCCATGAAAGCCGATGCCAAAGAGGCCATCCGCATCGCCGAGTCCATCCGTCGCGACATCCCTCTCGGCGAGGGGAAGCGAAACATCAGCCTGCCGGAGAATGACTTCCGTATGGTCGTCGAGGGGGGGGTGAAGGCTCTCCGCAGAGTCTCCCGAAAGGAAGGACGGCTCTGGGATGCCCGCGACGAGCGCGAAGAGAACGAGGACATCCAGAAGATCGAAGAGTTCGGCTCGATGGAGGGCGACCTCACGGCGGTTTCCCAGAGAGCGCTCGAGAGAGGAAAATCCCAATTAGCCACACTCGGCGGGGGAAATCACTTCATCGAAATCCAGGAAGTGCAGAGGGTCTTCGACATGAAACTCGCCGAGCGTTTCGGCCTCTATCAGGGGCAGATGGTCGTGATGATTCACACCGGGTCGAGAGGTTTCGGGCACGAGATTGCCGGGGACTACATGAGAAAGGCGAAGCAAGTCAGCCTCGACCGCGCTCCGAACAAGGACCTGTGCTTTCTCGACGCCGGAACCAAGCTTGCCGACGAATACATCGGGGCGATGCGCTGTGCCGCGAACTTCGGATTTCTCAACCGGCAAATCATGGCCGTGTTGATCCGCCATGATATTCGGATGCTGTACGGCGACCACACGATGCCCCTGCCCATCATCTACGACGTGGCGCACAACATCGTCAAGCTCGAGGAGCACTTCGGGCAGAGGTTGTGGGTTCATCGGAAAGGGGCAACGCGCGCTTTCCCAAAGAGCCGCATGGCAGGGACGGTCTATGCTGATGTCGGCCAGCCGGTCCTCATCCCCGGCTCGATGGGCACCGCCAGCTATGTCCTCCTCGGCACAGAGGAATCCGCCAAAACCCTCAACAGCGTCAACCACGGCGCCGGCCGCACGATGTCCCGAACAAGAGCCGCTGGTGTCGTCAGCCGGAAAGGGAAGGTCAAGAAGAGCGGCGCCATCTCCGACGAGGAGTTCAGGGAAGCCATGCACGGCATCCACCTCATCTGCGAGGACCGCTTCGCTATCAAAGAAGAAGCCCCCCAGGCGTACAAGGACATTGACGAGGTCGTCCACGTGGTCGCGGAGCTTGGCCTTGCCAAGATCGTCGCGCGCATGGTCCCCCTCGCGGTCCTTAAAGGCTGACCCGGGACGGGAGCCGCCCACATTGTGGCGCACGCTTCCAGCGTGCAACGAGCAGCAGAAAGCAGGCAAGATGCCTGCGCCACACAAGGGAGGGGCAAGTTTCGCGTTTGGAAAAATTTCTCTTGCTTTTTCGTGCAGGGATTGGTAGAAACTCGCGCAAATATGTGTGCCAGGTCACGTCTGAGAATCAACGTTCCTCGAAGCCTGCAGTGATGGCAGTCAGTCGCAATTCAGGGGTTTCCATTCCTTGAGCGTTGCCGCACCTAAGCCGGCGCGAGCTTCATCGTGAGATTCCGTGGCTTTTTTTGCTCAGGAGGCATTATGCGCAAGCTTCGTGTCGGCATCATTGACCTCGTCAGCAACGGTCCAACTCGAACTTTGTTTGCCCGCGTCATGAACGCGAACCTTGCGAGCATCATGCCGCAAGTCATCGCCGTTTGGTGCGAACAGCAAGGCCATGATGTGACCCTCGTATGTTATACGGGTTTTGAGAATCTGCTGGAGGAGTTACCAGACGACGTTGACCTCGTTTTCATTGGCGCCTTCACGGAGGCTGCACAGCTCGCGTATGCGCTGAGCAACCTGTTCCGCTCAAGGGGCGCTGTCACCGCACTCGGCGGCCCTCATGCACGCTGTTACCCGCAGGACGCCCGGCAGTACTTCGATTACGTCCTCGGCTTTACGGATCAGGCGACCGTCCGGGAGCTGTTGCGCGACTGCTCGCAACATCGCCCGCTTGGCGTGCACCTGACAGCCGCACAGCAGCCCTCGGCACTCCCCGGAGTGCGCGAGCGATGGAAGTTCATCGAGCCGACTCTCAAGAAGGCGCCTTTCTTCAAAATCGTTCCGATGATCGGGAGTCTGGGCTGTCCCTACACCTGCAGTTTTTGCATAGACTCGGTTGTACCCTATCAGCCCCTGGACCTGGACGTTATCAAGGAGGATTTGCGGTTTCTCCTGAAGAAGCTGCGGCGGCCGCACGTGGGCTGGCACGATCCGACCTTCGGTGTCCGGTTCGACGACTTCATGGACGCCATCGAGGAGGCTATTCCTCCCGACAGCATTGATTTCATCGCCGAGACCTGTCTGTCTATCTTGTCGGAGCCGCACGTGCAGCGGCTGAAGCGAAACGGATTCAAGGCCGTCCTGCCCGGAATTGAGTCGTGGTACGACATGGGCAACAAGTCCAAGAGCGGTAAGATGGTGGGGATGGAGAAGGTCCGGCAGGTCTCCCAACACGTCAACATGATCCTGAGGTACATTCCTTACGTTCAAACCAACTTCGTTCTCGGACTCGACACGGACGAAGGCCCGGAGCCCTTTGAGCTCACGAAACGCTTTGTGGACCTGACGCCGGGCACCTTTCCCACGTATCCGCTGCTTTCGGCCTTTGGGCAGGCGGCGCCGCGTAATCTGGAATACCAGCGCGCAAACCGCGTTTTGCCCTTTCCGCTTCACTTCCTGAACAACACCCACGCGATGAATGTGAGGCCGGCAAACTATTCCTGGACCGATTTCTACGGGCGGGTGATCAATGTGAGCAAGCACACATTTTCATGGCGTGCGATATTCAATCGTTACAGAGCCATCAAGGCCGGGATCCCGCGGTGGATGAACGTGGTCCGTGCCATATCCTCCGAAGGTTTCGGTCGGATCAGGTACTATACGGAAGTCCGTCGTCGCCTCGCTGCGGATCCGCAGTTTCGCCCCTATTTCGAACAGGAGACGACGGAACTTCCTCGGTTCTACAAGGACCGAGCAAGAAAGGACCTGGGGCCGCTGTGGGAGTGGCTTCCGGAGGGGGCGCTTTATCACGACCCCAATGCCTATCTCAACTCGCAGGAGAAGCCCTCCTTAAAACCGTTGAGCATCGCAGCCAAGTCTCCCTTGTCGGATGTCGTCGGCGTTTCCCGGGTGCTTCCGAAGCGATTCCGCGATATGCGCGTGCCCGCAAAGAGGGCGGGCTTCCATCTCGGCAATTCCCTGAGGAACATGACAGCAACGGTCGTAGCGATTGAGCAAAAAGAAAATGAAAAGAATGCTTGACTTCGCAGCGGGAAGGCATCAGAATACACCCAATAAATAGGAGACCTGGCAGAACTTGGCCACAGAGCTGAACAAAGAAGCCTTCCCGGATGTTACGGAAGAGTCCTTCCCTCCTCATCTTTCTGGCCTCGAGAAGATCAGTCCATTACGAATCAACAAGTGCGTCGCTTTCTTCCCCTTAACTCGGCTGGCGTGAGAGACACCCTGCGAGCGAATGGAACAGCCGCAAAAATACGTTATCCAGACCAAGACACGATTGCTCCCGCCTTCCGGAGACCGGTTCAACGAGGGCTCCGGGAGGCTGAGAGTTGCACCTGGCGGAGTGCCAGGTAACAACCAAGTCTATTCAGAGATCCATGGTGGACATATCCCCGTGCGGTTCGAGGATAGACGAAACATCCTCTTTCAAGAAAAGGAGAGAAGGAATGAAAATGTATGTGGGAAACCTGTCCTACGAAACCTCTGAAGAGGACCTGCGGAAAGCTTTTGGAGGATTCGGGACCGTCGAGTCCGTGACGCTCGTGACCGACAAGTACACGGGCAAATCCAAGGGATTTGCATTTGTCGAGATGAGCTCCCGAGAAGAAGCCCAGGCCGCAATGAGCGGGCTCAACGGCACGCAACTCGGCGACCGCACCCTGAAGGTTGACGAGGCGAGGCCGAAGCCGGAACGCCACGGCGGCGGCGGCGGCGACAGGGGCGGTCGGGGCGGCTACGGCGGCGGTCGAGGTGGCTCCGGAGGCCGTCGCGATAGCTGGTAGACCCTGTCCATCTAACATGCGTTAGACGGACGTTATCTCCGCAACAAAGGAACCCGAGCCTGGACCGTTCCGGGCTCGGGTTCCTCTTTCTCGTTTTGAGCAAGAATCTGCTCCTTTGCCGCCGCTCGCCTCACGACATCAGATCAGCTTCTCGAACTTTGCGCGCCAGGAGACCGTCTTGTCTCTCGGGTGCTTGAGCCACAGGCGGACGAGGTGAGTGGGTCCGGTGTCGGCTCGTGATTCCGAACAGTCCGCCTGCACTTCCACCAGCTTGTAGTTCGTCGGGACGTGCACAACAATGCGGTAATCGTCTTCAGCGACAAGGTCCGACTTCCCCTTTAACTCACAACGGCTTTCATCCCAGCGGAGGTCCTTCAACTCGATGGCTCCCTGCGTGACGTGGCGGCTCGTGGAGAGGAGCTGAGGTCGCCCCAATGCGGGATGGAAAGCGAGGACGCGGCAGGCAGCGAGCTTCACGAGAGTGGTCAGGGAACCGCGGTGCTCCCCCAGGAAATGATCCGCCCAGAAGTCGTAAACGAGGTGCGAAATTGAAGGGTCCAGCCCAAGCCTTCGGAAGGAGACCTTCACGTTTCGGAAGCGAGGGGACTTGCGCATCTTTTTCACCAGATGGAGTAGGGCGAGCCTCGCTTGAGCGATCCCGCTTCGCTGCAAAACCGAGGCGATTCGCTCGTTTTCTCGGCGGATCAGACGGTTGTCGGAGGCGATTTTGCGGTGAGCGACAGGCGACCTCTCGATCCCTTCGTTCTTATCGTTCTCCTTGAGGATGGCGATGTTCGCCTGGACGGCCTCCCTGTACGTTTCCTCGATCTCCTTTGGCGTTGGGTCCCAGTTGAACAGCCCGACCACATGCCATTTGCCAAAAGGCTTTTCAACCTCCAGAACCCAAATCTGCGGGTGTTCCGTGTCCAGAAGGTCCATGGGCCGGGCAGCTTTCCCAAGGGGCGGGATAATGCGTTTGATGATGGACCGCTTGTGCTCGCTGAGGGAGAGAAGAGAATCTCCGACGAAAACGCAGCCCCCGGTCAGGGCAATGAGAGAAGCCCAGGCTCTCGATTGGCTGAGGGTGGCTGGTTTTCCAATCACGAGATAACCGGGGTCATTCACCCACAGGTTGCGATTCAGGTGATACCGAAGGGCCGCTGCTTTGAGTGCCGATTCGCGAACGGTTTGCCAGCGAGTGGCGTCCACGTCGCGGGCCGTTCCCTGAGTCTCGACCAGCCCGAGGGACGCCGGCGGCGCGGTTCCGATGCCGAGCAGAAAGGCGCCTTCGCGAATCCCATGGCGCATCGCCTGAAGGGCCGAGCGCACCGCCTGGTTCCCCGTGAAGGAGCTGTTCTCCGGCAGGAAACGGTCTTCCCTTTCGAAGGCATCCCACTCGATGAAGTCAATCTTGATGAAATCGAAGCCCCAGCTTCGGGTGAGTTTCGCCGCTTCTTTCTGGAGGAAGTTTCTCGCAAAATCACTGCTGGGATCGAGGCGAGTTCCATCGAGGTCGAAAGGACGCATCCATATCCCGATGTTCAAGTCGCGCGAGTGGACCTGGTCCACCAGCGATTTCATCCCGTTCGGGAAAGACTCGCCGGGTACCCACGGCCCGCCAGACCAATCGCCAGACACCTGCCAGCCTGCGTCTATCAGGATGTCCTTCAAGCCGTACCGCCGGAGTTCCGTGGCGATGAACTCGGCGTGGGAGAGAACCTGTCCTTCTGACGTCTTCTCGACGCGGTGAGAACGCGAGACCCAGCCGCAGGGAATCCGCTCGGGCGGGGTGATGCGGTTGACTTTGGCGACAGCCTCCGCGTATAGCTCCAGCGCGCGGTGCGGGTCCTCGTCAAGAATCAGGGCGATACGTCCCGGGGAGAACGTTCCGCCCTCGGGGATTGCCAAACCGCTGTTTGCCTCGGAGGGATTTCCGCTGACAAGCAGTTCCTGCCGAACCCAGAATGCGAGGGCATCCCCGGCGGTTCCGCAGCGAGAAACGTGAAAAGACGTCGGACATTTCGCTGGCTCGAAGATGCCGCAAACGAGGGTCGTCTTTCCCTTCGTGTCGCAGAACAAGATGGAGTTAAAGGCGGCCGCCTCTGCGGCTGTCCCGAGGGAACACAGATGCTCAGTCTGGCCGAAGCTCGCCCAGTCGGCGAGAAGGACTTTGCAGCCCCCTGGCTCGCCGAAGACGAACTTCCCGCCCTTCTCCCGGCAACTCGTCGGGGACAGTTCGTTGAGGAGAAGCTGCCGGCCGATCGTGTTGTCGAGTTGGACCCCGATGGCAAGCATGTCCCTTCCCTCGTAAAAGGAGAAATCGGCGGTCAGAGCCGGTAGCCCCGATTTCCCGCCAAAATGGGCGATGAACGCCTTGCCCTCGCCGAGATTGTCGGAAAGGTCAATGACCCTCCACCGGACCTCCGGGTAGGACGTGGAATCAACGGCGCGATCGGCCTCGCGAAAACCGACCGCCGCGTGGTCGAGAACGTGCGCCTGGTCACCCAGCGTGATCGTGTACATCCCCCGACTGGGGAAGAACTCAAACAGAATCCTGCCGCTGAGAACCGTGACGCGGTCCTGATAACCTTCGACGAGAATACCGGTTGTGGCCAAGGGCACCCCTCCCTGTCGCCGTGTATGTGCAGCCGCCAGCCCAAATAGCCTGCGAGAGCTTTCATTGTTAGCATTTTGCCTTTTGCCCGGCAACGAATTTCCTCGACGAGGCTTGGCGGCTCAGTCCCTGGAGGGACTCACCGCAGAGATCGCAGAGGACGCAGAGGGGCGGCTTTGACAGGATGAACAGAATGGACGCGATAGAGATCCTGTATGCCGTCATCAGCAGTGTCGGACGATAGCCCCTTGCCCCCGGTATGCTGCGTGGTGTATGCTGTCTATTGATTCAGATGTGTTCGGCGACGACAAGACGAAGCTTCCGGAGTTAGAGACATGAAAGGCCGTCGGGTTTGCGTAATCAGAATTACCGGACTTACCCTTGGCGCACGCCAAGGGACTTCTCAGGACTCAAGAAGTCGGGACAACGGGCGCCCATCTTGCCCCACCCGATCTTCCGCCTGAATTATTACCAGACGTTCCGCTGCGAGAATTCACCGTCGCGGTTATAAAGCCCTTGACGCACGGCTGCCAGCCACGTGAACATCAGAAACAAATTCCTCGGCAAGAAGCCCCACACGATGGTCCAGCTCACCGACCGGGGCCGAGCGGCATTCCGCCGCTATCGGGAGAGCGTGAAACAGGTTCTGGAGGAGCTGCCGGAATGAGGAGGGGACGGAATTCCAGAGCGTTATCGCGACGAGGAACCCTGTCGCCGCGGCGCTACATCCTCGCGCCCGGCGCGCTACCTTGGTTAGACGCCTTTCCGCAGGTCGTCAGTCTGTCAGCAGCAGCAACCGATAGAACCTCTGCCGGAAAACAGCGCTATCCAAGTCTCGCCATGAAACGGGGCCGTCCGCCAGCGGCATGATGACGCCGCTTGTCTGGTACCAGCTCTCAAGGTCTTCTGAAACCTCAACAAGGCACGGCTGCATGCCGACGCCCTCCCATGACAGCACAAAGTCGCCGGTCTCCGGGTCTATGCTGGTGGTCAATGTCGGCTCGATAGAGTACAGCGAGTACGATGTCCGCGCTGCCTGCACCGTGAACTCGAAAACATTTGACTCAGCGCCATCGGGGTTTCTGACTTTGACTTTCCACGTGCCCGGCCGGCACAATTTGGGGTTTGTGTCCAAATGCGTCGAACTGAAAGTGGGCCCCATGCGGTCCGCTGGAATCGGGGGGTACCACACCTCACCGAACCCGTAGATCACCCGCGACTGAGAGACGAAACCTGCTCCGTAAACCTTCACCAATCGCGGATTCGGGTCCACCGGCGGCACAGCCGGGTCAATCCTCGTGACCGCCAAACCCACGCGGAACTCGAAAACATTTGACTCTGTGCCATTGGGGTTTCGGACTTTGACTTTCCACGTGCCAGGCCGGCACAATTTGGGGTTTGTGTCCAAATGGGTCGAACTGGAAGTGGGCCCCATGCGATCCGCTGGAATCGGGGGGTACCACACCTGACCGAACCCGTAGATGACCTGCGACTGAGAGACGAAACCTGCTCCGTAAACCTTCGCCAATCGCGGATTCGGGTCCACCGGCGGCACAGCCGGGTCAATCCTCGTGACCGCCAAACCCACGCAGAACTCGAAGACATTTGACTCTGTGCCATCGGGGTTCCGGACCTTGACCTTCCACGTACCTGCCCAGGCCAACTTTGGGGACGTGTCTATCAACCCAGAGCTCTGGTAGACCTTCCTCGCCAGCGGAAGCGCCGGATACCAGGTGTTCCCGAATCCATAGATCACTTCCGATCCGGATACGAAACCCGCTCCGTAGACCTTCACCAATCGCGGATTCGGGTCCACCGGCGGAATCGCCGGGTCAATCCTCGTGATTCGAGGGACTCCGGAGGAGACGCCCTGCTGGTACGAACCCGGCGCGCTTTTGCCGCCGGTGCAGCTAACGGTGACGCTGATGGTGTAGTATTGAGTTGAGCCGGTGTTGTTCGGGGGGGCCGTCCATATCGGCGTGCGGGAATTTGCGTTTTCGAAAGAACCCGCTGGACAAGACCATTGATAGGACAGAGTGTGCCCCAAACTGTCCGTTCCCGTGACTGTGCAGTTGACCTTCCCTCCCGAGGGGACAGGGTTCGGACTGCCACTCGGCCCCGAAGTGATCTGAACCGTGTCGCTATAGACAATATGTGTCGCATTGACAGGCTCAGGCTCCCAGTATATGTAACCGCCCTCGAAGTCGCTTCGCCTGTTCGCCCCCCATGGGTACTCGTCAGTGAGCGGAAACCCGAGGCGGCTGGCCGAGTAACCTGCCTCTTGATACGCCTTCCCTATTGCACCGTGCACTTCAAACGCGCCGTGCTCACTCCACTCGAGCACGCCATCCTCGTCGAATTTCTGGTATTTGCCAGCTATACCCGAGCATCCCGAAGCATAGGCCTCTCCGACCTTGGTCGTTGGGAACCCCAGCTCAAGAAAGACCGAACCCGGCCATCCTTTCACGGAAAGGTCCTCGCTCCGCGTGTACGCCCCAACGAACTCGCTCTTGATCGCCTCATCAGCTTCACCTTCGCCGATCGCGTAGATGGGATTGCCCTCGCTCCCCACGAAAACCGCCTCACCGAGGATTGCAGACGGAACAACAATCACGTCACGCGACCAGTCTGTCCCCCTCCAATCACGCGCCTCAATGGAGGTTATCCACCGATGCTTCCCATTGTGCATGACGCACACTTTATCCGTTTCCCGGATAAGTATCCCGTTTGAGGCATTACTGATTGAGATGTATTCCGGCCCCTCGGGGTACTGGTTAACTACATCTGCAGGAAACTCACCAACTGCCTCCCACTTCCACCTCGGGTCTCCGGCATCGTCGTTCATCGCGGTCATCGCGTCGAAAGTCACGTGATAGCGCTTCCCATTTTGGAACCAATATACGCTGACGTCTCCCGCGGCTCTAATCAAGCTTTGGTCCTGGGGTGCCGTGCCACCGCCAAAATAGTCGGTCACTGCCGAGCACAAGGAGCGTGCGATCTTGTCCCTTCCTTGCTCCAGGTAGTGCAGGTTGTAATTCTCCCAGTCATTGGTGTGGAAATAATACTCAGGCAATGCAGCCGGCATGTTTGTATACCGGATGATACCGTAGTGGATACCCCGTCCGGAATCCAAGCATTCCTTCACACCCCGGCTGTCGTTGCGGACCATTTCCAGTGCTCTGTCCAACAATCGCGCGGCTAAGTTTTTCCCGTTGGCCGTGTAAGGGCTCAGCGAGCAATAGTATGTCTCGATGCCATGCGCCGTCGCGCCAGCAGCATTACTATGGATGCTCACCGCCAGATGAACGTTGTTGGAATTAAGTATGTCGATTCTCGTGTTTATATCAACGTTTGTCCCATCCGTTCTTGTCATGACCACAGAGCCACCCGAGTTCTGCAAGATTGCTCTTGCTCGCAAACCAGCGTCAAGGACCCAGTCGCCCTCAGCAATATATACGCCTTGGTTCACCCCAGCCCCATGCCCTGGGTCCAAGCCTATCTTCTTCCCGGCAAGCGACGCATACGACATGTGAAATGGGACAACCAATGCGCATATTAGGACACTGTGCATTTTATGCAGCATTGCCACGCACCTCCTCTCCTCTCCACCAAGCAGTCACCATAACCCACTCTTCGCACAGAAACCTACATGAGCCTCAATAGCGTAGCTCCACCATGTAGATGGCGCTCTTCGCAGCGTCTGCAAAGATGATACGCCTGCCATCAGGGGACCAGGAAGGGTTTACCTCGATAATACCCTCCGTAAAGGTCAGCTGTTGTTTGCCCGAGCCGTCCGCATTGATTACGAAGATATCGGAACTGAGGATGTCGTGCCCGTCATCGCAAGAGACGACATACGCCAGCATTTCACCATCTGGAGACCAAGATAGATTAGCGCCGCGGCCTATGTCTATCTCCCTGCCGCTCTCAAAGTCGTATATGATGACGCTATTGGTATTGCCATGCAAATATGCCGCTTTTCGTCCGTCCGGCGACAGCGCTTCACCACCGCAAGTGTCACGACCATTCGAGATTTCTCTGGGTTGCTCTTTGCCCGGAACTAAACTCCATACACGCCCGTGATCAGAAAAAACAATTCTCTCTTCCTGTGTGCCCGTAGCACCGGGAGGCCTTACCCACCCCATATGGACAGCCACGATCGTCCTATCCTTCACGAAGACGAGACCGTCACCGTAGTTTGAGGGCTTTGGAGGATACACGTCCTCGTTAGTTCCCCTGTAGATGACATCGGTTTTCTTGGTACTGAGGTGGTAAATCTTTATGTCGTAGACAGGGTCACCCCTGGAATCTACATCTGCGCTTCTGAAGACCACCTGGCCGTGGCTTAAAGCCAACGGCCTCCAGCCGGCCATCTTGTCGTCACATATTGTCTCTAACCTTGACCCGTCTGCACTCGCCAGGTAGAGACCCCGATAGCGCGGGCCTGTTAGGATGACCCGTTCGGGATCGGCGGTAAAGTAAGCTGCAACAAAATCGCCCTCGATTACCTTCCTGTAAGAAACAACTGTCACCCTGCCGTCAACCAGCGGGCCGCCGAACCCGGAGTCGCGCAGAAGATCGGAGTCCCGCACTCCCCGTGCCGGCGGCTCGGCAGTGGCGCCGTCATCTGCATAGCCCCCCCCCACCGAGAACATCAACAATAACAGGAGGGTGACGCGTCCCCAATTTTCCGCATAGTGTCGCATTTTGTTAACTCCTTTTTGCTGTCTTCGTTCAGCCAGAATCGGGAACCTCTTGTCCACGTTTGAGCTACTCATATGGCCCCGGGAGCATTGGGTTTTCCGAAGCATACAGGCAGGCTCTGCATATGCGGTCAAAACTTCCCGATTATAACCGGACAGTAGTGATAAAATTTATCAAAGTCTGCCCCCGCGAGCTGGGCTTGTCAAGCTCAAAATTCAGATTTTTTCGTCCTTTTCCTATTGGTCTCTCCCTGAAGTCGAGCCTCTGCTAAAATCATGCTCGCTGGTTCCCGCCGGATTTTGCGCGGTATGCGGGAATATTTTGCCTACGAGGTCGTAAGGTATGATGAAAAGTAAAGACGGACACGACAACGAAATGGACGATTCTCAATCGGCAGAACGAATTCAAGACCATGCTGCCATTATCGCCTGTTTCGCGAAGAGACGCAATTGAAAGACCTGCCGGACAAGCCGCCCGGCCCCACCTCTGCCTGCCCGGCCGCAGAAACCGCGCAAGAATCCTCCTCTCCCTGCCCTCATCCACCACATCCCAAGTCGAGGCGGAATTATGGCAGGATGCACGCTTCTGCTATAATGGTAGCGGAACAAAAGAGAATCTCGCGCGAGGCGGCGCCGGCTCTGAGAGACAGCAGTTCAGGAAAGACAGGAGACGGTCTTGGGTAAAGGTATATTCGGAAGACTTAGGAGGGGCCTGAAAAAGACCAGGGAGCGCATCGCCTCCAGTCTTGCCAGGGTGTTCACCGGCAGGGGCAGGATAGACGAGGAGATGCTCGAAGAGCTCGAGGCGACGTTTCTCCAGGCGGACATGGGCGTAAAGGTCACCGCTCGCCTGATTGATTGCGTGCGAGAGTTCCACAAGAGCGAAAAAGGACTCGGCAGGGAAGGTCTTATCGAGCGGCTTGAGGGGGAAGTGGCTTCTGTCCTCGGGTCGAATTCGGCATCCCTGAACGTCTCCTGTTCTCCTCCGACCGTCATTCTGGTAGTCGGAGTGAATGGCACAGGGAAGACCACAACCATCGCAAAGCTGGCGAAAATGCTCCAGGACGAGGGGAAGAAGGTCCTTCTGGCCGCATGCGATACATTCCGGGCGGCGGCGATTGACCAACTCAGCATTCTCGCGGAGCAGGCTGGGGTTTCGATTGTGAGACACAAGCACGGGGCGGATGCGGCGGCGGTAGCTTATGATGCGGTTGAGGCGGCTCTGGCGAGGGGGATGGATTACCTCATCGTGGACACAGCGGGGCGGTTGCATACGAAGGTCAATCTGATGGAAGAGGTCAAGAAGGTCCAACGGGTGATTGCCAAGAAAATCCCCGGCGCCCCGCACGAGGTTCTTCTTGTTCTCGATGCGACGACCGGGCAGAACGCTCTCCAGCAGGCGAAGATGTTCCATGAGGCGCTCGGGCTGACGGGCATCGTCATGGCAAAACTTGACGGCACGGCGAAAGGCGGGATTCTGTTGGCGATCAAACAGGAACTCGATATACCCATCAAGTTCGTCGGCGTTGGAGAAGGATTGGATGACCTGGAGCCTTTCGTCCCGTCAGATTTTGCGGGAGCGCTGTTTGAATCGTGAGGAATTCACCGCAGAGGGCACGATGGTTCACCGCTGAGAACGCAGAGGGCGCAGAGAGAAATCAACTCCGTCGGCTTCGCCGACAGCAAGTTGGAAATCAAAGGCAAATGAGAGACCTTGACGAGAAATACATGCGGCTGGCTCTTCGTCTCGCCGCGAAAGGGAAAGGCATGACCAGCCCGAATCCGCGAGTCGGCGCGGTCATCGTGAAGAATGGTGTCGTCGTGGGGCGGGGCTGGCACAGACGAGCCGGTGAGCCGCACGCGGAGATGATTGCTTTGAACGAGGCCGGCGAAGCGACGGTTGGTTCGACGTTGTACGTCACGCTGGAGCCGTGCTCGACTCACGGTCGGACGCCGCCCTGTACTGACACAATCATTGCCTCTGGCGTGAAGCGAGTGGTTGCCGCGTCAACCGATATGTATCCTGCCCATCGCGGACGGGGATTCGAGATTCTCAGGGAAAAAGGGATTGAAGTCACCTGCGGTGTGCTCGAAAACGAGGCTCTCAAGCTCAATGAGGGGTTCAACAAGTATGTCGCCACGGGGCTTCCCTTCGTCACGGTGAAAACCGCCTTGAGCCTCGACGGAAAAATCGCGACCTCGACGGGTCAGTCGAAGTGGATTTCGAATGAACGTTCTCGTGGGCAGGCGCACCGCATGAGAAACGAAAGCGATGCCATCATGGTCGGCATTGGGACGGTGAAGTGTGACGACCCATTGCTCACGGTTCGCGCCAAGCTCCGCTGCGTCAACGATCCCTGGAAAGTCGTTGTTGACTCACTCGCGTCGGTCAACCTGAGTTGCAGACTGTTGTCGCGCGATTCCGTTACGAAGACCATCATCGCGACGACTCGCCGCGCGCCAAAAGAGAAAGTCGAGGCCATTGCCGCGGCGGGCGCCCAGGTCATCCTGTGCCGGGAGAAGGGCGGCAAGGTGAGCTTGCGAGACCTGATGCTGAAGCTGGCGAAGCGTGGGATTCTCTACGTCCTTATTGAGGGGGGAAGCAGGCTCATCACTTCGGCCCTTGAAGAAGGACTCGTGGATAAGGTAGCCTTTTTCTACGCACCGAAAATTATCGGAGGCTCGGAAGCACCGTCGGTCGTGACGGGGAAGGGCGCCAGGAATCTGAACGAGGCAACAACCTTGACGGACGTTTCTGTAAGGCGGTTTGGCGAAGATATTCTCGTTGAGGGATACATCGTCCCGCGTAGGAAGTGCGGCTGAGGGAAAGAGATGTTCACCGGAATTGTGGAAGAAATCGGAAAAGTTGTTTCGCTCCAGACATCGGGGGCAGGCGGTCGGCTCGTCCTTGAAGCAGAGAAGGTGCTGGAGGGGACGCAGTTGGGCGACAGCATCTTAGTCAATGGGGCGTGCCTGACGGTGTCCTCGCTTTCCGGCGGTCGAATCACCATGGACTTGCTCGGCGAGACACTGTCCAAAACGAACTTAGGCAGCCTCCGTCGCGGCGACATTGTGAATTTAGAGAGGTCGCTGACGCCACAGTCGCGCCTCGGGGGGCATTTCGTCCTCGGGCATGTGGATGGGACCGGGACAATCACGCGGTTTGAGAAAAGCGGTGAGGACATGGTTCTGGAAATCGAGGCGGAGGAGGAAATCGTCAAGCGACTCGCGCCGAAGGGTTCCGTCGCGGTGGATGGCATGAGCCTCACGGTCGTTTCAGTCGTGAACCGGCGGTTCACGGTGCACATCATCCCGCACACGTTAAGCTTCACTAACCTCCGAGAGAGAAAGCCGGGCGACAAGGTGAACATCGAGGTAGATGTCTTTGCTCGCTACCTCTACGACTTTCTATCGAGGGCCGGCAAGCTCGCTGGCGTGACCGAGGAGACGCTGCGCCGCGCCGGGTTCGTGTGAATCTTGTGAAACCGCCGATGAACGCCGATAAACGCAGATAGATGGAACGCTTGCGCGATCTGTGCCCATCTGCCTGCCCGCATGCGCACATCGGCGCCCTCTGAGCTGGCGGGCTGTTGGTCACTTCCCAGGCCTGAGCAGCTTGCCCGGCCAGGGCGTGCATCTGCGGTTGCTTTCGCAAAGGAGAAGCGGGAAAGACGATTCATGACCGTTCCGATCGGGCAATTCTATCCTGTGCTCATCGTTCTCTGGGCGATTCTGCTCTGGACACGATCCAGGGTCTTCAGAACGACGTTGGTGATTTCCCTCTGCCTGCATGTCGTGTTTCTGGTGCGAATCGGCGCCCGGGAAACAAAAGAGGTGGAACGAGAGCGAATTATCTCGTTCACCTTCATCCAGGGGGCGGAGGAAACGGAAAGGCCGCCGACGCCGGAGGGAATCAATCCTCTACCGGAAAATCTCCAGAAGCCAGAGGCGTCCCCCCCGAAGGAAACGGAAGAGACACCTGAAGAATCTCCCCATGAGGAGAAGATGCCGGAGCCGCCGCGCGTCGTCGAGGGGTTGCCGAAGATCGAGGATGCTTCACTGCTCGACCCGAACGCGAATCCTGCGGCGGAGAGCTATCGGTTGGAACTTCAAAGGCTCATCCGCGTGTATCAGAAAACCCCGCCAGCCGTTCTGGAACAGGGCGTTGAGGCGAGAGTGAGGGTGTGGTTCAACCTCTCCCGCCAGGGCACGTTGAATCAGCCGCTGTTCCTGGACTCGACGGTCCGGTCCTCGAACGAGACCGTGAACCGGGCGGCGGTGGACAGCGTGGTTGCAGCGGCAGAGCACGTTCCGCCGTTCCCGGAGAATGTGAGCCGCGCGGAAATTTGGTTTCACGTTGATGTGGATTTCGGTCCCTCGAGATTTCCGGGCGACTAAATGCAAGTTTTCGTAAATACGATCACGAATTGCTCGACGCCCTCTCGGGTGGGAATGGACAGGGGCGAGATGCGCCTCGTGCCGGGCTTCAGCCGGCACGCACAGTTAGCCACCGTCTTCAGGCGGTGGGCAACGGCGCGCGGCGTGTTTCCGACAGCCCGCTTCAGCGGGGCTTCTCGACGAAGTGGATTCATCCGGAGTACGCCACAGAATCTATGAAACGGAGCACTAAACAGGTGCGAGGTTATGCCTCCGAGCGCACGGGCAACACACAGAGCAGGCATTTTCCGAAAGGCATTGTACTTTGTCATCGGACTGTCGCTTCTTCCGGCCTGCGTGGCAGTCGCCTACTCGACGTTTCGGCAAGTCGCTGAATCGGGGGATTTCCGTGCGAGCATCGTGTTCTTCCTGATCGGCTTCACCTCTTATCTGACATTTTTCGTCGCGTTCCGCAAGCCGCTTCGCCCTTATCTCCTCGGACACGAATTGACGCATGCGCTATGGGTTGTGCTATTTCGGGGGAAGGTTCGCGAGATTCGGCTCTCAGAAAGCCGAGGTCAGGTCAAGGCGACAAAGCTCAACACGTTCATCGCTCTCGCCCCCTATTTCTTTCCGCTATATACGGCTCTCGTTGTCGTCGCTTACGGCATTGCGTCGTTGTGGGTCAATTTCGGCATCTACCATCGCCTCGTTCTGTTCGCCATCGGATTCACGTGGTCGTTTCATCTTCTGCTGAACCTGTACATGCTTCAACGAGGGCAGGAGGATTTGCGGGTATCGGGCAGTTTCTTCTCTCTGGTGCTGATTTTTCTGTTCAATCTGATCGTGTTGGGATTGATTCTGGGCTTCATCGCGCAGGGGATTACTCTCAAGAGTTACCTTGCCTGCGTGGTCAAGGACGTGATAGCTTTCTATAAGGCGGTCGTTGAGGCTGCGGGGGGTTCGCGAGGGTAGCCGACTGCTCCACGTTCGGGTCCAGGGAACAAAGACACCTGAGGTGCCGTCCAATACGGAATGAGGCGCCCTGGAGACGGCAGCGAGCCTTTGTGAGAAGACCCCGTATCCGCGATGCAGAATCCGCCTTCTGAAAAAAGGTTTTTCCGATGAGCTGCGACATCCGCGCTGGAAGTGTTGTTCGAGGGATACTCCTCGCCGTCGGGCTGGTATCGTCGGCAGGTTGGTGCACGGATGTGCATGTGTACCTCAACAACGAGGACCACGTCACGGCGAAAGAACTGACGTTGAAGGAGGCGTCGGTTTCTGTGACGGCGTCCTCCTGCGGGAGAATGGTCGTGGAGCGGGCTGCCGTCAAGGGGATTTCGCGGGAGACCGAGCGAGCCGAGGACATCCTGGAGTTCACGGGCGCGACCGACGTCGTGCACAACCGTAATGGCGACCGGTTGTCCGGGCGGATTGTGGAGATAAAGGACGGCGTCATCTCCATCGAAGCCTATTTCACACAAGGCCGGGTGGTCACAGTGAAGTTAGAGGAACTGGACTTCCTGACGTTCGCCTCGGAGAAGAAAGCGGAAGCCCCGACAGGCGCGAACGTGACTCGTGTCATCTTTCTGAACGGGGATGTCGTCTCGGGCGAAATCAAAGGCTTTGAGGCAGGGGAGTTCATTCTCGATCCGCCGTATGGTGAGGCGGTTCGGGTTGGGGCGACGGCCTTTCGTTCGCTGCACAACGCCAAGGAGTCGAAAGAGTTCTACGCGGGGGGAGTTGCGGAAGCGTTCATGGACATCATCGAACGCTCCGGGGAGGCGGCAGGGATTTACTACCAGGTCTATCCGTCGCTGGTGAAATCCTTTCTCAAAGAGGGGGACGCCAAAGCGGCGCTGCACGTGTTCCGAAGGATCACAGATTACCAGAGCAACCCGTATATTTTTCAGAGGATCGGCGACGAATTCTTCGCGGTAGATATGTTGGAACCCGCCGTCGAGGCCTACGAGAAAATGATTGAAGCATCGCCCACTTATTACGGCGCGTATGGGAAGTTGTTCAATGCTTACTTGAAGATGGGGAAAAATGCGGAGGCGGCGGCGACTTACGAGCAATTGCTTTCGACTCCAGCAATCAACTTGAGCGGGTATGGGCTGGATGCCGCGCAGGTGCGAATGGAGCTGAGCGACGTGTACGTGAAGCTCAAGGAGTACGACAAAGCCGCCGAACAGCTTCGCCAGATCATCGTGATGCTGCCGGAGACGAAGGATTTCCGAGAAACCGCATTGTCGAAGCTCATCGGCATTTTCCGCGAACAAGGGAAAGTCGAAACGCTCATCGAGAGATACAGGGCAGAGTTGGCTGAAAAAAACAAGGTCCTCGGCGAGAGTTACCTCGGGCTGGTGCAGGCGTACCTCGGGGAGGGGCACATCATGAAAGCGAAAACGTACGTGGATCGGCTCGACCAGCTCGGTTTGACAGAGGATGCCGCGAAAGCCCGTCAACTGCTTGAAGAACAGGGAACACGGTGAGGAGGATACGAGTGCAAGAACATCAGGCGGAAACGGAAGAGAATCGCATGGAAACCAGTGAACCGCTGACCCACAGCGACGTGGAGGCTGTGGACCGGTTGAAGGAGGCCTACCACATACTGGCCGCCGAGGTCGGCAAGGTCATCGTCGGGCAAAAAGCGGTCATCGAGGAGCTTCTGATTGCCCTGTTTTGCCGGGGGCATTGTCTGCTGGTGGGGGTTCCGGGATTGGCGAAGACCCTCATGATTCGGACGTTATCCCGGGCGCTCCATCTGACCTTCAAGCGCATCCAGTTCACGCCGGACCTGATGCCCGCGGACATCACGGGGACCGACATCATCCAGGAGGACCCGGAGACCGGCCAGCGCCATTTCGTGTACCTCAAGGGACCGGTTTTCTCAAACATCCTTCTCGCGGACGAGATTAACCGGACTCCCCCGAAGACCCAGGCAGCTCTCTTAGAGGCGATGCAGGAGCACCAGGTCACCGCTTCGGGGAGGCTCTACAAGCTGGACGAGCCATTCTTTGTGCTGGCGACGCAGAACCCCATCGAGCAGGAGGGGACGTATCCGCTGCCCGAAGCCCAGCTCGACCGATTCATGTTCAATATCAAGGTGGACTACCCGAGCGAGGAGGAAGAGTTGGAGATCGTCCAGACGACCACGACTTCGTTCGCCCCGGAAGTGACACCGGTCCTGACGGGTAAAGACATCATCGAGCTTCAGCAGATTGTCTTGCGAACGCCCGTGCCGGACCACGTTTATAAATACGCCCTCAAACTCGCCCGGAGCACAAGACCCGGAAGAGATGGTTCCCCCGAGTTCATAGACTCGTGGGTGAGCTGGGGCGCGGGTCCGAGGGCGACGCAGTACTTGATCCTCGGCGCAAAGGCCCGGGCAATTCTGTACGGCAGGTACTGCGCCTTGACCGAAGATATCCGAGCGGTCGCTGCCACCGTCATGCGCCACCGCATCGTGACCAACTTCAACGCCGAATCCGAGGGAATCAGCACCGACCACATCGTCGAGCGCCTTCTCAAATCCATTCCCGCTGCGAAAGAGGAGAAGCCAATCAGGGTTTAGCCGCCGCGACGCCCGAATCACGATGCCGATTCATGGCTCAAGCTGTCGGCGGGACAGTAGTGGCGTTACGTGCCGTTTCCGGGTAAGCGATCTTCGCAGCTGGCGTTTTGAACGGCGGTTATGAGTGGGCGATGTGTGACAAATCGCCTGAATCAACTTTCTCCGTTAGAGCACACGTCTCTCGCGCTGGCTTGCATTCTTTTGAGGCGAGAGAGGGAAGACACGACCTGTTGACGTCGCAGTAGTCTTTGCTCCCCAGAGATCCGGATCGCCACACTCCTTCTTGCGCGTCGTCGTTTCGGTCGCAGGTTTCGAGTACGGATATCACCAGTCAACAATCAGTCGAGGTCGATTCTGTAGAACATCCTGCGGTTGACTGGCAAGGCTGAGTCGGCCCAGGACGTTGTGAATCCTTGCGACGGAACCGTTGCAACGCCAATCCACTCCCAGGTCGCAAGGTCGGGGCAAACGCTGACGATGTAGGTGTGTCCGGGGCGGCTGTTCCACCTGAGCTGGAACTCACCGGCGGCGGCTGTGACCTCCAGGACCCTCAAAGCGAACTTGTACTCGTACGCCCCGATGTCCACGACGTACGACCCGTCCTCGTCACCGTCAATGATCCGCTCGTTGCCGTCGAGGTCAAAAGCCGTCCACATCCAGTCCTGGTTTCTCCCCTTGTCAATGCAGGGCGAACCAGGCGCGAGATGATAATCGTTGTCCTCCCATGTCAAGGGGTTGTTGTCCGGTCTGTCGGCATCAACGAACCCAGGGTCTGCGCCGCCCACCCGGGAATAGCCCGGTGCGCTCGACCAGATGAGCTCAGGGCCCTCGGGGGCTGTGTTTCCCCAGATGATGCAGTTGCGGATGGTGCCAGACTCGCACGATTGCAGCCCCCCTCCGTACCCCTTGGCTCGATTATGGCAGATGGTGTTGCCCTCGATAATCCCTCCGTCGGAATCGTTTACCCCTCCGCCTGACCCCTCTGTCAAATTCCCGATGATGGCATTGCCCCGAATAGTCCCCTC
>JAUYEE010000036.1 GCA_030691545.1 bacterium | reverse complement strand
TTACACGGCGTGGGCTGCTGGCGAGGGATACTCCTCGGATAATCTCGCCTTGGGGAGAGTGGCGGAAAGGACAGTACCCGAACCCTTAGTGGTGATTGTCCGGCCCAGTCTTCGAATCGTCGGAACGGCTGTTTACACCGGCGAAAAGACCGGTCCCGCTTCTGACGTTCAGGTTGACCTTCTGCCCAGTTCTCGCGCCCGAGGGATGGATGTTGCCTCCGTCAGCTCCGACAAAGAAGGTCGTTTCGTCTTTAACGAGGTCCCCGGCGGGCGACCCTATCTTCTGCGTTGCGAGACCGAGGAGTGGGCGGCCCTCGAGGAACTTGACCTCCCGGAGTCCGCCGCCGACGGGACATTTGAGGTCACCCTCAGCCTCAAGAAACTCGTGGCAATAGACGGCCGCGTCGTCGAAGAGGGCGAAGAGCAAAAACCCATCGAAGGGGCAACGGTCCTCCTCGAACCCTACTGGGGTGTCAAAGCCCTGCCTTTATTTCTCCAACACCTGCGGGGAAAGAGCGTGTCAACGGGGACGGAGGGCGAGTTCAGGCTGCTCGTTCTTCCCGACATGAGCTGCCAGATTAGAGCGGATGCCCCGAGCTACGTATGGCGTGAGCGAGCGTCTGAGGAAAAACCCGATAGGACGAGCGAGGGATGGCTGGAAGTGAAGCCCCCAGCGACGGTAACGTTGAACCTTTATCACGGGACTACCATAGGCGGTCTCGTTTACCTTCCCGGCGGTCAACCTGCCGCTGGGGCAGAAGTTACTTTGACGCGAGTTAGGGGGAGCTTATCCGTGAACCATTGCACTCAGGTAGCAGACCTTGAAGGTAGGTTTTGCTTTCCATGCACCGAGGTTTCACTGCGTTCTCCCGAAGAGAGGGTGAAATATGTGCATTTGTCGGCAAGTAGCGGCCCCTATTCAGCTGTTGATATGGTGAAAGTCCCTGTCGAGGAGCGCAACGTCGAACTTATTCTGAGTTTGAGAGAGTCTCCTGTTGTTGTTCTACAAGGGACCGTCATAGACATAGAGGAACGCCCTATTGCAAACGCGAGCCTATACGGGGAATCGGAATCCGGAAAGCCAATCTGCCACTCCGATGAAAAAGGCTTTTTCGAAGTGCGCTTCCCGTCTGTGCGATACGTTGGGGAGACGGCCCTCCGACGTGAACTCCAGGTGTGGAAGCAGGGTTACGAGGTCGTAGATGTAGAGACAAGTCAGTTGGAAACAGCGGTCAAGAATAACAGCCAGCTTCGCGTTATTCTCCCGCGGTCAGACGGGCGGATCGCTGGAACAATAGTTTTCCATGACGGCACGCCTCTTTGTAATGAGCGGGTCGATCTGCTGCCGATTAGCACGCGGATGCCTGGTCTTGGCATAGGCTCGAAAGATGCCGTGGTGCTGGGTCAGCGGGGCGAGTTCGCCCTGGAGGGGATACGATTTCAAGGGCGCGGTTCAAAGCTGTTCGAAGCTCCTGTGGACTCCATTGACCTTCAGGTCACATGGTATCCAGACCGGGAATCCCGAACGCTGAAGGTAAAAGCATCCCGAAAGGACATTGCTCTTGGCGCCTCCGATGTTGTGGTTCGCTTTGATCCGACCTTCGAACTTCGTGGGAGAATGGTGGATCAGGAGCACGGTGGGCCGATCCCAGACGTGTTGCTTGAGCTTCGCAGCTTGTATTTCGTCAGGAGCGGCAGGTCTGATGCTACCGGCGAATTGCGCTTACGGTGGATGACCCCCGGTGAGTGGCGCCTGAAAGCGAGGTGCCCTGGATACTTTCCTTGGGAAAAGCAGATCGAGGTGCGTCTTGGAGCCGAGGACCTTGGCAACATTGTCCTCTATCGAAGACTAGTCGTTCTGGGCCATGTGGTATCGCAAAGCACAGGAATGCCCATCGAGGGAGCCGAGGTGCGAGTTGTGGCAACAGAGCGCATGTTCGGTGATAGTCCTTCGGTCTCAGCGGTCGATTGCGCCTGGGACACCACCGATTCCGCTGGCCGTTTCAGCCTAAAATTCGACAATCCTTTCGACGATATCAAGTGTGACTTCACGGAGGCCTCCTACGGGATGTCAGTGATCATAAAACAAGGGCAGGCGCGGGCAAACCGCGCAATCGATCCCTCACATGTCGGCCCATCCGGTGTCATAGGCCTCGGCAGAATAGAGCTTTAGGAACGGCGGAATGAGAGTCGAACGTCCCGTCAACTCCAGTGTTGCTTTAGAAGAACTATCCGCATAGGGACGAGAGGTAAGTGGCGCCAGAGCAAAGGGGCACGAAGGCAAAAGGGTAACGCCGCCGTCCCGGCGGCAGTCGTGAGGGCGTCTCGCCCTCACATGAGAACCACTCCTCATGCGATATCCAATGCTCGGGGAGTAGAACCGGGGGCAAGATGCCCCCCAGACAGCCGGCAGGATGCCGGCGGTACAATGAGTAGTGGCCGCGCTTCCGTGTCCCGGTTCCTGTGAAGGCCCGGCTTGTACGGTTGCCACTTATTCGTAGCTCCCCCCTCCTTCTCTCTCTTTGACATATTGTCACGAATCTGCTATAATCCTACCAAAACAGCGGGCAAATAAAACACTGTCAGAGGCATCGAAATGCCGCACCAAAGCGTCTTTCTCACAACATTTGCCACACCCTTCCCTCAAGCCCACTTTCTGCCTGTTCTTGGGACGCGCGACGATGCCGCTCATCAAACCCGGCACCTGGGCCTTTTGGAAAGACCGGCGGTTCTCTCTATCTTCCCCATTTCACGCATGTTACCGTGGGAATCGTCGCGCCCAAAAGGCCCGAAAAGGCCCAGATTTCCCCATGCGGTATTTTTTGGTCCAACTCAGCCGCGACTCGCGCCGGCATCCCCTTCATCCTGTCCTCTCTGCGCCCATCTCTGCGTCCTCTGCGCTCTCTGCGGTTCCTCCTCCCGCTGCTCGGTTCAGCACAAAACCGGTGGCGAGGCGCCCGTACGTGTGGTACACTCCATCAGAAGAATCCGGCGAGTCAGCGCGTCGCAACGGCGACGCCCTGGCTGTTCGGGCGGACGCCGCGCAGAAGCGCGCGCGTTCCACCGGGCCACATCCGACGCTCGTGCGCGAGCACGGTCAGGCGAGACAATGATGGAGGAAGCTATGCGAAGTTGGAGTAGAAGCGCATCGTTGACTTTCACGGCGTATTTCGCCTTGCTCGGCGGCTTAACTATCACCGCGGTCCACGGGCAAAACCTCGCGTCTCGCGGTGATGCCGTGCCGTTTGCCCGCGTTACGGAGCCTTCCGGCGAGGGCCTCAAGGACCTCGCTGTGCTCAAGGACGGAATCACAACTGCTCAGAGTTATGACAGCTACGACGGGGCAAACGTCGCCGGGGAAGACTGGTACGGCTACACCTGGTCCGCGCAAGTTTACGTTGATAAGCTTGTTTACTACGAAGGCTCTCCCTCGGAAGCAGGGGGATTCTGGAGAAGCCTGACGGTTCAGTACAGCCTTGACGGGACAGGCTGGGTCGAGGCGGGCGGCGTGGCGATTTCTCCCGCGTACGATTTCTCAGAAGCCGCGGTTCGAACGCCTTACGCGAAGTACGAGACTTCGTTCACCGGCTGCCTGGTTACGGCGGTGCGCATCTACGGTCAACCGGGCGGCCCCGCGGATTACACCTCGATTGCCGAACTGGAGGCGTATGGGACAAAGCCTCCGGTCGTGTGTGCGCGGCTGCTCCCGAGCGGCTACCAGGCTGGCGGGGACATTCAAGTATCGCTCGTGTTGACGGTGGACTCCCAGCAGAAACCGACAGACGTGACCATAGAGGAAATTCTTCCCGTGCCACAGGTTGGCGAGTTTGGCGACATCATTGAAGCTTTCATCTGGTATCTCACGGGCGACGACGTTCGGAATCAGACCCTTCCCTACACACTATCTATTCCCCCGGACAAGGCGGATGTCATCGTTTTCAACGGGACGATGGATTATGCTGGGCACGAAGGACAGGCGGTCTCCGGCGCTCACAAAGTCGCCCCACAGCCAGCATCTCCTTCAGGACTCGCCGTTACCTTCGACGCTGACGCTCATCTCTCGTGGGCGCCGAACAGTCAACAAGGCATCTTAGGCTACCGCGTCTATCGCTCGGACGACGCAGCCGATTTCACCGAGCTATCCAGCCTCATCCTCGACGTCTCCTTCATAGACTACTTCGTTGAAGAAGGGAAGGCGTACCGCTACAAGGTCATCGCCGAGAACGTGACCGGCGCCCGCAGCGACATCGCGGCAAGCGAGGCGAGTGAGTTTGGAACGCCCACCATGACGAGGCGGCAATTTGAGGACTATGATTTCGAGGGGGGCAATTACCCCGGCGGACCCTTGCAGCAGGGTTACGCCGCCAGCTACCGCTCGGACATCTACCTCAGCGATTTCTTCTACCAGGACTCGCAGCAAACAAATGACTACCGCCCCGACGATTCGATGGCCATTCCCGCTTTCAACGCGCAAGAGCGGTATATTGCACAGACTACGCCGAGCGACTGGTGGCGATTCACGTTTGATGTGCCACAGGATGGATACGTCAATGTCAGCGTCATTCGGGCGGCAAGCGATGGCAACGCGACGCTGGAGTTGTTGTGGGACGAATCGCACAAAGGATGGTTTCTCTTCAATACGAACGGCCGGTACAGCTATGAGATTCTGCCCGTCACCCTTCCCGCGTTTTACTCCACAGCGGGGCAGCACACATTGCGCATTATGCTCTCCGAGGGGAACGCGGAACTGGACTATTTTGGCATCGGCTTCAACCAGCCGGAGCCCCGGCGAGTGCCAATCTTCACCGAAGATTTTGAGTCTTACACCACGACGGCAGACATTACCTCTTCGTCCGGGGGCTGGACCATCGTGAACGGGTCAGCTATCCCGGAGGGAGCGTGGCAATTGTGGTCCACGACCGGGCCGCCCTTAGTGTACGAATCCGCGGACCTGCCGGGAATGATCGGGAAATATGTTGTCAGCGACGGTGAATTTGCCGGACCGGGCGACCTCGACGAGCAGCTCGTCACTCCTGCCATAGACTGCGCGACGTACGCGAAAGTCACGGTTCAGTTTGGAAGCAATATACAGGTCTATGAGAATGACATCGGCATTTACGACCAGTTCTACGATCTCGACATCTCGATATATAACGACGCCACGCAATCCTGGGGCGCCTGGGAAACCGTTTCCCATTACGAGGGCACGGATGGCGACAGCTCCTCTCCCCGGTCCGCCGACATTTCAGCGAAGGCGGATGGTAAGAAAATCAAGCTGCAATGGCGATTCTGGAAAGCGAACTACGATT
>JAUYEE010000275.1 GCA_030691545.1 bacterium | reverse complement strand
GCCGTCTTCACCAGTCCTTTGTCGAACAGCGGCTTCAGGTCGTTATTGTCCGGGGGGAACTGCTCGTTGTTTTGCTCGGCATAGATCAGCAGGGCTTCCTGATACAACTTTTTCAAGTTCGCCCGGCACCTCCCGATGTCGCCCAACCTGAACATTGGATAGATGAGAAGCAGCATCGGGATGACCACAAGAGCCAGAAGAACCATCGAGCAGCCAACCAGGGTGTGCTTCATCCGGGCTAACTCCTCGCCGCTTCCCGCCATTTTCGCCGTGGCGATGGCTGCTTCCGTTTTCAGACACGCACCACAATAGTCTCGCTGGTTGAATTTCGACAGGCAGTCTTCGCAAAAGCTCTCTTCGCACTCGCTGCACCTACCTGTCGCCGGCCTGTCTGGGTGATTCTTGCAGTTCATGGATAACGCCGCGACACCCTTTCAACGGTTAACGCTCTATGCCGCCTTTCCCAGCCGGAACCTGAATTCGAATTTCCCGGGAGCGTTTGCCTACGCTTCTGAACCACACTCTCATGGTCCGTTCGGGCAGAGCCTCTTCCGCCCTCTCCGCCCATTCGATCACAGTAACGCCCTCTCCGAAAGCATAGTCTTCGTAGCCCATGTCGCGAAGCCTCTCCAGGCTATGTACTCGATACAAGTCAATATGATAGACCGGCAGCCTTCCTTTGTACAGGTTCAAAAGGACGAATGTCGGGCTTCGGACTCCCTCCTCCCGTTCCGCTCCGAGACCCGCCGCCAGTCCTTTCACGAAAGTCGTTTTCCCCGAGCCAAGTTCCCCATACAAGGCGACGACGTCTCCTTTCGCGAGAGACCTGCCCGTCTTCGTTCCCAACTCGACCGTCTGCGCCGGGCTACGACTTATCCACGTCCCGGAAGCAAGAGGCTCGGCCGGCTGCTCGTCCGTCTTCCTGCTATTCTGATTTTCTCTTTGCTGGCTTGATTTCACGTCCCTGGCCGTGCCACCAGGACACGGCATTGGCGCGCGGGACCCGCTTAAACACTGCGGCGAACCTTGCGCGCGGCTGCGGGCAGGCTTTGAAAATGCTCGTAGCCCCGACCCTCAAGCACGACAGAACTCCCCTCTGCCCGCTTGAGGAGGGGCTTTTTCCGACCTTTTTTGACCTTCCCGATCACAGTCACCGGCGTTGAAAAACTCCGCCGAAAAAGCCTGAGACACCTGCCCACTTTCTCCTCGGGCAGCGTGAACAACAGCTCGAAATCTTCGCCGTCCTGGAGCGCATGTTCCACGGGCGACCTTCCCGTCTGCTTTGCGAATCGCACCGCATCCTCCGAGACGGGAATCGCATCCTCGGAAATCTCGGCCGAGACTCCGCTCGCCTCGAGCAGCTTCAGCAGGTCGCTCGCCAGTCCGTCGCTGATGTCAATCATCGCTGACGGTGAGCACTTTGTCGCAAGCGCCCTGCCTTCCTCTACCCTCGGGATAAACGCAAGATGCTTGCCAAGAAGCGACCCGCCCAGCCTCCCCGTGACGCAGATGGCGTCCCCCGGTTTCGCCCCCGAACGTGCGACGTGCCGGTTCTTCTCAACTTTCCCTATAAGCGCAACCGTCACGCACAGGCCGCCCGGCGATTCGACGGTATCTCCCCCCACAATGGAGACCCCGAACCGCCTTGCCAGGTTCATCATCCCGGCGTACATTTCGTCAATCCCACCCACGGCTGTGCCCGCCGGGCACGCCAGCGATACAACCGCGTAGAGGGGGATGCCGCCCATCGCCGCAATATCGCTGAGGTTGCAGCCCATCGCCTTCCACCCGACCCGGCATGCCGCCGTTCCCTTGACGAAATGGACTCCCTCAACAAGGGTATCGCAGGTCAGCAGAAGCCACCAGTCCTTCTCCCATTTCAAGACGGCAGTATCGTCGCCAATCCCCTCGACGACCAACTTTTCGCCTGTTTCGCCCCGCGCAAGTGCTTTCTTCCGAATTCGTTCGATGAGCCGCAGCTCACCGAAAGCTGCGAGAGTTTGCTCAGACGGTCTCTGTGTACGTTTCATGACGACTCTTCGGTTGAGGGGGGAGTGGACGGATGGATAAAACCACGAAGAACACGAAGGAGGAATTCGGGCTTTGTCATTTCGGTTTCGATGACCGGAATCGTCGTTTTTCGACCACCATATCTATCAGATCCCGGTGCGCATGTCACCCGAATAGTCTCCTAAGGTTGTCCTCGAAGGGCGCCCGGACGATCCCCTTCTCGGTTATGATGCCGGTGATCAAGCAGCTCGGCGTGACATCGAATGCCGGGCAATACACCTTCACTCCCTCCGGAGCCGTTCGTACTCCGCCGAAATGCGTGACCTCGCGCGGGCTTCTCTGTTCAATCGGAATCCTCTCGCCGCTCTCGAGGCTCATATCGAACGTGGATTTGGGCGCCGCCACGTAGAAAGGAATTCCGTGCGCCCTTGCCAACAGAGCCAGTGAATATGTCCCCACTTTGTTAGCCGTGTCGCCGTTCCGGGCTATGCGGTCGGCGCCCGTGATGACAATATTGACCTTCCCTTCCTTCATAACAACGCCCGCCATATTGTCGCACAGCACCGTGGTCTCAATCCCCGCCTGGAGCAGTTCCCACGCTGTCAACCGCGATCCCTGGAGCAGGGGCCGGGTCTCGTCCACATAAACCTGAACTCGCTTCCCTTGCTCCGTGGCGGCGAAAACCGCGGCCAGAGCCGTTCCGTAGCCTGAAGTAGCCAGCCCCCCGGCGTTGCAGTGTGTTAGCACCGCGTCACCGTCCCGGATCAGCTCCGCCCCGTGAAGACCGATTCGCCGACAAGTCTGACGGTCTTCCTCCAGGATTGCGTGTGCCTCCCGAAGGAGAACTTCCCTCAACACCGGTGCGTTCTCCGTCTCGTTCCGCGTCAGCACGTCCTTCATCCGCTCCAGCGCCCAGAAGAGGTTCACCGCCGTCGGCCGAGCGGACGCGATTTGCTCTGTGGCTCGTGAGATGTCCCTGATGAATTCCTTTCGGCTTTTGTCTCCGGATGCCATAGCCGCAAGCACCACGCCGTATGCTGCTGCGATTCCTATAGCGGGCGCCCCCCGCACGACCATCTCCCTGATCGCGTCTGCGACCTCCTCTGCGCTGCGGCACACGACGTGCTTGACTTCGTTCGGCAAGAGCCTCTGGTCAAGCAGAACCAGTCCGTCCTCCCGCCACTCAATTGGCCGAACCTCGAAAGCCATTTCCTCACTCCAGGGTTATTTCACGAATCATCTGGTCGCGCTGTCGGGTCGTCTTGTTTCGCTCTGTCCGCCGTTACCCGCCTGTCAGAAGCAGGAGGATGAGGGAGCTCGCGTTGACCAGGAAATGTACGGTCATGCACGGAATCAAGGATCCTGTTTTCTCCATCAGATACGCCAGGAGCAGCCCCAGCGGGAAAATCAGGACCTGCTGAAAAGCGCCTGGATGTACCAGCGCGAAAAGCCCGCCGGTCAGAGTAATCGCCGGCCATGTCCTGAGATACCTCCGCAGTGCCTGGTAAAGGAATCCCCGAAAGAAAACCTCCTCAAAGAACGGAGCCGACAGGCCAACGGACAGCACGAGAGCCGCTGCGAGGTCCACCCCGATCCGCTCCTTCAACTCGTCAACGACCGGGTGTTGTTCGATGGGCAGTCCGAACGCCTTGAAAAACCACACGATCACCGTGCCATACATGATGCGAAACGGCTGAAACGCCAGGAAGGCAACAAGCCCCACGACGACCAGTCGCCCCCGAGGACGCATGGTCATCCCCATGCTCTTCCCAAAGCCGGCCCCCCTCTGCCTCAACACAGAAATCCCAAACGCAAGCATCACGCAGAAAGCCGCCAACGAGACGCCGATGTCCTCGATGCTGATTTCCCCTGTCCCGTTTGAAGAACGAGCCGTGTCCCCCACGAACGTCCCGTACACGGCCCCGACGGCAAGGTACAGCATCGCCATCGCAACCACGTCAACGACCGACCATCTCACCTCGCGGACATAGTCATCCCTTCTCCGCCAGTTCCGGTCAGACAGAAACCTCGCCGCCAGGTGAGCGGAGTAAAGCAGCGCCAAAAGGAAAATCATAACCGACGGCGCCGATACCTTATCACCTGCCGACCCGTCCGTCCGCGGCGCCGCGGCGAAGCTGACCAGCATCCCGAGAATAATCAGCGTTAGGTATAAGACGTACCCATGGCCTGCGAGCGTCCACCGGTCTTGACCTTCCTGCGGTAGATTGTCTTCCTCAGAATCCATTTCGTCTCGTGTCTCGCCAAATCTTCGGACCCGCTCCTCCGCGCACCATCGTCATCCTACCACGGGCGCGCGTGGTCTTGGGCGTACCCAGCCCCGGACTCTGTGCCGCGCTCCCGAACTCTTGTCCCCTGGCCTTTTCTCCATTCTCCTCGACAAAGCTATATTAGCCTGATTGCCAATTCAATCAAAATGATTCGCCCTCGCCGCTCGGCAACATTCTCCCCCTCGTCTCCTCGCTCCAGGAAAACACACGTTGACGGCCACCACGCCATCCACTACACTCCGTGTCAACATTCAGGTGGCTCGAACCAAGAAAGGCTGGTTTTCTGAACCTCGGCGGAACCTTTCTCTCTGTTTCTCCGTCGGAAAGATATGACCCTGTTCCCGGCGGTCAGTTGAGCCCAATGAAATCGAGCAAGTTCGACGCTGAAACCCAAGTTGTTCCCGTCAAAAGGCGCGGACTTTTCAGGCGCAGGTCTCCTGCACGAAAACTCCTTCGTCTCCGCGCCTCAGTCCGTAGTCCCTACAGCGCCCTGGGTTCACGTTTTGGCGTGGGACGTTTTCTCGCGCTGGCCGTCTTCGCCCTCGGAATGGCTTACGTGGAAGCCGCGTGTGTGGTCTATTTGTGGGAGAAAGTCTATCCGGAAGGGTTTGCGTTCCCCCTGCCGACACTCGCTCAACTCCGAAAAATGGGCTATATGGGGCTATTGGGGGTGGAGCTTGGGAGGGAGTTGGCAACGATCGTTATGCTCGTCGGCGTCGCCATGGCGGCGGGCCGCACAAAGGTCCAGAGAATTGCCTCCTTCTTGTTCCTGTTCGGCGTCTGGGACATCCTTTATTACGGTTGGCTGAGGGTCATTACGGAGTGCACGCATTTCCCGTCGTTCCCCGCGTCGTTCGGCACCTGGGACGTGCTTTTCCTGATCCCGGTGGTCTGGACGGCGCCCGTGTATGCCCCCATGGTGGTAGCCGCAACCATGGTTCTGTTCGCCGTGCTGCTCGTAGTCGCAGAGAAACGCGGACCCGCCATCAAGGCAGACTTGCGGTTCTGGATCATCGAGGGCACTGCCGTTTCGATGATCTTCGCGTCTTTGATCTGGAACTACAGGGCAGTCCTCGTTGGCAAGGCCCCAACCTCCTATCCCTGGTGGCTGCTGTTTCCTGCGGAGATTATCGGCGTGACTGCTTTTCTTTATTTGATTCGCGAGTGCTTTTCCAAAAGGACGTGATCCGGGAGCAT
>JAUYEE010000258.1 GCA_030691545.1 bacterium | reverse complement strand
CTTTCCCACTGCATTCTTCCTGTGGAGACTGACGGGACGGCTCAGAGGGAGATCGAGGAGTCAAAAGCTCTTATTCAATCGAGGCTCGGAACGCCGGTATACGCGATTGCCTATCCGAACGGAGAGTGCAATGGGGAGACTATTCTCGCGGCGCGACGAGCAGGCTTTCGGATAGGATTGACGCTTAGAAAGGAGCATGCATCGGCGAGCTCCGATCCGATGCGCCTGGGGAGGTTTCTTGTCAGCCAGGAGGACATTGCCGCAGCCAACGGCCGCTTCTCCAAGACCCTCTTTGAGTACGAGACGAGTTTGTTAGTTCTCCATGCGAAGCGGATTTTCCGAGGCCTTCTATCCCGAAGAAAGTGAGAACGAAGAACAGAATAACAACCCTTTTCGTGATCGACCGCGTGGATCGTCCCAAAAGCAGGAAGGACAGGCAGCTCTTCAACATTCTTTGCAGGTGAGACAACAAATGTTCCTTGTTGAGAAAGCGGCAAAAGCCTGGAGATTATGCCGGCATCATTATTATCTTGAAGCAGTGTCTCTGCTTACAAGATATGTCCCTGGCGGCATCCTTCTCTTCAAACGCTCATATCTGGTTAGGCTCAAAGCCAAGTGGATTGGCGCAGAGCAGAAATGGAATCTCCCTGTGCGTCTGGCCACAGGTGCTGATATCGGGCGATTGGCGATGCTCGTGGATAGAGAGCGAGGTCACTGGGAGGCCCTGAGGCAGGGGCGAGCTTTTTGTGTCATAGCGGAATCAGATGGCAACATAATCGGGTACGAGTTTTGTCACATGGGTGGTTCGCATTACGAGCAAACCCTTGACTACCGTTTCGACGTAGGGCCACGGGGCGCTTGGTGTTACGACGCGTACGTCCACCCGTCATATAGACAGAGAGGGGTGTGGCGAGCGATTCAAACCGGGATAACTGAGTATCTCGGTAACTCCTACGAGTTTTATGCCCTTGTTGACTTTACCAACCACGTTTCGTTAAGGGCCCATCTGACACGCGGTTCTAGAATCGCGCGTCGTTTCACTGAAATAGACCTGTGGGGGTTCAGGTTTATCTTCAACAAGCCATTTCCCAAAAGCATGCTCCCGAGACTTGCCCGCAGGCTGCGCATTACTGAGGTCGCTGGAGGAGCAAACATTCTCCCGGCCGCAGCGGATCGCACTTGACGCTGCGTGGTCGATCCCCGAGGACTGGGATCAAGGGCATGGTTGAGCGGTTTCGGCCTTGGATTCAAGGGTAAGGTAGCTCTTGGTTACGTTTGACGTTGAATGTAGGGCGTTGAAGGAAGCCATGCGGCACATGACAGGGAGCAACCTGCGGTTGAATATTCTGTACGTAATTGACTACCTGTACGGGGAGCACGGGGGCACCGAAGGGCAGTTGCTTCAGATCATGAGAAACCTTGACTGGTCTCGTTTCGACCCCGCTTTGTGCTGCCTCTGGCAAGCAAGGGGGGGGGAGAGGATAGAAATTCCTCATTTTCACCTTTTTCAAGGGCCGGTGGGGTGGCGCTCGACGCTCTCCTGCTTGTATAGGCTGTGGAGGGTCATTGGAGCCGGCAGGTTTGATATTGTTCATACATTCTTCCCGACATCGAACATTCTCGGTGTCCTCGCTGCGCGCCTGGCACGGGTCCCTGTGATCGTTGCCTCTCGGAGGGACCTTGGCTACTGGAAGAGATGGCGTGACAGGGTTCTTCTTCGTGCGGTTGGAAGGATTCCGACATGTACTTTGGCCAACTCCCACGAAGTCAAGCGGTGTACAGCGAGATGCGAGGGTGTAAATCCGAAGAAAATTACCGTCATCCATGGTGGTGTTGATCTCGATTTCTACTGTGGGCGAGTGGAAGGACAGGCGGGGGCGCTCAAGATGAAGCAGGGAGTGCCTCAAGGAAATCTGATTGTCGGGGTTGTCGCCAATTATCACCGAACAGTCAAGGGCCTTCATTATTTCGTAGGGGCGGCGAAACTTGTCAGCGTGAACATGCAAAATGTCTGGTTCTTTGTCGTAGGACGGGGTGAACGAGATCAGGATGAACGCCTTCGTAATCGCCTCTGCGAGCTTGGACTTGAGGCGCGCTTCGTGTTCACGGGGCCTCAGCGCGACGTCCGGCCGTTTCTTTCGTTGTTTGACGTGGCGGTGCTGCCATCGCTGTCGGAGGGATTCTCGAATTCTTTGTTGGAGTATATGGCGGCGGGGCTTCCGTGCGTTGCCACAGACGTTGGTGGAAACAAAGAACTCGTCGTGGATGGGGAGACCGGTTTTTTGGTCAAGCCCGCCTCCGCCCAGGCTCTGGCTGAGAAGACCATTGTGCTCTTGAGAAACCCGGGATTGAGAGAGAAGATGGGGCGAATGGCGCAGGAGAGGGTCAGAACGCATTTCTCGATGACAAAGATGATTCGGGAGTTGGAGACACTTTATGAGCATCTGTATCTGTGCAGCTCTCGGGCAAAAGCGGCTGCCCGACGAGGCTTCGGTCCCTCAGGCGGAGGTCGGCATCGGCGCGCTTTCCCAAACCCGACAGGCGAGACTTGACACGGAGTGAAAACGACATGACTCATCGCTCTTATCCAGCACTGGCGGTTGAGGAGCGTCAGTCTTCGACGTGCGGCAGGTCACCGCTCAATGTGACAGTTGTGAGTTCCGTGGAGGGCTTCAGAAGCCTTCGCCGCGAGTGGGACGGCCTTCTGAGGGCGAGCCGCTCGGATTGCGTATTTCTGACATGGGAATGGCTGTTCACGTGGTGGAAGTGGTATGGCGGGTCCGCCCAACTCCTGATTCTTCTGCTGAGCGACAGCACTGGTCGTCTCAGAGGAATCGCCCCCCTCATGAGCAAGAGAACCGCTGGTGTCTTTCGCAAACTTCGGATCATCGGATCGGAATCCAGAG
Organism: bacterium; assembly: GCA_030691545.1. Lineage (GTDB taxonomy): Bacteria > Auribacterota > JABMQX01 > JABMQX01 > JABMQX01 > JAUYEE01. The sequence goes on along the minus strand of JAUYEE010000258.1, from coordinate 8,392 downwards.
TATGCTCGGAGTATCTCGACATCATCGCCGAAGAAGGATGCGAAAAGGATGTCGCCAGAGCCATCCTCGATTTCTTGCTTGACAATCATCGCTCCTGGGATACCTTCAGTCTTTCCAGCATCCGTCGGGGCTCCCCTTTCCTTCGCGCCTTTGAACAGCTTCCGGAGATACGCCGCTTGAGAAGTAGACGCAGAACTCAGTATGTGGCCCCGTACATTTCGCTCCCCGAAACATGGGATGAGTTGCTCGCACGCTTCGGACCCAGAATAAGGAGGAACGTTCGCTATTACAGGAAGCGGCTGGAGAAAGCTTTCAGCGTCGAGTTCTCAAGCCGGGAGGTGGGTTTGGATACCAGGCATGCTATCAACACGATGAGGAGGCTCCAGCAAAAGAGTATCTCACGAAAGGGCATTCGAGGAATCTTTGAAGACGAAACCTTCAGCAACTTTCACGCAGAGATCATGGACCTGTTTCACAGGAACGGCTGGCTTTATATCGTATTTGTCGTTTGCGATGGTAACCCGGTTGCCTTCTGGTATGCCTACCTTTACGCCGGCACCTGCTATTCCTACCAAACAGGGTTTGACCTTGACTACGGTTCACACAGTGTTGGCAGCGTCGTTCACTCCTTTGTCCTCGAGGACACCATCGGCAAGGGAATCCATACTTTTGATTATCTCCGAGGCGGGCAGGAGTACAAGTATCACTTCGCAAACTCAGCCCGCGAAATGCTCGAGGTATCGATTTTCAATAATAGTTGGTCCAGTCTTCTTGTGCGCTTTGTCCTCGCTTTCGGAGAACATCTGAGGTTCTGCGTCTCCCGACTTATGGGAAACAACTTGAAAGACAAACTGAAAGCTTTAATGAAGCGAGGATCATAGGAATCCCTACCTGGAGGAGAATAGAACACAGCTGAGACGTTGAAAAGAACGGAGCAAGCCGGTCGTCGCCAGGCCACCAAGGGGGAGACTGCAACTCGCGGGAGGACCGCAGAGTTGATCAAACACAAGTGTTTACGGGAATAAGCTTGTTCTCGCCGACGAGAAATCGGTGTTCGCATCTTGTCGCAAAGCGTTCAGTTATGACTCAATCATAACTCAGATGACGGTTCCTCCACCCTCCATGGTGTTTATTCTGCTCCTCTGGCGGCTCGTTGGATGGAACCCTTTACCGAACGCAGGATTGGCTTTGATCTTCCATAACAGCTTCCTACCCAGGACGGTCTCAGAACCTCTGAATAGGAATCCGAAGTGACGCAACCTCCACCCCCGGAATCCAATGCGGCTTGCCCGGCGCCGAATACAGATGTGAGACGCGATCGAGCGAGCCCCGGCTCACTTGAGGTGGCCGACATCGAGAGAGAGTGCCCGAACGCCAATGGGGGGACGGCAACTGCGTCAGATTGCCACAAGCCTGTGAACAACCTTAGACCCACAAAAACATGGCTGATATTTCTTTGCCTGGCAGGACTTCTTGCTTACCTTCCGATGTTCGTCTCGCTGGCCGGTTCGTCTGGCCCGGGGTCGTATTATTCTCATTGGTTTCTGATTCCCCCCGTTGGCGCCGTTCTCATCTGGATGAAAAAAGACAAACTCGTCCGATGTCCGGTTGAGGGTTCGGGATTAGGGCTTGCCATCGCGGGGGCGAGCCTGCTGTTGCATTGCCTCGCGGTCTGGTTCCGAGTTGATTTCGTTTCGGCGTTTTCCTTCGTCATCACGATCTGGGGACTCGCCTTGTATTTCTTCGGGAAGCGGATCGTTCGGGAGGCAAGCTTCCCCCTGTTGTTTCTGGTGTTCATGGTCCCTTTGCCCGGTGCGGTCATAGCGCCCATCGCATTCCATATGAAAATCTTGTCCGGCAAGGCCGCGGTGACGATATACAACTTTTTTGGTGGGACTGCAATTCTTACGGGTTCGAAGATCAGCTTCGTTCAAGCGGATCCGTTATGGATGGGGTATGAGTGCAGTGGCTTGAAGTCGGTCATATCGCTATCTGCGTTGGGGGCCATAGTTGCCTACCTTGTGAACCTTTCTCTTCCGAGAAAGGTCTTTTTGTTCTTGTGTTCTTTCCCGCTCGCGATCCTTTCGAACGCACTGCGGGTGACGTCCCTGTGCTTCGCCGCAGAAAAATGGGGCGTCAAGAGCAGGGCATTCAAGGTCTTCCACGATGCGTCAAGTCCCGTAGTCTTTCTCATCGTCTTAGCTGGTCTGCTTGGGTTTTACCGGCTTCTCGCTATCGGCAGAGCTCCCAAAAAAGCCCAGTCTGCGGGTGCGCGCCACGATTCTTCATCCGGTGACAAACCGTTCCTTGCGCTGATTTCCCGAAAGAAGCTGAGAATCGTGTTTGTGCTTCTTTGTGTTTGCGGCGCCATCGTTCTGGGTTGTCCCCATTCCATGCTTGCGGCTGGTAAGATGTCAGCTCTTCGACCGGTTGACTTGCCGGAGAGTGTCGGTGAGTGGAAAAAGACGGAGACGGACCAACTCCAACGAGAGGAAGTGTTCTCGATTCTCAAGACCAGAAGCGTCGCTCTTGACACGTATCGGTCGCCATCAGGCAACGAAGTCGGTGTTCTTGTGGTCGCCTCGGATACTGACCGTCAGGCTTTTCATCCCCCCGAGATGTGCATGATCGGTGCAGGCAACGAGGTTCTGGAAAGGTGGACGGAGTCCGTTGTCGTGAATTCCCGCGAGGCCGAAGACCTTCACGTGAACGCATTCATCAGGGGTACAGGCGGCCGGCCGGACACACTCGTTTTCTATTGGTACATGGCCGGGGAGAGAAGCACAGGCGGCCGTACGCTTCAGCAACTGACTTTGCTTCTCAATGGCGCACGGAAGATCCCGATGATTGGGGCAATGGTGAGGGTCACAGTCCCTCTGGCCACGATGACGAGAGAGGAGGCAGTGGAATCCGCGAAGGAATTCGTCAGCCGTCTGGTCCCTCTCATGCCCGGGGTTCTTGAAGCGGCCCGATAGACCTTTCTCGTGGCGCCCAAAGACCTTTGGCACACGCGTTGTGTCCTCCACCTCCGACGGGAAATACGCCAGATGTCCCTCCGGCAGCCACTCTTTTGACGAAGGCGGAGGCAAATAACCCTGAGCCAGCTTATATCCTCGATACACGTTGGCCATCGCATCACTCCTCGCGACACCGCGCTTGCTGGTCATCACCGGGAAGGTGCGTTTCGAAGCGGGCGCCAAAACCCGCCAAATCCTCATGAGCATCCTTCTCACCCTCCAGCAGCGCTTTCCCGACTTCCCGACCCGCTTCAAAAACGCCCTCGACCGCCTGGCTGAGAACCACATCCTCGATCCCTACAACCTCCCCTTCCAACAGGCCTCTTCGCAAGCCGCTAATAAATTAGGGGTTACAACAGAGTTCGGTTATAGTGCACGCCTACATAACAAACCCGAAAAAGCCCCCTAACTTCCCTCATCCCAATGGATTACCAACACATCGGCGTTCTGAAGCATGTGGCTGGGACATCATTTTCGCCGCCCTCAGTAGTGTTCTCTGAGTAGATGTGCCGGATGGTGGAGCGCAGCACGGCCGAGCAGCAACGGAGACTCACCTGGGGTCGAGCGGATGAGTAATACAAGTAGTACAAATTCTGTAGGCGGGCCATCCTGGGAGAAAGGCTTTAGAGATGAAACTCACAAACCAGGTTATCATTGCGGCTGTGTTCGCCGCCCTGATGCTGGGCGCAGGCGCCCGCGCGCAACCGGGTGCTGGTAATGCGGACTACCCGGCCGTAACTGCGCCGCCCGAATCGTTCTTCGAGAAGGTCCCCGAAAGAGACAGGGACGCAGCTCGCGAATTCTACAAGAAGTACGCCGATGTCAAGGGTATGCCTGTTGTGGCCGCGGGCGAGGTTGCAGACCTGGCGCTGCAGCGTGCCTACGACGTCGTCACCCACATGCTGGCGGGCCGGCCCGACGTGCTCGAAGCCCTGGTTGCTCAAGGGATGTACCTGGTGATCATCGGCAAGGACCAGGTGTACACCGATCTTCCCGAAAACAGGAACGCTCCAAACCCCGATTACCTCAACGAACGTGTGAGGGGCACGGGCGGCTTTCCCACCAGCTTCGGCGAGGAGAATCTGCTGAGCCTCCCCCTCGACCGTTATGACGACGAGAGCATCGCCGTGCACGAATTCTGCCATACCATTGACAGCACGTTGAGCAGAATAGACCCGACCTGGAGGAAGCGCAGGACTGCTGCGTACCGTGGCGCGGTCGCGAAGGGGCTCTTCAAGGACACCTACGCCGGCTCTAACTCGGCGGAGTACTGGGCCGAGATCGCCCAGGCCTACTTCGACTGCAACCGCGTCAACAACTGGAACCACGGTCCCATCGGCAAGCGCGCGCAGCTCAAGGTCTATGACCCGGAGGGCTACGAGTTGGTCAGGATCACCTTCAATCTCAGCCCCGATCAGGACTGGCGTTACACTTGGCTGCGACCGCTGCCCAACGTCGAAGCGCCGCCAGCGAAGTTCAATATCGCCCCCTATTATACGAAGTTCACCTGGGCACGCGAGTTCACCGTTCTCGGGCGGGAGGCCAGTGACGAGGCCATGTTGAAGGCCAACGACACCATCCGCAGGATGTTCGCCTATCGCCACGACATTCTCAAGGCGCTCATCGCCGACGGTGTCAAACTGGTCGTGTTGGGGCCCCGTGAAAAACTATCTGACCTGCCTGAATGCAAGAACCTATCGGATGAGAGCGCGGATTATACGGCGCGCTTCATGGACTACTCGCCGGAAACCAAGCTGCTCGTCGTCGGACAGGAAAACGTCCTGGGCGACCCTGGAGACCGGTTTGAGACTGAATGCCAGGTCATCCGTGTTTTTGCCAAGGCGGTCTATTATGTGACCGGGAGGCGTCCGGTGGACCCCAACTGGGAAAAGAGGGAAGGGGAAGCACAGCAGTACGAATTGCGAGTTCAGCGCATGGACATCCGCTTTGATGAAAAGCTGAAGGAACTTTATGACAATGCCATGAGCAGGGGGTTGTGGAAGGTCACCGCCGCCCTTCATGACCGCGTTGAATACTGGGCTGAGGGTGTGCTGGCATACTTCGACGCGGTTGGCATGGGAGCGCCGCCCAACGGCGCCGACCACCCGATCACTACACGTGAGGCGCTCAAGGAATACGACCCAGGATTATTCTCGCTTGTGGACGAGACGATGTCGTATAAAGGGAAGGTGGACTGGCGCTACCATAGATAGACCATGCCATAGGCGACGCCCGGGCAGCCGTCGAGTCGCTTCAGATGAAGGCCCATTCAGGCATCGCGACACAGAGCTGAGAAGGAGAACTTCAGACGCACCAGTGGGGAAGAAGCAGAATGATGACAAGCTTATGCGAACCATTAGAGCAAAGGAGGTCCTGTATGACAGTCCGGCAGAGAATTATCGTAGCGATCACTTTCACGGCAGTCGTCGTCTTAAGCCCGATTCTCGGGTGCGGCGGAGAGCAGCCATCCGGTGCGAAGAGTGAAGCGACAGCGGACTTGCTGGCGGGGCGCTTTCGGTGGCGGGTGAGCCAACCTTTGGTGACGCCGCTCCAGCGACCGGGGGATACGTGTTATTCGGTGAAGGACCCGTCCGTCGTCTATTACGAAGGGAGGTGGCATCTGTTTTGCACGATTCGGGGTCAGAATCGCTCGCACCAGGTCGAGTACATCACATTCGCCGATTGGAAAAAGACGGACGAGGCGAAACGATATTTGCTCCAGATGCACAGCGGTTTTTTCTGCGCTCCGCAGGTTTTCTACTTCCGCCCGCACAAGAAGTGGTATTTCATTTGCCAGGCCAGTGACGAGTCATGGGAACCGAAGTACGGAGCATCCTACGCCACGAGCACAGACATCGCCGATCCCACGTCCTGGAGCCCTCTCGCGCCATTGGGACATCGCCTGGCGGATGGGAAGAGCGGGCTGGACTTCTGGGTCATCTGCGATGACGCCAAGGCGCATCTGTTCTTCACGACGCTCGACGGACGCATGTGGCGGGAGGAGACTTCTCTATCTGATTTCCCGACCGGTTGGTCCGAGCCGGTCTTGGCGATCAAAGGCGACATTTTCGAGGCAAGCCACACTTACAAGCTCAAGGGACTGGAGAAATACCTGACGGTGGTCGAGGCACAAGGCGGTCACGGGTGGCGATACTTCAAGGCGTACCTCGCAGACCGATTGGACGGCGAATGGACTGCACTGGCCGACACAAGAGACAAGAGCTTCGCCAGCATGGCGAACACGCAGCCGGAAGGCGAACGGTGGACCGATTGCATCAGCCACGGGGAATTGCTCCGGGCAGGTTTTGACGAACGACTTGAGGTTGATCCCGCAAACCTTCGCTTCCTGTTCCAGGGCGTGGCGGACGAAGAGCGGGCAGACAAGCCCTACGGACAAATCCCCTGGCGGCTTGGGATGCTTGAGCCCGTGGGAAACGGAAAACGAAAGATGCAGCCGTGAACCCCGGAGTCATCCGCCTGAACTTCACTTATGCGGGGGCATGGCTGTGTCGGTCAGCACTGTCTGCGCCGGTACATACCCTTCTTGAGCGATGCCTTTCGCCAGCAGAGATCCCTTCTCTTCGCAACAGTCGCGAACTGATTTTGAAAGAAGGGACGCAGAGAACGTTAAGCGGCCATCGTGTTTGAGGGCGGTGTCTGCAAATTCGTGCGGCATTCCCGCGCAGACGAAAGCGTGTCAACCTCTCGGCATTGTCGGACATCCAATTGGCGAGGTGCAGGCAGGTGAGGTATAATGTTGGGTAGGAAGTGGCCCGTTTTTCGCGAGACAGCGCGGAAGGACTGTCATTCCGTGGGACGTCGAGCAAAGAGAACAAGAAAGGCTTACGTTGTGACCGTGACGGAACAGCGGCATTTGCCGTGGACTCTGTTGTTCCTCTTGATTGGAATGGCTGCCGTAGGGCTGTGCAGTGCGGACATCGTGATCACGGAATTCATGGCCGATAACAACTCGGGCCTATTGGACGGGGACGGGAACGCATCGGACTGGATCGAGATTCACAACACCTCTTCGAGCGAGGTTGATCTGACGGGGTGGTATCTGACCGACGACGCTAATGATTTACAACGGTGGCCATTTCCGGAACTGAGTATCCGCGGCGGCGGCTTCCTGGTCGTGTTTGCGTCCGGCCAGGAGGTTGACGACTACGTGGACAGCCTCGGATACCTGCACACAGATTTCAAGCTGAGCAAAAACGACGATGATCAACATGAGAGCGTGGTTCTCGTCAAGCCGGACGGGGTGACGATTGCCCATGAGTACCTCGATTATCCCGAGCAGTCGGAGGATGTCTCCTACGGCCTGTCCCAGGAGACGACGTTTACCAGCCTCGTGATCGAGGGGGCCGATGCTGCCGCCCTGATACCCGACGCCCCGGCAGAGAACTGGACGACCTCTAACTTTGATGACTCGTTGTGGTCGCTGAGGGGCCGCACGGGCGCAGGGTACGAGCGGCAAACGGGTTACGAGAACCTCATCAATCTCGACGTGGGCGACATGTATGGGCAAAACACTTCCGTCTATATTCGCATTGAGTTTGAGGTCTGGGACCCGTCTGTATTCGACCGTCTGACGCTTCGCGTCAAGTACGACGATGGGTTTGCGGCCTATCTCAACGGTGCCAAGGCTGCGAGCACCTCGAACATCCCGGAATCGCCGGAGTGGGATTCCGGCGCGAGTTCCGGGCACGAGGCCAGCGCAACCGATTACGAGGAATTCGACATCACGGATTGGATCGGAGACCTGCTCCCGGGCAAAAACGTGCTGGCGATGCACGGCCTGAACGTTTCGCTCACCAGTTCAGACATGTTGATTCTGCCGGAATTGATCGCCGTTGACGTCACCGATGTTCAACAAGGCTCTGTGATGTTCTTCACTACGCCGACTCCTCGTGCCGCCAATGTGACGGGGGTTCTCGGCCACGTCGCCGATACGAAGTTCAGTGTTGACCGTGGATTTTACAGCAAACCGTTCGAGGTGATCATCACCACTGCTACCGACGATGCGGAAATCTACTGCACCCTCGATGGGAGTACGCCAACGCCGGAGACAGGTATCCTCTACACCGGGCCCATCAGTGTTTCGAAGACAACCGCCTTGCGTGCCGCGGCGTTCAAGACAGAGTATCAGCCGAGCAACGTTGATACGCACACCTATATCTTCGTCTCCGACGTGATTCGACAATCTTCCAGCGCACCTGGCCCCGGCTGGCCAACAAGCTCCGTCAACGGCCAGGACCTTCGATACGGCATGAATCCGGAGGTCACGGGAGACCCCCTCTATGCCGGGTTGATTGACGATGCTCTGCTTTCGATCCCTTCGATATCGCTCGTGACTGACCTGGAGAACCTCTTTG